>JAFQQU010000012.1 GCA_017410445.1 Clostridia bacterium | reverse complement strand
GCCTGGATATCTCCTGTTTTCTTTATAGCACACTGCCTTTCCGTTGTCAAGAAAAGATCGCTCCGGAGTACTTTCCCTCAAAAAATGACGCTCCGGATCATCAAAATTCGTTTCCTCCAAAACTCTTGCGCCCGGCTCATTCCATCCTGCATTTTAGCTCACATTTTTCTTCTTTTTCTCCAATTCTGCATTTTTTGTCAATATTGAATTCACGTCCTGCAATTTTTATAAATTTACTATCATATTTGAAAGATAACTTGCATTTCAAAGACCAGCATGATATAATTTCATCGAAAATTTGATTTTCCATATCTTTCAGGAGGATTGATATACATGCGCATCGAAAAAGACTCTCTCGGTCCCGTTCAGCTGCCCGACGACGCTTATTACGGCGTGCAGAGCATCCGTGCCCAGCAGAACTTCCCGCTCTCCGATCAGGTGATGCAGCCCGAGTTTATCGACAGCCTTGTTGAGATCAAGAAGGCCGCTGCCATGGCGAACTACAAGGCCGGTACCCTTCCGATCGAGTACCGCGATGCCATTGTCGCCGCCTGCAACGAAATTCTGAACGGCGCTCTGCGCGATCAGTTCATCGTCGATCCCATTCAGGGCGGCGCCGGCACCTCTGCCAACATGAACGCCAATGAAGTCATCGCCACCCGCGCTACCGAGATCCTCGGCGGCAAGAAGGGCGAGTACATCGTTCATCCGAACGATCATGTAAACATGGCTCAGTCCACCAACGACGTATTCCCCTCCGCCGGCAAGCTGACCACCCTGAAGCTGCTCAACCGCCTGATTCTGGCGCTGGACAGCCTGATCTCCGCTCTGTATAGCAAGGCTGAAGAGTTCAAGGATATCATCAAGCTGGGCCGTACTCAGCTGCAGGACGCGGTTCCGGTTCGTCTGGGCCAGGAATTCGCCGCTTACGCCAACGCTCTGTCCCGCGGCGTTGCCCGCATCCGTCATGCCCGCAAGGAGATGCTGGTTCTGAACATGGGCGCTACCGCCATCGGTACCTCCATCAACGCCACCAAGGAATATGTTGACAACGTATGCCATGTTCTGGCTTACGAACTGGGCGAGTCCTTCGTTCAGGCTGAAGACCTGATCGACGCGACCCAGAATCCGGACGGCTTCGTCGAGGTTTCCTCCGCCATCCGCAACTGCGCGCTGATCATGTCCAAGATCTCCAACGACCTGCGCCTGATGTCCTCCGGTCCCCGCGGCGGTTTCGTTGAGATCAAGCTGCCCGCCCGTCAGCATGGTTCTTCCATCATGCCCGGCAAGATCAACCCCGTTATGCCCGAGGTTGTTTCTCAGGTTGCTTTCCGCATCGCCGGCAACGACGTTACCATCGGCATGGCCGCCGAAGCGGGCCAGCTGGAGCTGAACGCATTCGAGCCCATCCTGTTCCACAGCCTGTTTGAGTCCATCAATCTGCTGCGCCGCGTATCCACCGTCTTCGAGAAGTACTGCATCGAGGGCATCGAAGCTGACAAGGAAAACTGCATGCGCAACCTGATGAACTCCACCGCTGTTGCCACCGCTCTGTGCCCCATCATCGGCTACGAGCAGGCGACCACCATCGTAAAGACCGCTCTGCATGACCGCCGTCCCGTTCTGGACGTCGCTTCCGAGAAGCTGGGCAAGCCGATGGACGAAATCGAGAAGATCTTCCGCACCGCGATCGAGAACTGCTAATTGCATATCACTTACGAATCCGCAGACTGCTGAGCCTGCGGATTCTTTTTTCTATGCATCATCTGAACACTCTTCTGCCCGAAGCAAAGACGGACACGCGCGGCGTAATCAGAGTGGGCTTTACTGAATCACATTCCTCCATCAGCTTTGCCAGAAACTGAGCGTTGCCGGGTCTGCCCTCTTCTACCCGTCGTCTTTCCCAGCATCTGGCAACAGCATATCTTATATCTCTTTCAACTGTTCTGCCGCTGCGTCCGAACCGCGCGCCGATTTTGTCATAAAGCTCGCCTATTGCTTTCAGACTGCATTCTCCCGCCGCCAGCAGCCGGAGCGCCTGCTTCAGATAGACATATCCTTTCAGATCGCTCGAAATCCCGCGCTCGGCGAAAACACGCTGAAGCATCGCTTCTTCAAGCACCATCTTCTGAGCGTCAATCGATTCAGCACGCCGCCTGAGCTGCGTTTCCAGCCGTCCGCATACTTCAGGAACATCGACCGGCGCCGCACAGTAGCCGTTCGCGCCCATCATAATCGCCCGCTGCTCTGCGCGGATGCTTCTGTCGCCCGAACACACCAGTACATACGGGTTGACGATATCCCGCCTCAGTTCATGAATCAGATGATCGCCCGTCATATCGGTCAGATTCATTTCCAGCAGAATGGCGTCCGCTCGCATCAGCGACTGAAGCGTCAGAACATCCCGCCCGCGCGACGTCCGCTCAATATGAAGCGCAGGATTTCCCGAGCAGAGCAGCCGTTCGATCCGCTCCGTCAGTCCCTCGTTCGTGTGCGCCAGAATCACCGTTCCGGACAACATGTTCATCGCCCCTCTTTCGTCCCCTCGCCTATATATTACCATTTTATTACATCTTGTGCAATATCAGCCAATTCCACCCATAATATACGTTTATATGTATATTTTCAGCATTTACTTGCATCCTGAATGCATAAACTATTCCCACAGAATGGTTCTTGCAGAAATGCTGTTCGCAAATTCAAAGCCCACATTTGTTAATTATTTCGAAATATTACAAATTTCCGACATACTTCGTTTCCGACCATCCAAACAAAGTTCTTGTCTTCAACGGACAATCACCGAAATAAGGTTGACAAACCATGCCAATAAAGATATGATAGCATATAGCAAATATTGAAGGAGCTGCCTGATATGAAGATCAATCCCCTGAAGGGTATGAAAGACTATTTGCCCGAAGAAATGCGCCTGCGCGACTATGTGCAGGGAAAAATCCTTGAGGTATACCGCGCCAGCGGTTTCGAGCGCATCAGCACCCCGATGCTCGAGGATATGGAAAACCTCGATAAGAGCGACGGCGGCGACAACCTGAACCTCATCTTCAAGGTGCTTAAGCGCGGTGAAAAGCTGGAAGCTGCTCTCGGCCAGAACGATGAGAAGGCGCTGTCCGACATGGGCCTGCGTTACGACCTGACCCTGCCGCTCTCCCGCTACTATGCCGCCAACCGCGCCAATCTGCCCGCTCCCTTCAAGGTCATTCAGACCGACCGCGTATTCCGTGCCGAGCGTCCGCAGAAGGGCCGCATGCGTGAATTCGTCCAGTGCGATATCGATATTCTGGGCGACGACAGCATCAACGCCGAAATTGAGCTGATCGATACCACAGCGCGCGCGCTGCTGGCCATCGGCTTCAATGATTTCACCGTCAATATCAATGACCGGCGCATGCTGCGCAGCATGCTGACCGCCATGGGCTTCGCGGCCGAAACGCTGGACAGCGTCTGCGTCACCTTCGACAAGCTGGACAAGATCGGCCCGGATGGCGTCAGGAATGAGCTGACCGAGAAGGAGTGCCCTGCTTCTGCCGTCGAAGCGCTGGACGCGTTCCTGCGCGAGGGCAATTTCTCCATTGAGCGCGTTGCGGCTCTGCTGGAAGACAAGACCCTGTCCGACAGCCTGCTCGCCATCATCAATACCGTCAAGTCCATCTCGAACGGTCAGTACGGCATCGCTTACGCTCCCTCTCTGGTCCGCGGACAGGGATACTACACCGGCGTCGTATTTGAAATCACCTGCTCTGCATTCTCCGGCGCTGTTGCCGGCGGCGGCCGCTACGACGGCATGATCGGCAAGTTCATCGGCCAGCAGGTTCCGGCCGTCGGTTTCTCGATCGGCTTCGAGCGCATCTGCGGCATCCTGCTCGAGCAGGGATACAAGGCCCCCGTCGCCGAAAAGCTGGCTCTGCTCTACCGCAGCGACGCTGACTTCGCGGAGGTTCTGAAGAAGGCCGCCCGCCTGAGAGAGCAGTATTCCGTTACCATTCTGCAGCAGCAGAAAAAGCTGGGCAAGCAGCTGGGCGCGCTGGAAGCCTCCGGTTTCTCCGCCGCCGCTTTCTTCGACAACGAAGACATCAAGCCGCTGGGTCAGAAAGCCGAATAAATAATATCAGGCACCGGTTGAATTCGTCATCCGGTGCCGGTGCTTTTCGGGAGGTGTATCCGTTTGATTCTCTATCTCGTTCGTCATGGTCAGGATGATTCCACCGTCCGCGGCGGCTGGAGCAATTCCCCGCTCACAGAAGAAGGCACTCTTCAGGTCCGCGCGCTTGCCGAAGAAATCGCCGCCGCCCGGAATGAGCTTCAGATCGCGCGCATCATCTCCAGCGACCTCCCCCGCGCCGTTCAGACCGCGCAGCCGACAGCTGAGAAACTGAACCTTCCGATTGAACTGAACAGCCGCTTCCGCGAAGTCAACAACGGCGCTCTGGCCGGCATGAAAAACGATCTGGCTCTCGTACGCTATCCCGGCCTGTTCTGGAATACCCTGAGATGGGACGAGCCCTATCCGGACGGCGAAAGCCCTGCCGGGTTTTATCAGCGCATCGAATCCGCATGGAAGGAGCTGACGCACGAACTGATCCGCGACGGTCGGAACGCCATGCTGGTCACGCACAGCGGCGTCATCCACATCATCCGGCACCTGATTCATTCCACCGTCTACTCCAACAAAGAAAAGCAGTTTTCCGTACCACACGCCCGGCTGATCCGGGCCGAATATGCGGACGGCGTATGGCATATGGACTGATCCGAGGAACATTTTTCCGGTTCTGTCCGTCTTTAGCAGCAAAGGAGATGAGCGCTTTATGAAGCTCCCTTTGCTGCTTTTTGTTTTGCTGACGATCTGTTTAATGACCGGGTGTACCGCATCTGTCAAAGAGCCTGAATTATCTCTTACGCACCCTGAGTCCCAATGGATTCCTCCCGCTCACTCAGATGCGCCCTCCTCCAAGGCGCAGTCCGTACTGAATGCACTGGATCTGTGCGCAGAATTCGTCCGGGAAATGGAGGATGAATATCCCGATTACGCGCCGGTCCTTTCGGCAGATGATGAAGCATATTTCAGAACCAAACTGTGCGCGCCGGATGCGGATACGGATGCGCTTTCCTCTGAACTGGTTCTTACCATCTCTGCGCTCCGTCAGCAGATATATCAGAGCATAGAGAATACAAGAAAAACAGGAAACGCTCTTCCCGATGGTCTGGAAGCATTCCTGACAAAATACGAACAGCGCTTCAGGGCCATCGGTTGGTAGATACAAACCGGATACAAAAAACCGGTATACTGACCTCAAAGGAGGGATACCGATGTCAAAAATCCTGATTGTAGAGGATGAAATCCCGATCGCGTCCTTCATGCAGACCGGCCTCACTGCCGCCGGGTATGACTGCGCCTGCGTTCACGACGGACTGACCGCCGCAGATCGGATCGAACAGGAGTCATTCGATCTCATTCTGCTGGACGTTATGCTGCCGGGCGCGGACGGCTTCGAGCTGATGGACCTGATCCGCCCGATGAACATCCCCGTCATCTTCATTACGGCGCGCTCTGCCGTTTCCGACCGGGTCACCGGGCTTCGGCTGGGCGCGGACGATTATCTTGTGAAGCCCTTCGAGCTGATTGAACTGATCGCACGGATCGAGGCAGTGCTCCGGCGTCACCACAAGGGGACAAATATCCTTTCCCTCGGAGACGTCGCCGTTCATCTGGACAGCCGCCGTGTTCTACTGAACGGTCAGAGCATAGACCTGACCAATCGAGAATATGAGCTGCTGGTTTTCTTCCTCAAAAACAGGGACATGGCCCTGTTCCGCGATACGATCTACGAACGGGTCTGGCAGGGCGAATACTCCGGCGATACGCGCACGATTGATCTGCACGTGCTGCGCCTGCGCCGCAAACTTCACTGGGAGGAAAGGCTGGTTACCGTCAACCGCATTGGCTACCGGCTGAATTCCGAGCCATGAAACTGAGAGAACAGCTGCTTTTCCGCTGTCTCGCCGCTGCCGGATTGCTGCTCGGCCTCTTTGGCGCAGTGCTCCTCGCAAGCTCCTTCGATCTGCAGATCACCCGGGAGCGCACTGCGCTTGAAACCAGAAGCGACGATCTGGCCAACAGCCTCGAATCCTCCGCCGTCAATTACGCTCTTCAGGGCATCCCGCTGACCGACGACCTGCTCGTCAGCGTCCTTCGTCAGCTTGATCCGAACGCCGGGCTGTATGCGCCGGACGGTTCATCCATTCTGAACGCCTCCTCCCCCATGTCCTCTGACGGCATAACCATGAACGGACAGATGCTTCAGACAGTCCGTCCGGTTCATCTGGCAGGAGATGAGTACCATCTTCTGATCACGGCGGATCTGTCTCCTCTCTATGCATCGCGAAGTGCGCTTCTCGGCGGATACATACTTATCTATCTCGCTTTTATGCTCCTGTTCTCTGTATTCATGCTGGCGATTGCCCGCCGCATCACGCGCCCCATCGAAAATCTTGCCCGGATCAGCCTCAATATCTCCGAAGGCGCGCTGAATCAGTTCGTACCGGAGGAAGGAAGCTGCGAAACCATAGAAATGGCCCGCTCTTTCAACCGGATGACCCATGAACTGACCAACCGGATTGAGCGGCAGAAACGATTCATCGCAGACCTGACCCATGAAATGAAAACGCCGCTGACCGCGATGATCGGCCATGCCGACCTGATCCGCTCCGGCCGGAGCAAGGGCGAAGATGCGATGATCTCCGCTCACCTGATTCTGTCCGAAGGCAAGCGGCTCAACGCGCTGACTGCCCGTATGATTGAGCTGATCCTGCTCGGGCAGGAGGATTTTGAGCCCATTCCCGTTTCCGTTCAATCGCTGATCGAAGAAACGGCCGATTCGCTCCGGCACGCTGCAGAACAGGCCGGAGTGAAAATCACGACGTCACACGGCGGCGGCGCGATTCCGGGCGACCCGGTACTGCTCAGGAGCCTCCTGACCAACCTGACGGACAACGCCATAAAATCCGGCGCATCTTCCGTTCATATCGGGAGTTGTCTGTCCGGCGGGTACGCAACTCTTTCCGTCCGGGACGACGGGCGCGGCATGGATGAAGAATCCCTCCATCGGATCACTGAGCCCTTTTACCGGGTGGATAAATCCCGCTCCCGGGCTCAGGGCGGCGCTGGCCTCGGGCTCTCCCTGTGTGCAGAAATCGCCCGCCTGCACGGCTCCATGCTCAAGTTTCAGAGTATGCCCGGAAAGGGCACCGTCGTTTCTCTGACGCTGCGCGGAGAGGAGGATGATGAAGCATGACATCCCGCAAGTGGATCGCCCTTTTGCTCACTCTTATCTGCTTTCTTACCGGGCTGTTTCTGCCCGCTCTGACCGTGCGCCTTCAGGACATCCATCTGTCCGGCTCACATTGGCCGCTCAATCATGCCAACGGACATTACGCCTATCAGGGCACTCTTTTGAACCGGGTTCTTGCGCTGAATGCTCATCTGAACAGCTCTCCTGCGCTTTTCCTGACAAACAGAGAACCAGCTGACATCCCATCCGGAATCATTGAGACGCTCAACGCTTTTCTGCCGGTATCGGTCGATCATTACGAGGCAGCAGAAACATTCACGCTCGTTCCCAGACAGTATGCAGCCGAATACCGCTATGCCGAAGCGATCTTTACCGGGGAGAATTACTCCCTGACCGTCATCATTGATGAAGAAACCGGCCTCCCTCTACGGATTGAACTGACGGCGGAACCAGATATCATCAGCCTGTATCTGAATGAGAACGGTCTGTGGGGTTCGCTTACAAAATATGCTAACACCCTCTCCCTCGGCGAACTGGCGGACGGCCCGACCGGCATCAGCACATTGATCCAGAGCCAGAGCGCACAGATCCGCGGCACCCAATTGGGCGTAACCGTCACCGCCATGCCCTCTGCCGGCACGCTTCTTTTCAAGCTCACCGGAAGCGTCTCCCCCTGACATATTTGCCCGGCGAAACAACTCCGATACATCCCTCTGATAAACTGTTCTCATCAAACGAACAGGAGGTATCATTCCAATGAAAAAGCTTATCATAACTGCCCTGATACTCCTCATTTCCGCGATGCCGGTCTGCCATGCAGATGAATATGAGTGGATCGCAGTCGCAGATCATGCCATTCTGCCCGACGAATCGCTGTTTACCCAGTATCCGGCCAGCGTAACGCTCGGCCAGCAGCAATACGACCTTGATTACCTGCTGATCACGCTCCTGGGCGAGGACTACATCACCGTTGAGCGCACCGAATACGACTATGCGGACGAGTACCGCAGTTCGCAGGGTGACGAGCCGTGGGAATACCGCACCATCCGCATCTACGACGACGAATGGGCGCGCACCCTCGATCAGTCCTTCTCCTACGGCAATCCGTGGGTTCATGGCGAGCGCGGCGGCGAATATCAGGCCCCGAACATGAACATGCTGCCGGACGAAAGCGTATTCCTCTGCCGTTCGCTGCTGAAGGGGATCGTTCCGGACGAATGGATCGCCGCTTACGACCAGACCAACCACATCCGCGACCGCTGGAGCTACTCCGACCGCTGGATGACCGACGAAGAGTACAAGTCCTACTGCTACGAGCGCACCTCTCATTACTTCGTCTTCAGCCACCTGACCGAAGCGGGCATCCCCGTTCTGGACGACAGAGTATATACGAACATCGGCGTCGACGGAATCTCTTTTCTTGATATCAGCTGGCGCGACCTGACCGAATCCGATGAGTTCATTTCGCCCATGCCGCTCAGCGAGGCGCTTGCCATGGCCAACAGCACCCGCTCCGCCCCCTGCACGCTGCTGACAGCCCGCCTGGTCTACAGCAGCTGGCTGACCGGGGACAATACCGCCAACCTGAGCTGGCAGCTGGTGACTGATCACGGAACATACATCGTAGACTGCGTGCTGAACAAGCACATGTGCGATACCTACGAATACTGACGCAAAAACCGAACCGCAGCCCATCATGGACCGCGGTTCGGTTTTTTCATTCAGTTTTCTCGTTTTCCCTGGCCAGTTCCTCCGCCGTCTGTTCAACGGGGATAACGACCAGCTCCTCCGGCTCCGGCGTTTCGGTCGGTTCAGGTTCCTCCGGATCATCGAAAATCACAGGGCCACAGACCTTTTCTTCCGGAAGAAACCCCTCCTCATCCGTTTCCTCTTCGATCAGGTATTGCCCGAGATTGTCGATCAGCTCAGTGCCCGAGATGAGCAGCCGCTGAATGCCGCCGAGCAGCAGAAGAATCAGCGCGCCTGCCGCAATCAGCCAGACGATTCCGGCGATCAGTTTTCCTTTATTCATGCTCTTCCATTCATTCGTCCGTTAGCCGAACACTTCTCCGTTCAGATATTTCTTCCAGACCGTTTCGAACCAGCCGCCGCCCTCAGGCAGCGGACGCAGCTCAACCGCCTTCGTTTCTCCGTCTCTCGTCTCAAAGGCGAACGCAGAGGCATCCGGCGCATTCTCCATAACCTCACGATCGGAGAAGCCGTGTCCGGCAACGCCCGCATACTGCGCCTGACAGATCATCGAAGACAGCATGGTCTTCTGCATGGTCAGCGTGTCGATAACCTCAGCCGTGAGCACCGGGTCGCCCGCGGCCACACATTCGGTCAGATCCTTTTCGATCTGCGCCTTCAGCGCCTTCATGCCGGTCACGCTGCGCATGGCGCCTGCGATCTTATCCATCTCAAGCCTGCGGTCAGCCAGCAGCCTGCGGGCCTTGTCCGCATCGCCCGGACAATCAAACAGCGCGATTTCCTTCTCAAGCGCACATCCGGCCGCCGCGAGGAACTCCTCCTCAGTGCGTGCCGGGAGCTTTCCGGTATGCGCCGCGATGTGCTGTGAAGCTCTGAGCGAGCCGACCTGCGTCTCGTTGAGCGCGCTGCCGCCCGGCCGATACATGCCGAACGCGCCTGCGCACTCGCCCGCCGCATAGAGGCCGTCGATGGTCGTGCGCCACCATTCGTCGATCAGGATGCCGCCGTTTGAATGCTGCGCGCAGACTGCAACTTCGAGCGGTTCCTTATAGAGATCAATGCCGTGGTCCCAGTAGAATTCGATCGCCTTGCGGTTGATCGCGTTCAGGCGGTCGATAGGCTTGTCCTGAAGCGCGCCGCAGTTGATCAGATACTGACGGGCCTCGTCGCCCAGCTCAGTCATAGCCCCGCCCGCAGGTTCTCTCGTGAAATCCATATAGGCCTTTCCGCCCTTTGCGTTCAGCGCGGCAACCGCCTGATCCACGCGCGAGGAACCGGCAATCTTCCGGGCGTCAAACGGCCACTGATAGCCCTTGAGGAACACGGAATCCATCATGTCCTGCTTGTCCCTGAAGGACGGCGCAAGGAACTCATCCGTTCCGTCGGTATAGCAGGGCAGCGCCTGCTGATAGCTGCCCGATACATTCCATCTTACCTTGATCGACGCCAGACCGTACTGCCAGTAGCACAGGTTGTTGGCCGCCGCACCCGCGCGGATGGCCGCGCCGCTCGCGCCCATCTGCTTTTCGGGGAATACGATCTTGCCATACGCCATTGCTGCGCCGCCGGTACAGAGAATGACGTTCCTCGCATTAACAGCCACATATTCCCTGCCGTTGTGCATCAGAAGACCCGCCGCTGCGCCGCTTTCGTCCTTCAGGACGGAGAGCAGCTTCAGCCCCTCCTCCATCCTCACGCCGCGGCTCTTTACGCTCTCCATCAGGCATTCGCACATCAGCTTGCTGGTATAAGGACCGGCCGAGGTCGCACGCTGACTGGCGTCATGGTCGGTCTGATATCCGACGAATTCTCCCCACTCATTATGCGGGAAGGGGACGCCCAGAAGCGCCAGCTTCATAAAGCTTCTCGCCGACAGCGCAGTCATCGCATGCGCATGGTCGCCGTGCATGCCGCCGCCCACATAGAATGACCCGGCCAGCTGGCCGACCGATTCGGACATGCCGCCCGCCATGGACAGCTTATAATAAGTCTGCTTGTCGCTGCCCGCGTTCCGGCTGGTGCCGCCAATCAGGCTGTCCGTAACCAGCAGCACGTCCACGCCCATGCGCTTGAGTTCGTCGGCTGCATTGAGGCCCGCCGCGCCTGCGCCGACAACCACCGTATTACAGCTGAGTATTCTCATAATGCTTCTCCTTTGAAAGGACGGAGCGGGCACACTGCGTCCGCTCCGTTCTCAAATTTATTCAGATTACAGTCTCTGCAGGTGGAAACCGCCGTCTACATTGATCACCTCGCCGGTGGAGAACGGCAGCAGCTCCTGAGAAAGCATATAGACCGCCTTGGCAATGTCTTCCGGCTCGCCCCAGCGCTTGATGGGCGTGATGCCGCCTTCAATCAGCGCGTCATACTTGGCCGTAACGCCGCTGGTCATGTCCGTGCGGATGATGCCCGGACGGATTTCGTATACCGGAATGCCGTATTCGGCCAGTCTCGCCGCATACAGCTGAGTTGCCATGGACAGACCGGCCTTCGAAACGCAGTACTCGCCGCGGTTGGTCGAAACGACATAGCTGGACATGGAGGTAACGTTTACGATCATGCCGCTGCCCTGCTTGATCATTTCCTTCGCGACGCGCTGCGTCAGGAAGAAAGGACCGACCAGATTGATCTGCAGCAGTTCGTTCATGGATTCCTCGCCCATATCCAGAAGGTCCGCACGCACGCGCGGCGCGATGCCGGCGTTGTTGACCAGAAGATCAATCCTGCCGTACTTCTCCAGCACCGCCTGAACGGCCTTTTCTCTGTCGTCCGCATTCGAATTATCCGCACAGATGCACAGATACTTTTTCTGCGCCTCATCGTCTGCCGGACGGCGGGAGGTAATCGCAATCTGATATCCCTTTTCATACAGAAGATCTGCAATGCCGCGGCCGATACCGCGGGAACCGCCGGTAATCAGTACAACTTTACTCATTACTTCTTTCCTCCCAGTACGCGCAGGAATTCCGGATGATACCATTCTGTATCGCGAACCGGACAGCCGGGGCGTCCGGTCGGCTGACGCATGATCTTGGTGCAGACGCCGCAGGTGACGCAGCACTTGTTCGGCTCCATCTTGCTATTGGCAATGATGTCCCTGGCAAAGTCGGGGTAGGCAAAGCTTCCGCGGCCCCAGCCGATCGCCTTCGCGCCGCCCTGCTCAATGAGGCCGGCAGCGATCTCGGGAGCATACTGACGCAGATAGGACATGCCGGTCGCAACGCATACCAGTTCCGGCGCGGTTTCCTGAGCGCGCTTGCAGCCGTACAGCAGACGCGCAACGCCGAGTACCGGATTCTCCGGCTGCTCATAACCGCCGCGGGCATACGGACGATTGACATGCGGGTTGAAATAGGGCGTGCCCATGGTGATATTCAGAAGGGTTACGCCGCGCGCTTCAAGATCCTTGACCAGACGAAGCGGCTCCTCGAGATTCAGGCTCAGATTCTCGCCGACGCCCCAGTTGCCTGCCTGACCGTCATAGAGGTTGATGCGGGCAGCCAGAATGCCGCCGGCAATTTCCTCGCGCGCCGCCTCAACACACTTCAGATAGATTCTGGTACGGTTTTCATAGCTTCCGCCGTTCGGGCCTTCACGGTCGACCGCGCCCAGCATTTCGCTCATCAGATACAGATGGCATGCCTTCACGTCCACGCCGTCGAAACCGACTTCGCGGAGCAGCTTGGTGGACTTGGCAAACATCGCGGGAATCTCTTCCAACTCCTCATCAGAGATGATCGGCCAGTCCTGCGGCAGATTCTGATGCGGATCAAGCACCGGGCTGGTCCATGCACGGATTGGCATTTTGGCGTCAACCGGGCGGCTCCAGCGGCCGGAATGGGTCAGCTGAGCGATGACTTTCGGCCGTTCGATACCGGATTCGTCTGCAGCCTTATGGATTTCATTGATCATATTCCGGAATGCTTCTTTGTTTTCCTCGGTGATCATCAGCTGCGCCGGATTGGCACGTCCTTCAGGCAGAACGGAAACCGCCTCCACCCAGATCAGACCTGCGCCGCCCTTTGCAAAGCGGCGGTATCTTCTGAGCGTCCAGTCGGTCGGCGCGCCGCCCTCATCGGAATCACAGCCTTCCATCGGCTGAACAACCATCGGGTTTTTCAGGGTAAAGCCCTTGCCCTGCACCGGCTTTTTCAGCGTATCAACGCAACCGGGCTGCGGAAGCTGAAACTCAGCTCCGGCCAGACTGTCATACAAATCCTGCATTTTCTGGAACGGGAATCCGTAAGGCATAACTCAACCTCCCCATTTACACAGAATGCGCCGGCCCAACGGGACGTACGCATTCATATTCATTTTATACAGTATACTTCTCAAGCGCGCGGACAACAGCCTCCGCAAGAACCTGATAGCCCTCGGGCGTAAAATGAACGGCGTCCTTATACATCCCGGCAGAAAATTCTGCTGCGACGGAAAACAGGTCGTTCACCGGCACGTTAAGCCTGTCCATAACCCTCTGTGCGACTCTGTTATACCGTACGACGTCATCCGTCGTACGCGGCGCAGTCATCGGAACGCCGGGCAGAACGGGCGTTGTAAGCGCAAAAATCACCTGTGCGTTGGGAAACAGCCTTCTGATCAGAGCGTCCACCCGTACGAGCGCCTTTTCATATTCATCCTCGGTTACCAGCGGCCTGCCGTCTCTTTCAAACTGGGCAGTATCCCACTGGCCGCAATTCCAGTGAACGACGTCGATTGTTTCCGGACGCCCAACGGCGGAAGCCCAGCCGCCCATGGCTGCAATCATATACTGTGCAAACCGGCAGTTTTCGCCCGGCCAGCATACTTCGGCTTTCCCGTCAAGTATAGAAGCGACCTTTTCGCAGTATCCGATCCGGATAGAATCGCCGAGAAGCAGAATTCTTTTCATTGTACCTGTCCTCAGAAGTTCATTTCCAGCATGAGTTCAGCAAACATATCCTCAGGCGCACAGTCCCTCTTATGACGCACCGGCAGCGAAGGAAGCTCGGAAATGGCTTCAGGGGTCTTCACGCCAGTCAGCTTCGTCAGCCGGGCGCAGAGTTCAAAGTCATCTGCGTCGGTGTTCTGATGAAGCGCGTCCGCAACAGCCCGTCCGAACTTGTAGGGGCTGGCCGTGGAGGCGACAACACAGGGCCTCATATCTCCGGTTTCCTCACGATATGCTCTCATGACGCTCATCGCGACCGCCGTATGCGGATCGATCAGATACTTCTCTTCATTCCATACCCGGTCGATTTCCTGCGCGCAAGCCTCGCGGGAAGCCCATCCGCCGTACATCAGACTGCTCAGCATCTCTTTAGACGTCTCGTCGATTTCATAGATTCCCTGCTCTTTCAGCGCATTCATCCATTCGGACACACGCACACAATCCCTGCCGCACAATTCATACAGCATTCTCTCGAGGTTCGAGGAAATCAGAATATCCATCGACGGAGAAGTCGTCAGGTGGAACTCACGCCGCCTGTCGTACACACCTGTCCGGATGAAATCGGTCAGCACGTTGTTTTCATTGGACGCGCAGATCAGCTTTCCGACAGGCAGGCCCATCTTAGCCGCATAATGCGCCGCAAGAATGTTGCCGAAGTTGCCGGTCGGCACGCAGAAATTGACCTCGTCGCCGGCTTTGATCTTTCCGGCGGCAAGCATATCCGCATAGGCAGAGAAGTAATAAACGATCTGCGGAACCAGACGGCCCCAGTTGATCGAGTTGGCCGAACTGAGCACAACGCCTTTTTCATTCAGCTTGGCTGCAGCTTTCTGATCGGAGAAAATGAGCTTGACGCCGGTCTGAGCATCGTCAAAATTGCCGCGCACAGCGATGACATGGGTGTTTTCGCCGCGCTGGGTCACCATCTGCAGGCGCTGCGCCTCAGAGACGCCGCCCTTCGGATAAAATACGGCGCAGCCGGTTCCGGGTACATCCTGGAAGCCGGACAAAGCCGCCTTGCCCGTATCGCCGGAGGTGGCGACCAGAATCAGGATCTCGCGTTCCTCGCCTGTCGCTCTGGCAGATGCAGTCATCAGATGCGGCAGGAGCGTCAGCGCAACGTCCTTGAACGCCAGCGTCGGACCGTGCCACAGCTCAAGAATCTCAACCTGATCCTTCAGCTCATGAAGCGGCGCAACGGCCTCCGTATCAAAACGGGCATACGCCTGAGAAGCCATATCAAACAGCTGCTCGTCGGTAAAGTCGGTCAGATAGCGCTTCAGCACGCAGACCGCACGCTGAACATAGCTCATTGTCGCCATATCAGCGATCTCATTCATCGGAACCTGAGGAAAGGCTTCGGGGACAAAGAGTCCTCCGCCCTCTCCCAGTCCCCGCACGATGGCCTGCGCCGCAGATACGGGCAGACCTCCGCGCGTGCTGGAATAATTCATGGAAACGATCTCTCCTTAGATGGCGTAACGGGTAACGAATTCAGGCATATCAGCCGGATCGCCGCTGATGCCGATGACCATGCGGACATTGTGCTCGTTGAGCAGCTTATCGGTCTTGTTGAAGAAACCTTCCAGATCCGCGGGCTTGATGGCGGAATCGATGATCTTCAGGAAGCCGTCTACGACGATCAGGGTGATATCAAAATTGGCCGACAGCATACCGCAGAGCAGGCCATAGAAGCCTTCGGGGGTATCGATCGCAAACTCAGCCGCGTTGACCAGGCGGATTTCACGCTTCAGGTCGTACATATGACGGTTGTTGTGGTCGATATAGAAAATATTGCCCCGCTCTTCGCTCACGGAAGTGTTGGCCATATCAATCAGTTTCAGAGTCTTACCGCTGCCCTTGCCGCCAAGAATTACTTGAATCATGGTTAATAAACCTCCTTGATTTTCACTACAGTCTAATTATACTATATTTTCCTCCGTCTGACAATGGATAATTTCGGATTTTAAATCGAACAATCCTGCAAAGACGGTCGGAATATCGCACAAATTTAACATCTTTTGGGCATATTACATTTCTTAAATCTAAAACACTTTTGAATACTACATTTCCATCAGCACCGCGATCAGCCATACGCCGACAGCCAGCGCAAGAGAACCGATCACAGCCAGCAGCCACCGGATAATCCTGACGGCTATTCGCCGGGGACGGTTGGTTCCCATGGCGTCCCGCTCAAACACGCCGAGGAAATAGCCCGCGTCGATCGCCTCGTTGTTTTCCCGGTTCATCCACGCCCTGAATTCACGAGCGGCATACCGTTCGAACGGCTTGAAGTTCTCTCCCCTCGCGTTCAGCTCACGCTCTGCGCGCGCCTGACAGCGGGACAGAAGCTCCCGCACCTGTTCGCCCGTGCTGTCCGTCAGAATCGCGATTTCCTTGGCCGAAAGGCTGCAGCCGTATCTCAGCAGCATGGCCCGCTGCACCTCGGGCGGCTGTGCGGCCAGCATGGCAATCAGCGGCCTGTCCTCCCCGAGACCGTCCCGGGTCATGCCGGTCCAGTCCCAGTCTGCTTCCGGTTCCCGCTTCAGCTGTTCCCGGCCTTCGGTCCATATCGCCCGCAGCACGCCCTCGCGGAAGCTCATCCGCTCGCGCCAGTCGTTCCGGTTCAGATACGCGTTCAGCGCCGCGTCGCTCAGCACCCTCTCCGCCAATCGCCTGTTGCCCGTAACCGCATGGGCGGCCCGGTAAAACAGCCTGATCTGCGGCTGAAGCCGCTCCGCATAAGCGCGGATCGCATCGTTTGATCTGCTCATCAAGATTTCTTCTCCTTCAGGATATGTATCCATTATACCACAGCTTCGAGAAGATTGACAGATTGTTTTTTCTATTCTATACTATTTGACAACAGGAAGCCTGCTTCCCGTATAGTTTGAACAAAAACAGACTCAGGAGGTGCCCGAAATGATTAAAGGATTGATCGAAAAACGCGCTCTTCCCTCCCTGCTGACCATGAATGACGGAACGCCTGCTGCCTCCGAAGCGCAGTGGCGCACCCGGCGCCGCGAGCTGATCGACCTGTTGTCCGATCAGGTTTACGGCTATACGCCCGCCGCGCCCGACCACGTGGACTGCAGGCAGCTCTCCTGCGAAGAGAATTCCTTTGCCAACAAGGCGGTTTCCGAAAAGCTCGAGCTCACTTTCGATACGCCGAAGGGCCCTTTCAGCTTCCCGTTTGATCTGATCCTGCCCAAATCCGCAAATCCCGCGCCCCTGTTCATCGCCATCGCTTTCCGCCCGAACATTCCCGACCGGTATCTTCCGATGGAAGAAATCATCGACAGCGGCTACGGCGTCGCTACCTTTTATTATAATGACGTCACGACGGACAACGGCGAGGAAACCGGCCTCATGCTGAACTATCCCCGCGACGCAAAGACCGGCTGGGGCAAAATCGGCATGTGGGCTTTCGCTGCCAGCCGCATCATGGACTATGTGCTGACCCGCGATGACATTGACCACAGCCGCGTTGCTGTCATCGGCCACTCCAGACTGGGCAAGACCGCTCTCTGGTGCGGCGCGCAGGACGAGCGCTTCTCGATGGTCATCTCCAATGATTCCGGCTGCTCCGGCGCCGCCATTACCCGCGACAAGGCCGGCGAGGACGTTAAGGCCATTACCAACAGATTCCCCTATTGGTTCTGCGGCAACTATCAGACCTGGGCGGAACGCGAGCACGAGATGCCCTTCGAGCAGCACATGCTGCTTGCGCTCACTGCGCCGCGGCATCTGTATGTCTGCTCCGCTGAGGAAGATCAGTGGGCGGATCCAGTCAGCGAATTCCTGAGCAGCGCGGCCGCGTCGCCCGCATGGGATGTGCTCGGAAAAACGGGCCTCGTCACGCCCGATCATCTGCCTGCCGTCGGCGACTCTCTGCATGAAGGAACGGTCGGCTATCACCTGCGCTCCGGTTCCCACTTCCTCAGCCGCATCGACTGGCTGAACTACATTGCATACCGCAACAGGCATAATATATGAGCAAAAAACACATTTTCACTGATTGGCGGATGCTCTGGGCGCTGCAGTTTTTCGTGATGCTGATCGTCGCGCTGTGCGCAACATATCTTCCGCTCCTGTTCCCGGCCGTGTCGGTTCTGCTGCGCGCGGTCTTCCTGTGGATTCTTCCCTGCACACTGGGACCGGTCACTGCCTGTGCGGCTACCCGGCGCGGACTCATCAGCTATGCCGCATGGATTCTTCCGCCGCTTGTTCACAGCGCGGTTCCATGGCTGTGCATCGGCTTTCCGCCCTCGCCCGGCTCCATGCTGCTGTGCGCCTTTGTTTCTCTGGTCGGCGCTGCAGCCGGCGACGTCCTGCAGCGCCGCGACCGTGCCTGACACTTTTCTGTCTTTGAAAGGAGTCCCTCCATGTCCAAAGACCTGATTCTCACCTGCGATGCGGGTACAAGCGCCATAAAATGCTCTCTGTTCACAGCGGACGGCCGCGTGCTGAACGCTGTCCGCGGCGAATACCCGACCATTTTCCCCAAACCCGGCTGGTCCGAACAGGATCCCGGGGTCATCCGCGATGCGATGATCCGCTCCATCCGGCTTCTGCTTGAGGATATCGGTCCGGAACGCATCGCCTGCGTGGGCCTGAGCGGAACAATGAACGGCTGCATTCCGGTTACAGAAACCGGCGAGGTGCTCTATCCGAACATCATTCATTCGGATTCGCGCGCATTTGCCGAAATTCAGGATATCGCCGCTGTCATCTCTCCGGCTGATTTCTACCGCCTGACCGGCAACCGGCTGGACAACCACTACACGCTGCCGAAAATCCTCTGGCTGAAGAAGTATGAGCCCGCTGTCTTCGAAAAGGCCCGATGGTGGCTGAACACCAAGGACTATCTCTACGGCTGCCTGACCGGCGTCTGGGGCGTGACCGATTACAGCGACGCGTCGCTGACCATTGCGCTCGACATCAAGGCAGGATGCTGGGCGAAGGACCTTCTCACAGACCTTCACATCGATCCTGCCCGGATGCCTGACATCCACACGGGCCACGACACAACGCACGGCATTTCCGACGCTGCTGCAGCGCTGACCGGTCTTCTGCCGGGTACTCCGGTTGCCGTCGGCGGCGGAGACGGAGCCTGTGCAGCCCGCGGTTCCGGCCTCTATCAGCCGGGCAGCGCATATGCCTGTCTCGGTTCAAGCTCCTGGGTCAGTCAGCTGACGGAGGCTCCCGTCCTCGATCCGGGCGCGCGCATCTTCAATTACCTCGACATGGACGGCCGCTCGAATCACACCTGCGGCACCATCCAGTGCGGCGGCGACGCGTTCAACTGGGCGGCGGAGCATCTGCTGACCGGCGGATGCGATCCGGTCAGGAGCATCGCCTCTGTCGAAGAAATGGCCCGCGGAATCTCCCCGGGCGCGGAAGGCGTGTATTTCCTGCCTACCCTCATGGGCGAACGTACTCCCTACTGGGATCCCAACACGCGCGGCTGCCTGATGGGCTTCACACTCTATCACAACCGCGCCCACGTAGCCCGCGCGGTATATGAAGGCATCGCCTTTGCGCTGTACAGCTGCGCCGAAGTCATGCGGGAATGCGGTATTCCGGTGAAGAGCCTTATGCTCACCGGCGGCGGCGCAAAGAGCAATCTCTGGCCGGACATTCTCGCCTCGGTCTTCGGCATTGCAACGCGCGTGCACAGCCAGCCGGGCGAAGGCACCTCCCTGGGCGCGGCCATTGCGGCAGGCGTCGGCGTATGCCTGTTCGACAGCTACGAAAGCGCTGCAAAGATGGTTCAGGCCCGCTCTCAGCATGAACCTGATCCCGAATGGATCAAAGAGTATGCCGCACATTTCAAGGTGTATTCCGGCATGTATGACCGGCTCAAGCCGCTGTTCGATCAAATTGCCCAAGGTTAATTCGATCAAAAACGCCTCCGCATTCTTCATGCGGAGGCGTTTTGCCGTTATGCTCTGTTCCGCGGCCGGTAAGCCACGCCGTCTATCATACACAGGCACTCTTTGTCCGGAAAACCGACGTCTAGTTCATGCAGTCCGTGCATATTTCATCGCTGCAATGCACGGGCGCCCTGAAATCCATCGTGTATTTCTCCCCCGGATGATCAGAGACGGAAGTCGAATTGCTCCTCAAGCGCCTGCCAGTCCCTCAGGAACTGAAGTCCTTCTTCGTCAGATGCGATCATCTCCAGCACTTCGCGGACCGTATCGACAAACTCGCGCTTAAGACCGCCCATGCCGTATCTGAGCAGCGGGCACATCCTGCGCGCCCGGTAATCAAAGCGCACGCTGATTGAGCCATCCTCGTCAACCACGGGCGTCAGCGGGAAGATCATGCAGCCGAGCGGTCGCCTGTCTCTCTCACACTGACCGCCGCACACCAGAATCTCTGCTTCCCTCTCTCCCATCATCGCAGGCATAATGCTCGCCCAGTCGCCGCCGGCCAGCTCGCTTTCGCCGGGAAACAGATACATGCCGCCCTGTCCGTCCTCATCGGGCTGACAGCAGGCCGCTCCGCATTTTTTTCCGCAATCCCGCTCCAGCGGACAGATATTGCTCATTTTCGCACGCGCAGCGCTCAGAATGTCCTGATTCATGTCAAAATTCCTCCTATTTATCGCCATAATCAGCATCATACCATGAGCGTGTTAAATTTGGAATAACTCTGTACATTTTGACAAAGTTATGATATACTGCGTACAGCCCCAAAGGACAGCCCATGGTTATACCGTTTCCCTCCGGAGGTTGTTTCCCTTCCGACGACAGGATTCGGCGACTAGGTAGTCATTTAGGAAGGCGACACATTTAGGAGGGTATTTCCATGTTCGAAGACAAGACTTTGGTTTGCCGTGAGTGCGGCAAAGAGTTCATGTTCACTGCTTCCGAGCAGCAGTTCTATGCTGACAAGGGCTTCCAGAACGAGCCCGGCCGTTGCCCCGCTTGCCGCGCTGCCCGTCGTGCTGCCGGCGGCAACCAGAACCGCAATGCCGATCGTCCCATGTACGATGTAATCTGCGATGGCTGCGGCCGTCCCACCCAGGTTCCCTTCCAGCCCCGCGGCGATCGTCCCGTTTACTGCCGTGACTGCTTCGAGCAGCAGCGTGCTTCCCGCTACTAATTAGCGGCACAGCGTCCTTCCGCATCTGCGGAGGGACGTTTTTTATACGCAAAACCGGATGGAAGCGCAATGCCCATCCGGTTCGTTATTTATTTTCCGAGAATCCGCAGCGTATTTTGATCTTGCCGGCCGCCAAAATACTTGTCTAGCACCTTCTGAAACACATCAATCTCCGGAGCCGCTTCAAAAAACAGCGTCATGGACGATTTCAGCTTCATATCGTCGGGATGACCGCCCATGACATAGCCTGCATCGCAGGTTTCCAGCTTCAGCAGCGCGCCGCAGATTTCAAGAAGATTTTCCTTCAGCGACGCTACCTTCAGATACTCCCTTGCTTCCTCAAGCCCGCTGATTCCGAAGTGAAGCGCAGTAGGACTGCGTCCGAGCGCACGGAGCTGCGGAAAGATGTACCAGATCCAGTGACCAGTCTTTCTGCCGTTTCTGATCTCGCGCAGCGCCTGCTCATATCCGCAGTAATTCTGCGCCTGCGCGTCAACAAACCTCCGAAGATTATACCTGTCCATCCTGTTCATCTCCCGATCCGCCTTCAGGCTTGATGTCGTCAAGCGCGCCGTCCGACAGATCAACGTCTTCGCTGGTAATCTTCATCAGATCCTCGCGGGTAACATTCTCCATTGCCGCAAGGCGGTTGGCCTGAGCGACCAGAACGCGCTCGAAAATATTCCGGATGCCGCGCGCATTGCCGAAGGAAATGGAATTGGTATTCTCTTTATTGATCTGCGCTTTGACCGCAGCCCTGCCCGAATCGTCCAGCTCATAGCAGCCCTTTTTGCACTGCATTTCGAAGATGGCGAGCATTTCATCGAGCGTATAGTCGTCAAAATGGAGGTAGCGGTTGAATCGCGACTCAAGGCCGGGATTGGAATGAATGAACCGGTCCATCAGGCCGTCGTAGCCCGCAACTATGACTACCAGATCATCCCGGTTGTCCTCCATGGACTTCAGCAGCGTATCAATCGCTTCCTGGCCGAAATCATTCTCGCTGGTGCTGTTGAGGGCATATGCTTCGTCGATGAACAGCACTCCACCCAGCGCTTTCTGAATGACCTCGCTGGTTTTGGTCGCCGTCTGGCCCACATATCCCGCAACCAGTCCGCTCCGGTCCACCTCGACCAGCTGGCCCTTCGAAAGAATTCCGAGGCATTTGTAGATGCGCGCCATGAGACGGGCGATCATGGTCTTGCCCGTGCCGGGATTGCCCGAAAAGACCATGTGCAGCGACATATCGACATTGGGCAGATTGTGCTGCTCGCGCATCTTGTATACCGTCACCATGTTGATCAGGTTGTTTACTTCCTTTTTTATGGATTCCAGGCCGATGTATCCGGCCAGTTCGGCTTTCAGGTCCTCGATCGTTTCAACGGGCTCCTGAGGATCCTCTTTCTTTTCGGACGTCTCCTGCTGAACCGCCGCCGCTTCAGGCGTTTTTTTATTTTCCTCAGCAGTTTCCTTTTGTACTGTTTTCGCCGGAGACCCCCAGAAGTCGTCTGCGATGCTCTTGAAGCTCCGCTCTGTCATATCGCGGATGATTTCATATTGCTTCAGGATGATGTCGTCTTTCCTGCTCATATTTCTTTCCCTCGCTGATTCTGTGTTTTTCTACATTATATAAGAGATTACAGAAAAACGCAAGACAAAGACTTTGCTGTATGAGCGGCGCCCTTCAAACTCTGATTTCCTCAGAAAATCTGTCAAAAACCATCAATTTACCAAAACCTTAACATTCTAGTCGCGTTATTTGAACACTCCTGTCATTGGTTTCACTTGTCATTTTCTGCAAATTGGGGTAAAATAATAGTGTTCGAAAACCCTACATACTATTATTATGGAGGTTGTTTCCCATGATTAAAGTTGGTATCAATGGCTTTGGCCGTATCGGCCGCATGGTTTTCCGCGCCAGCATCAATCATCCGGAGATCGATATCGTTGGCATCAACGACCTGTGCCCCGCTGATTACCTGGCTTACATGCTGAAGTACGACACGATGCACGGCCAGTTCAACGGCACCATCGAGTCCACTGAGAACAGCATCATCGTAAACGGCAAGAACATCCCCGTTTCTGCTGTTAAGAACCCCGCCGAGCTGCCCTGGGGCGAGCTGGGTGCTGAGTACGTCGTTGAGTCCACCGGTCTGTTCCTGACCCAGGAAAAGGCTCAGGGCCACATCGACGCCGGCGCGAAGAAGGTTGTTATGTCTGCTCCGTCCAAGGACGCCACTCCCATGTTCGTTGTTGGCGTTAACGACGACAAGTACACCTCTGACATGACCTTCGTTTCCAACGCTTCCTGCACCACCAACTGCCTGGCTCCCATCGCCAAGGTTCTGAACGACAAGTGGGGCATCACCGATGGCCTGATGACCACCGTTCACTCCACCACCGCCACCCAGAAGACCGTTGACGGCCCGTCCCTGAAGGACTGGCGCGGCGGCCGTGCTGCCTCTGGCAACATCATCCCCTCCTCCACCGGCGCTGCGAAGGCTGTTGGCAAGGTTATCCCCGAGCTGAACGGCAAGCTGACCGGCATGTCCATGCGTGTTCCCACCCTGGACGTTTCCGTCGTCGACCTGACCGTCAACCTGGCGAAGCCCGCCAAGTACGACGAGATCTGCGCCGCCATGAAGGAAGCTGCTGAAGGCGAACTGAAGGGCATCCTGGGCTACACCGAGGACGCGGTTGTTTCTTCCGACTTCCTGGGCGACGCCCGCACCTCCATCTTCGATGCCAAGGCCGGCATCGCGCTGACCGACACCTTCGTGAAGGTCGTTTCCTGGTACGACAACGAGTGGGGCTACTCCAACAAGGTTCTGGACCTGATCGAGCGCATGTACTCTGTTGACCACAAGGCCTAATCGCCCGCGGCTTAACGGATTTCACGCTTCGTGAATGTCAGACCTGCTTGAGTAGACAACTTCATTCTTAAGTTGTGTTGACGTAGACAGGTTACCCCTCCGATTCCATCGTAAAAGATTGGATCGGAGGGGTTTTTTGTTATGGTAGACAACCACAATCTCATGGACCTGATGGAAGAGTACATCACCGAGTGTCAGATCCGCAAGCTCTCACCCGTGACCATCAAGGGATACCGGAAGCTTCTGACTGCTTTCCTGATGTGGGTCGGCGACAACGAGAACGTCGACACAGTGGATCGCCTGACGCCGCAGCATTACAAGCAGTATATCCTGTACAAGCAGGAGCATGGCGCAGGGCCGCAGTACATCAACGACATTCTGCGCGTCATGCGGACATTCAGCGCGTACATCTATCACGAGGGCTACGTTGGCCGCCTTCTCACCGAGAACATCAAGAACGTGAAGCAGCCGAGAGTGAAGATCATCGCCTTCAACGAGCAGGAAATCAAGGACATGATCAACTACTTCTCGCATCCGAATTTTCAGGATACGCGGAACAAGGCGATTCTGTCAGTGTTCTTCGATACCGGCATCCGCTGCGAAGAACTGACTTCTCTTCTTCCCGAACAGATTCACAAGAATCATATTCTCATCAACGGCAAAGGAAGCAAGCAGCGCCTCGTTCCCCTCTCGCCTGTTCTCGCCAAGGCCATACAGAGGTATGTCCGGGCAAGAACCCGTTACTTCAAGAACAAGATCACCGCACCGAATCTGTTCCTGACAAAATACGGCACGCCGCTGACCAATAACTCCATCGCGTTCTTTATGAAGGAAGCCGCAGAAGAGGTCGGCGTCCGCAAAAGCGTGCGCATTTCCCCTCATACCTGCAGACACACATTCGCTCACACGCAGCTCAGAAACGGATGCGATTTGTTCACGCTTTCGCGCCTGCTGGGCCATGAAAGCGTCAGCATCACGCAGAGATATCTGGAAGGCGTTCAGGATGACGAAGTCGTAACGAAAGGTCTAAGG
>JAFQQU010000136.1 GCA_017410445.1 Clostridia bacterium | reverse complement strand
CTTCACTGGGAAGCCGTTCACTCGCTGGAGGACATGTGCAAAAGCGCATGGGAATTCGCCCGCACGCACTGATCAAACCATCTTTTGAAAAAACAACAGATTCTCAGAATAAAGCCCCGGGAATCTGATCACATAAATAAAACAGCCCGCCCGTACGCCAAATAAACTTCTCTCCCGTCCGGACGGGCTCTGATTATATCCATACTTGCATTCTCCTGTACCATTTTGTGCATATACCGTGCAGGAATGTGCATAAGCATCTCCGCCGATTTTAATGTGTACCATTTTGTGCATATTTTGTAGAATACTATTTATGGTCATGATACATATCTTTTGATACAATACAATCAACGAAAGCACAGAAGAACACAAAGGAGGAAACCCCAATGATCGTACCCCGACATTACGAAAACCTTCGCGTTCTGCACGAGAACACCATGCCCCTCCGCTCCTACTACATTCCCGCTTCCTGCCGGATGGACACCCTCGTTCATGACCGCAAGCAGTCCGACCGCATCCGCTTCCTGAACGGAGACTGGAAGTTCCGCTACTTCAACAGCATCTACGACCTCAAGGATTGCTTCTTCGCCGCCGACTACGACGCCTCCGGCTTCGACACGCTGCCCGTTCCCAGCGTCTGGCAGATGCACGGCTACGACAACAACCAGTACACCAACATCAAGTACCCCTTCCCCTTCGATCCGCCCTATGTCCCGCATCAGAATCCCTGCGGCGCATATGTACACGACTTTGAGTATCACTTCGACGAGACCACCCCGATGGTCTATCTGAACTTTGAAGGCGTTGATTCCTGCTTCTACGTATGGCTGAACGGCAAGTACGTCGGCTACAGCCAGGTATCCCACTCCACCAGCGAGTTCGACGTCACCGAGAAGCTGACCGAGGGCAAAAACAGGCTGGCCGTGCTGGTGCTCAAGTGGTGCGACGGCAGCTACCTCGAGGATCAGGACAAGTTCCGCATGAGCGGCATCTTCCGCGACGTCTACCTGCTCAACCGCCCGGTACAGCACATCGCCGACTACTTCATCACCACCCCGCTCGCCGAGTCCGGCGCAGAAGTGACCGTGCGCGTCCGTCCTTCCCATGAAACGCTGCCCGTCAAAGTCAGCCTGTTCGATGCAGACAACGAGCCGGTTGCCTCCGGCATGACCACCATCTCCGGCGACGACGCCTTCCCGCAGACCATCAGCTTCACCATCGCCAATCCGCATCTGTGGAACGCCGAGCGCCCCTACCTCTACACCATCGTTCTGGAAGTCGCCGGTGAAACCATCACCGACCGCGTCGGCCTGCGCGAAATCACCATCAAGGACAACGTCGTCCTGCTCAACGGCAAGCCCATCCGCTTCCGCGGCGTCAACCGCCACGATTCCGATCCGGTTACCGGTTTCACCATCAGCATCGATCAGATGAAGAAGGATCTGAAGCTGATGAAGCAGCACAATGTCAACGCCGTACGCACCAGTCACTATCCGAACAGCCCGATCTTCTATCAGCTGTGCGACGAATACGGCTTCTACGTCGTGGACGAAGCCGATAACGAAAGCCACGGCCCCGGCGAAATCTACTACGCCAATAACACCAGCGAGCACAAATTCAAGCGCTGGAACGAGGCCATCGCCGATAACCCCGATTTCATCGAGCCCACGCTCGACCGTACCCGCCGCCTGGTCCTGCGCGACAAGAACCGCCCCTGCGTCGTCATCTGGTCGATGGGCAATGAATGCGCGTACGGCTGCACCTTCGAAGAATCCCTCAAATGGACGAAGAAATATGACCCCACCCGCCTGACCCACTACGAAAGCGCGCTCTACCGCAGCGACGCCCGCAAATACGACTTCTCCAACATCGATCTCTACAGCCGCATGTATCCCAAGCTGTCCGAGATGCGCGATTATCTCGCCGAGGATCCCGATAAGCCCCTGATCCTGTGCGAATACTGCCACGCCATGGGCAACGGCCCCGGAGACCTCGAGGACTACTTCAAGATGTTCACCTCGAACGACATCTACTGCGGCGGCTTTGTCTGGGAATGGTGCGACCACGCCATCTACAAGGGTGTCGCCGAAAACGGCAAGGCCATGTACTGGTACGGCGGCGACCATGGCGAAACCCAGCACGACAGCAACTTCTGCATGGACGGTCTGGTTTATCCCGACCGCACGCCTCACACCGGCCTGAAGGAGTACAAGAACGTCCAGCGCCCCGTCCGCATCGTGAATTTCAATCAGAGCACCGGCAAGGCGACGCTGCGCAGCTACCTCGACTTCGAAGATCTCTCTGATATTCTCTCCATCCGCTACGAAGTCACCTGCGATGGCGATCGCATCCTGATCGGCGCGATTGACGATCTGCCCTCCATCCCCGCACGCACGGACGCCGAAATCGATATCCCGCTCACCGTCCCCGCCAAGGGCCGCTGCTACCTGAAGGTCACCTATCGCTGCAAGCTGACCTCCGAACTGATTCCCGCCGACCATGAGCTGGGCTTTGATGAGATTCAGCTGCAGAATACCGATAACCGCAATCAGAAGAACGCATCCTTCGGCACCAAAGACGCCTCCGGCGCTCTGAACGTCTCCGAAGACGATTGCCGCCTGACGGTAACCGGCGCTGACTTCACCTACACCCTTAACAAGCTCACCGGCATGTGGGAGAGCATGACCTTCAATGGAAATCAGCTCATCACCCGCCCGATGAATCTGAATATCTGGCGCGCCCCCACCGACAACGATATGTACATCAAGCAGGAATGGATCCGCGCCTGCTATGACCGCGCCGTGACCCGCGGCTACGAAACCACCTGCGAAACGGTCGATGGAAACCTTCACATTCACTCCACGCTGTCTGTATCCGCAGAGACCGTACAGCGCATGCTGGACGTCGCAGTACACTGGAGCATCAACGCTGTCGGTGAAATCGAAATGGGCATGTCCGTCCTGAAGAATCCCGAGTTCCCGGATCTCCCCCGCTTCGGCGTGAGAATCTTCCTGCCTGAAGATATGCAGGACGTCACGTATTACGGCATGGGTCCGCTGGAAAGCTATGAGGACAAGCACCGCGCATCCAGCCACGGTCTCTTCAACGCGAAGGTCGCCGATATGCACGAAGATTACATCCGTCCGCAGGAAAACGGCAGTCATGCCGATTGCGACTTCGTCATTCTGGACGGCAATAACGCCCGGCTGGCCGTCGTCAGCTCCGCGCCCTTCAGCTTCAACGCTTCCCGCTACACGCAGGAGGAGCTGACCGGCAAAAAGCATAACTACGAACTGACTCCCTGCGGAAGCACCGTGCTCTGCGTGGACTACGCGCAGAACGGCATCGGCTCGAACAGCTGCGGCCCCGCTCTGCAGGATCCTTACCGACTCAAGGAAGAGCGTTTCTTCTTCAATATCAAGATGTTCCCGTCCAAGAGAGCCTGAGCAACTGAGAGGAGAGAAAACCATGAAAGAGAAGCGATACCTGAACTGGTTCAACAAGATCGGCTACGGCGCTGGCGACGTAGCAGGTAATATGGTCTACGCCCTGCTGTCTTCCTTTGTCCTGATTTACCTGACCGACACCGTCGGCCTGAGCTCCGCCATCGTCGGCACCCTGATGGCGCTGTCCAAGATCTTCGACGGCGTGACCGACGTCTTCTTCGGCAACATGATCGACCGCACCCGCACCAAGATGGGCAAGGCCCGTCCGTGGATGCTGTGGCCCTACATCGGCAACGTCATCTGCCTGATCGCCTGCTTCGCCATTCCCGCCAACTGGGGCGAGGGAGCGCAGTACGTCTTCTTCTTCATCGCCTACACCCTGCTCAACGGCGTATTCTTCACTGCCAATAACATCGCCTATGGCGCGCTGACCGCCCTGATCACCAAGAACGAGAACGAGCGCGTTCAGATGGGTTCCCTGCGCTTCATCTTCGCCTTTGCCACCAGCCTGCTGATTCAGGCCGTTACCGTCAATGCCGTTGAGTTCCTCGGCGGCGGCGCGGAAGGCTGGAAGTGGATCGCCGTAATCTACGCTGTCATCGGCCTCATAGTCAACACCATCTCCGTCTTCTCCGTCAAGGAACTGCCCGAATCCGAGCTGG
>JAFQQU010000135.1 GCA_017410445.1 Clostridia bacterium | reverse complement strand
TACGGCTCCAACGCCCCGCGTCCCGAACCTGCTCCCAAGCCCACGCAGCAGGCCTCTGCTCTCTCCGACAAGCCCGACGCTCCGCGTTCCGGCATTGTCTACGGCTCCGACGCCCCGCGTCCCGAACCCAAGCCCACGCAGCAGGCCTCTGCTCCCTCCGACAAGCCCGACGCTCCGCGTTCCGGCATTGTCTACGGCTCCGGCGCCCCGCGTCCCGAACCCAAGCCCGCGCAGCAGGCCTCTGCTCCCTCCGACAAGCCCGACGCTCCGCGTTCCGGCATTGTCCATGCCCCCGGCGCTCTGCCTCCCGCTCTTTCACCCAAGCCCGGAGCTGCCCCGGACCGCCGCAAAGCGCTTCTCTACGTCTGGACGGCCGACGGCAGCAATCTCCGTCCGTATCCTTTCCCGGATGACGCGTCTTCCGTTATGATCCACATTGTCTGCGAGTAGAACGGATCTGCCTCTCTCTGCTTGGTCAGCCCCATAGAAAACCGTTCACAAGACTGCATTCTTGAAGCAATAATTCATATGATTGGAGGATAAAACCATGACGAACCATCTGAACATCCACCCGGAAATGAGAATGAATGATAACGATCCCCTCATCAGCCTGCTCAACCGCGCCATGGACATGCCTGATCACTGCTGCGTCGTGCTGCCCGAGGAGCTGGACGGCCGGCCGTTCGCTCCGGCTGACCTCTACGGCTATCTGAGGATGGAAACCGGATATCATGTCATATACAGCTGGGGCGACATGCCCCGCTATGAGGACCTGGAAACCGAATGGGTCGGTGCCATCTGCGAAAATGCCGAAGCCGAAGCCCGGACCATTGAGCGCGCCCGTCAGCAGGACATGCCCGGCTGTCTGCTGGGCCGGCGTGGCGAAAACGATGTCCTGAGCCTCTTCATTCACAGAATGGATGACGGGCTGGAAATTGAGCTGGAGAAAAAACCCTTCTCCTGGACGCAGAACGTCTTCTCCCGCCACAGCGGCCTGCTGGAAACCGACTGGCTGTCTCAGCTGTACGTCGTCGTCACCGGCGCAGGCAGCGTTGGCTCCCGTGTCATCGATCTGCTGGCCCGAAGCGGCGTCGGCCGCATCGCCATCAGCGAAACCGACTGCATGGAGATTCACAATGACTGCCGCCATCAACTGACGCTCCGGGAGGTCGGTCTCAACAAAGCGGACGCTCTCGCCCGCCACGTCCGCCGGATTAACCCGGATATCGATGTCCGCGTTTTCCGCCGCCGCATCCAGGACGTCCCGCTCTCCGAACTCAGCGACTGGATCGGAGACGGAAAGGCGCTGTTCCTCGGCTGCTGCGACAACCGCGCGGGCAATGCCTCCGCCTGCGACGCGGCCAAAGCGCTGAACGCGCCCTTCGCCTCGCTCGGCTTCTGGGAGCGCGCATGGGGCGGCGAGCTGTTCGTCTACCTGCCTATCCGTGGAGACGTCTGCTACCGCTGCGTATTCAGCAAGTACATCGACAATGAAATTGATCAGGAACGCCGCAATCGCATGTACGTCGGAGAAAACCGCGCCGCGCAGGCAAAGATCGTCCCGGGGATCGCGGTCGATATCGAATACGGCGTATCCCTGTTCTGCAAGATCGCGCTGGATATTCTGAATCTGGGCCGTGAGGGCTATCAGCCGCGTCTGCTGTTCAATATCGGCCAGCTGAACTGGTTCTGCGGCACCGCAGACCGCAGCGCAGGCGATCAGTGGAAAACTGCGCTGCCCGATCCGCTCAGCCTGCGCCCCATCAACCTGTCCGACTCCCTGCGCACCTGTGAATCCTGCTCCGGAAAAACCGCATAGGAGCTTCATCCTCCCGGTCTGCAGACCGCCGTATCCATTTATCCGCTCTGAGCTGCAGCCGGAGCTTCATACAGATGATCAGAGGGACCCCGCGCATGACGCGAGGTCCCTCTTTTTTTTACCGTCAGTATTCCGTTCCGTGCAGCGCCGCCCTTTTTACGGGCTGAGTCCGGAGTCACTTCATCTGCTCCTTCAGCGCTTCGGTCAGGGTACGTCCGTCGGTCAGCCGGTGTTCCTCCGTCTTCCGATCCAGTACCAGCACCTTCGTTCCGATGGACTCGGAACGGTTTTCAAGATTCTTCGACAACGTATCGGTCGTCAGGTAGACCAGAACAGCTTTTGTGTTTTTCGAAAATTGATTAGCCAGCATCCTGATCTCATACATATTGTATTTGCACTCGTCCGAATCCTTCGAATTGACAGCAATCTTTGTCGCTTTGCAGCTGATAAGCATCAGCTGCAGACCCTTAATCGCCAGAACATCCAGCTCGTTCTCGGTGATCCGGTTGCCTTCCTTATCCGGAGCGCCCCAAAGGAACCGGTATCCGTTCTGAACATCATCAAATCCTGCCTTGTAGGCCGCATACCAAGTAAAGAACTCGAAGAGTTTGCCATCATTTTCGAAAATCTCCGCAAAGCTCCTGTCGGGCAGATCAAATACAGCCTCCCGGTCATCAACGAACTTCAGATTGCAAATCACTCCGGCTTCCTCTGCTTCCCTGATTGCAGTCTGCTGCTCCTTTTTCGACAGGATCGCCCGAAACACTGTGCTGTGCTGCGGCGCGATGCTATGCTTCTGCTTGTTATACACCAAGTCTTCGGTCAGTTTATCCTGAAGCCGCTGAATCAGCCCGTCCAGCGCATCAATGACCCGCTTCGGCCCTCTGCATATCAGCCGCACATTCTCCGAATCAATGAGGCTTTCCTTCTTTTCCCATGTGAAAGGCGTATTCTGGCTGGTGGAAGCAGCGATATCCGCAAGCACCCGCTCCAACTGCGTCCGGCGCATCAGCCCGATCGTCAGCTTCCATTCCATCTTCGCTTCATCCATTCTGACGCGCTTCCAGCCGCTCAGATAGCTGCATCCCGCCGGTACCATCTCAGGCATCGGAGACTCCTTCCCGACAAAGGCCGTCGGCTCTTCATGATAAATGCAGCCGGCTTCCGCATCGCATACCAGATTGGCCTTCTGGACAAGACGCAGTACATTGATCATCGTGCCAATCGCGTTCAGCACATATGCAGGCCCCTTAATGCTGATCTTCGTGCCCGATACGGAACATTCCTTAATCAGCTTCTCCGCCTTCATGCCGGAAAACAGCGCAGGCAGTTTGAACCGGGAAAGCCTGTCGGCATCCAGAGTGAATTCCATTTTTCGCTCCGTCCGATCCCCATCCTCCGCCTTCCATTGGGCAATCGTTTTTCTTTTTTCGCCTCTTACGCTGATACAGCAGTATTCCTCGTTCGACTGATAGACCAGCTCATCCGAGCCGCCTTCTCTAAGATAACAGAGCATCAGATGAACCGAAAAATACGCCTCATCCGGCACCTTTATTTTGATTCTATAGTTATCCTGCTCAGGCACGAGCTTCCATTCGCCCGCCTGTCCGTCGGCTTGCATCTTCTCCAGAACTTTTTTCAGCCCGCTCTGTTCATACTGCGCCTTGGGTATTTCGAAGCTCATTTGCTGATTACCCCAGCTGGACAGCGTAAATCCCGTCGCAAGGTTTGTGTTCATGACCTCATAGAAGTTCTTATACTCCATACCCTTGCGCGCAAAATCCCATACCCTGCGGAAATCATCCTTCATCATCAGGAGATTCCACCGGGTCAGCTCGGACGTATCATACGAACAGGCAGACGCCTGATAGAGCTCCATCATTTCCTTGACAGTAATGCTGACATGCGGCTTGCATACCGCCGCGTAGGGAAATCCGCCCAGATCAGTCACGCGCTGGCTGGCGCTGTCGCACATCAGAAGACCCAATTTCTTATATTTCTTCTCCTCGCGCAGCCTCACCGCCGAGGCAATCACCGCTTCCGGCGCTCCGGTGATGTCCAGTACGCATAGCCCTTCCTTATCCAGCTTCTCCATCTCTCTGTCGACCACAGTCTTCAGGTTCTTATAAATCTGCGCCGGAGACGCCCATGTCGGCAACGCTTCAAAGCGGTGCATTTTTATATCCGTGTATTTCTCCAGAACCTTCTTCAGCCGTCCGCCTTTCTCCTCGTCCATGCCAAACACCGTCAACCGATCAGGCGAAATCATCAGCGGCGCCGCCAGATTATCCAGCATTCCTTCCGCCGCCATGGTAATCATTGACAGCTGCTTCGGCTTCAGATAGATATAGGCCATCTGTTCGATTACTGCATTGTCGCTGTCTTTGTAATCGTTGTATGAATAATATTCATTGACAATCTTCAGCTCGGTCCGCAGCAATTCAAGCACCTTTTCTACTTCGCTGCCATCAATGCCGTTTTTGCGGTACTGTTCCTCAATCAGACCAAACCAGTTGTCCTCCGCATACCGACTGTGCTCGCTGCATCCTTCACTCAGATACCAGCTGCTGAACATGCTGAAGGCCCGAAGCGCCTCGCTGTTTCCGTCAGCCAGTCTTCTCAGCGCTTCGAGATGACTCTGTCTCTCCGGCGCACTGCGCTGCATGATCTCTCCGGCCAGCAGATGCAGCCGCAGCGATACCATGTCCAGCGGATCAAGAGCCAGCTTATTCAGCTGTGCCTCTGTCCGCGGCTCGTCCCACTGCGCCTTCGTCCATCCGGCCAGCCCCTTTTCGCCCATTCCGGGAACAAGCGCCGGATGCAGACTGCGCTCTGCAATTTTAAACCGATAACAGGGCTTTTTCAGAACCGTATTCGCCTTAAAGCAAAACTCCCGACAGTCATTGATCGACGCGGCTCTCCAACCCGACGTCACTAAATACATCAGCCAGCGGCGATGCTCCATCCCGGCCAGCGCACAGAACGTCCGCAGCTGTTCGTCATAATGATCGCTTTCCTTATCCGGAAGCGCCTTTTCGGCATATTTCCGGGACAGCACCGAATGCCTGACCTTCGGATTGATGCCGATATCCTTCAGTTTATAGGGAATATGCAGCGCAAACGCCGCCGAGGATTCCTGACTATCCCGGTCTTCGAGAAATTCCTTTTCACAGTTATTATACGCATGTCCGTTTCTCGTATACACCAGATGCGTCCAAAGCGCCTGGCGCAGCAGCTCATCGCGAAATGCCTCCATCGCCTTTGTCTTATCTTCGAGGAAATGCAGCGTCCGCATGGTTTTCATGTTTCCAGCCGTCTCCCCATCGAGTTCTCCGGTCTGCCCGTCCAGCAGAAGCAGCGAACCGGGCTGCTGCGTCAATCCCAAATAATACCGCGCAGCGAATACAGTCGACCGCTCACCCATGAGTACGGCGCTCCACTGCCCGTCGTATTTCGTGCCCAGCTCCTCGCCCGCCTTTTCTGCTTGCCTGTTCCTTCGCTTATAGGGTCTGGAAGCCAGCTCAACGCGCGGATCCGTCACAAATTCAAAGTCAGCAAACTGGTATTCTCCAGGATTGTCCGCGTCCAGATTGGTATAGCCAGCCAGAACCGGCACTTCCTTCAGCAGCCGTTCCCGGATCTTCTCTGCATCATCGCTGACTATGTGCAGATGAAGCGAATAATTCTGCATCTGTCCGCACCAAAGGGCGATCCGTATCAGGGCAAAGGCACGGTCCGGACATTCAGCCAGGCAGAAGAACGTCAGATGCATTTCGTGATTTGCATTTGCATAATCATACAGTGGAAATCTATTCAGCGCATACGCTGCAGCCAGCATATCTCCTTCCAGAACCCCGTTCCTGCTCTCCCATGTGATCGGCGTCTTCCCTTCCATTCCGCCACCCTCTCCTCTGTATTTCAATGGTTCCCGATGCAAAAATATAAAAAAAATGGCCTCACCTGCGAATCAGACGTTGTAAAACACGGCGGGAGAAATGGTGTCATACAACGTCAACATTAGCAAGTAACATCGCACACTGTATTTTGATCTCGCCCTATACCGCTCATCGCACAGTCACAGATTAGCCATTAAACAGTTATATTATACTGCATATCGCAGTTTCTGTCAATACTCATTGCGTAATCGGATCATTTCCCGTCAGGCCGCCGGACTGAGCCGGAATATCCTGAGCCCGGCTTCCCGCTCAGTCCTGAGCGCCTTCCGGAGCAGAAATGCTGTATCCCAGCTTCACAATCAGCTTCAGCGATTCCAGAGCCGTCCTTCGGTCATACTCCTTCTCACTCTCATCCAGTTCACTGTACGGAACCAGCAGCGGAGTGACCTTCAGCTCGGCGTTTTTCTTTTCACCATACACCCAGCCTTCGGCAATTCGTCCGAGTGCCCAAACGTCATGCACGTTTTCGGCTATTTTTTCCGTCAGCGCCAGAAGACTCTCCGGCAAAACAATATCGCTGGTGTCAATCGGATTCGGCCTATACATTTTCTGACTCCTCCCTCCAATACATACCTTCATCATTCCGTCATGATGTCTGCAGAGAATGCCGCCCGCTGTCTTTCTGTCCGACAGCCATATTCCCCGACAGACCTTATTATATATACCCCCGTCTGTCTTGTCAAATGGTTTAGCCAAAAATGGATATCCAGCCGTTCCGGCCGCAACCCTCTTACGAAAACTTCTCTCCCCTTCCTGCGAAGATGGCATCAATATCCGGAGAACGTCTGAATCCTGACGCCCTCTCTTTATACAATTATGAATTTCAAGCACGCATCATTCTGCAAAAGCAAACGAAGCAGTACAGGCAAAAGCAGAAAACGCATTATTTAACATTGCAAAGCTCAATTCCCTATTGCAAAACCATACCGTTCTGACCGTCACCGCGATCGCAGGCAACGGCTCCGCTGCTAACATTGACCTGCCGGACCTGAGCGACGCTCAGCTGAGCTTCGTTCAGAACGACATTGCAAACTAGGCTTACAACATCATCAGCTTCGAGCAGTATCCGGCATGTCCATTGACATATTCACCGCCCTGTATACCGGGACCGTTCAGATTGTCACCTAAAACTCATTCATCAAAAATCTTGTATTATAACACGTAAACATGAATTTCACAATGAAAAGGGCGACTAAAACTCTAGACGATTCCACTATACTTAGGACGTTATTCGGTAATCGTCCATATTGAGTGAATTCTATTCCCGGTCCAACATTATTTTACGAATATCTCCCTTTCTGAAATGGAAAAAGACCGGCGGGAAGCACTCCCTAACCGGTCATATGATCATATTTTGCAGATAAACTGCGACTCTTTACCCGTAATTGTCGCTATTACCCGTTATTTTCGGCTATTTCTGTCCATAAGTTTAAAAAAATCACTCATGCGGTTTATGCATGAGTGATTAGGTGGCTAATCCGGCCTATTATGATACAAGGGACAGTTGCACCCGATTGAGAAAGCAGGGTGCATTTTTGCACCCGTTATTCTTCAACGAACGTCGCATTGATCTGATCAATCAGTTCCTTATGTAGGATAGTCCGGCAGCGTACAGCACAGATGATATGCACTACATCCTGAACGGCAGTCTCCAGATCGTTATTCAAAACGACATGGTCATAAAGGTATGCACTTTTCATTTGTTCGGTACTCTTAGCCATGCGCCTCTCGATCTGCTCCGGCGTTTCGGACTTACGATCAACCAAGCGGCGGCGAAGCTCCCGTGCGCTGGGCGGTAGAATAAAGATCGATACTGCGTCAGGATTAGTTGTCTTAACCTGTGCTGCACCATCGTTCTCGATGTTCAGAATGATAACGTCATTGCCGTCGTTTATGAGTTTTTCAACATAAGCGCGGGGAGTGCCGTGAAATTACCCTTGACATCTGCATATTCCAAGAAACCATTCTCACGGATGCTGGCTTCGAACTCAGGCTTTTCAATGAAGAAATAGTCCACGCCATGCTGTTCATAAGTGCCATCTTTCTTCTGGCGCGCCTTGCGGGTTGTGCAGGAGATGGATACACCGATTCCACTGAGGCGTTGACCGACCTTCTCGATGATCGTATCTTTGCCACAGCCAGACGGAGCAGAAATGATGACGAGGTTCGTTCTCTTGGATTCCATGCGTACGTCACACCTTTCCTCTCTCTTATTGCGCATGATTTGCGTACAGATATTGCTGGAAAACCGCATCTGCGATGCCCGACGGTGTAGGCGCAGCAGTGGGTGTAACTGTCGGCGTTGCAGAGGCAACAGGAAATGTAGGCGCGGTTGTTGGGTCAGGCACATATTCCAGAAAAAAGTATGCCTTTACGGTCTGACCATTGTACGGATGGAGCAGCGTCAAATACTTGGCTTCTTTGGCTGCATCGTACTGAAACCGCTTGTACAGAGTTGTGGGCTGGTTGGCACTGAGCTGTGAACTGTACTCACCTGATATGGCAGCATCCATCAACGGATAGCCTTCGATCACTTCGCCGTTCGCCGTCTCCAAGCTGAACGTCAGATAATCATTCACATCGACCGGCGCAGATGCTGTTATTGAAATCACCGCAGCAGCCTCTGTCCCCATCAGCTTATACGCATCACCGTAATTCGTTTCATAGAATTCCGGCGAGAGATAATTTGCAATGGACACTGAGAATTCAACGGGTTCCTCGTGACCGCTCACTTGAAGGAAAAAATCATAAGAACTGCTGGAAGAAAAAGGGTTATCGTTCGTCCCCAAAGTTGTACCATCGGCATTGACAGCGAAAGGAGCAATCGGAGCAGGCGTTGCTGTTGGGGCGGTGGTAACTATGGGCTGATGTGTAGCTATGGATGATACAGATCCTGTGTTTGGATCATTCCATAATATCTTACCACAAAATATACCCACTCCGATACCAACTATCAGTGAAGTTACTGTACAAATAACGCCTGTACGAATCAGTTTAGCTCTGAATCGGGATCGATTTCGTCTTTTGCTTGTAACATTCTGTCTATTCATCATATTCCTCCAACCTATAGAAAGAAGCCCGATAACAGGGCCGCGAGATATACTCGCACGCCCTGCTATCGGGTAAGAAATGTTAGTCGATTGTATTGGTGTACAAGCGATCAACATCAAGCAAATAATCCATGGATTCAGCCGATGTCTGAGCGACAAAGTCAGGATCAGTGATGATATAGCCGGTCATGCGCTCTCCTGTTTCTTCATTCTTGGGTGTGTTGAAGGGATACTTCCAGCTGTACAATTCACCAGCACCTTTCCATTGTTCATAGGCTCCCCAATATCCTTGAGTAGTTTGAATTGCACAAGCAGTTCCTTTGTTGTTAAGATCATATCCCCAAACAATAGAAACACCCCAACCATCTTCAGCGTGTGTCCTTATTGCTTCGGCGAGTGCATCGTTGCGATATGCCGTCATTCCTTCGGAGACGAGATCAATCAGTTGGTCGCCTTCACTTATCAGTTTGGCTTCAGGAACAATCGTCTCAAAGATATTTTTCAAGTAGCCAACTACTATATCGGAAGCTTCTTTTTCCTCAGTACTTGGTGTCAAGTTCTTCAAGTACTCTTTTGCCGCACCTTCATAAATTGCGTCAAGTTCCGAAGCCCCGATTAGGCTTCCTATAGGTGCACCTGTTTTTCCCCAGAGTTGATCCAAGCCATAATCAACAATATGATTGTAAATATACTCCACGGCTGCCTTTTCTGCATTTTGCGAACTAGTTGATGCAAGCAGGTTGGCAAACTCGATTGCATCATCACTCGTCAAAAGCAAAATATGACTAGGGGCCATTGTGCCAGCAACGCATTCTCTATCAATTGTTGAGTTGAGCGGATTACTACTCCAGCGGAACTCGCTTTCGAAGCCTACGATATAGTCATAATCATCGTTTATCCATACACAGCTTTGTTCGATTTCAAATCTTTGACCAGCATCATCCTCTCCATATTCTTTTTTCAGTTCTTCGTGAGATCGAATTACTTCCAAGGTAAGTTCATCAACTGTTATTCCGCGATACTTCAATGTTACGGTATATTCACCATCTCTCAAAACAATTGGACTTTTCTGTTCCGTGCCGTTCACATACAGAACGAAGTCTCCGAGTGATCCAATCGTCAAGAGTTTCTGTTGATCAGCATCATAAGCAAAGAAGTGAAGCGTTGATCCCCCAGTGCTAACATCAGCAACTACTGTAGCCGCTGTGGCATTTCCACTGCGCTGAATATTGCTTGAATACAAACTGTAGTTTTCCTTATACACATCTTCTCGTTCAACATTCAAGCGAATTGACGCAATAACATATTTGCCCGTACCGTCGTTATTGTAAAACTTAACTGTAGCTGTAGAGGTATTGTTTTTCCCCAGCATCAGTTGGCAAGTATGCTCTTTCTCACTACGCCACATAATGTCTCCCGAAATTTCAATCTTAACATCACCTCTTCCACCATGTTGACCATGACTCAAGCTAAGTTTCTCATCAAAATTCGATATGCTATATACTGCAAACTCGACAGGAACAATATCGTGGCACGAATGAATATTCAAAACACCGTCAGAAGATGAAATGTGCTCAGTTTTCATTCCACCATAATAGTCAGTATATGTTGCATAAACTTCAAAGGCATGTGGCAAGCCGAGATTTGGCTTTCCACTAGGTACGTCAACAACAATGGCAACGCTACAGATGTATTTCTCTGTATTCGTGTCATAAATAGAAACCGTCGCCCTGCCTACTTCGCCAGTAAACGTACCTTCTATTGCATGTTTTCCAAATCCACTGAGAATATCTTGCGGATCATTGATATGGGTTTCATATTGAAGGTGTTCATTCGGCTGAACCCATTTCTTGGAAGAAACTCCCCAGAGAGTAAGAGTCCTTCCTACAACTTCATCTGATGTGTACGTCAAGACGGCAGGTGCCTTTTTATTGTCAGCAGAGTTACTAGAATTGAAGCGATACCACATTGAGTATTCACCAGTTACTAGCGTAACATTGATAGTAAAGGTCGTGAGAACCTTGCCATTCGGATCAACAAAATTCACGCTTGCAGTTCCAGCCTTATTCAATCGGCACTGTGCTTCATTTACGAAGGTGACAACATCCGACTTCGTAACAAACTTATATCCAGTGCCTTTCCCGGTACCGGGCTGTCTCCAATTGACCTTGCCGCTTTCAGTGCAATTAACGCCAATGGTCAGATAGTATTCAGCGTCACTTGTAATACTTACATTAATGCTGTTGTCTCCAGCCTTCGTAAGCGTACCAGATTCGTTCTTCTTAAAGAAGGTATAGTGCACTTCATACTTATCCGCCGTCTTGACGTACGGACACACCGTGCATTTGCCACTTGCATCATATGTATGCGCAGCTGTGTTATCCGGTCGAATATATCCACACCCATTGGTATTACAGCTTACGTCCTTAAGCCAATGCTGACTTGCGTCATATGTGTAATCATCATTGTCAAACGCATGCTTGATTTTTCTGGGCAACTTTCCTTTGTTGTCGGTATCTCCTTCGACCTGCCAAGTTGCAGAACAGATTTTGCAAGTTCTGTTATAAATTACAGCAGCCAAATTATGATAAACATTATCCCCCGGAATTTTCTCAATACGGTATCTTCCGGTATATTCATCCTTATATTGACTATGCTGGCATTTATACTGACAACCGGAGCATACACCACCATTGGAGAAACTATGCTTTTCAGGTGCGGCTTCTCCATATACAGCGTCAAAAGCTTCACCACACTTATCGCACACACGGAAATGCAGAATTGCAGCATTATGATATTCAGCTGGGTTTTCAGCGTTTTCGGAGTATTTTACATTCTCTTCACTTCCCATCCAGCTTGCAGCAATCTGCTGACCTTCAGCAGACCATACATTATAGTCACGATAAGTACCTGTATGTGCGCATGCACCATCAAGCAGCGTAGTAAACTTAACAACGGTGCCTTCGTGCTCGCCTTCGCTGTTTACGGCATAGAAGTAGTATTCGTATTCCGTATTCGCTTCCAGACCGCTCAGCGTCCATGCCTTCTCCTCATTCACTGCAATAGCGCTGGTGAATCTTTCTGCATGGTAATCCAGATCGCCGGACTCCTTCCAAGCATAACCCCATTCCGTAATAGCAGCGCCACCGTCAGAAGTGATCTTACCATTCAGAATTGCGCTGTTTGCAGTAATCGTGCCTACAGGCATGGTAACTGCAATGGGAGCAACAGGCTGATCGTTCAAGGTGGTAAATTCCTTGACATCGCGTACACTCTCGCCCTCGCTATTCACAGCATAGAAGTAGTAATAATACTTCGTATTGGGAGTGAGGTTGTTCAGCGTGTGAGTCGCATCTCTACCAAAGGAAATGGGATCGTTGCTGGTGTAGCCGTTCTCAATCGGGAAATCGAGTGCGCTCGTAGACCAATAGAAGCCCCATTCAGTTACGGAGAAGCCGTAGTCGTCGATGAGGGTACCGTTCAGCGTTGCACTGGTAGCTGAAATATCGGTCACGCTATTGGTCTGTACAGCAGGCACTTTCTTTTCAGGCTCAGCGAGAGTAGTGGCTGTTTCAACATTGCTATTGTCCAGCCACGTCTGAGTGGAAGCAGTTCTTGCAACAGCGCGGAAAGCATAGGTGGTTTCGGGGTTCAGCCCTGTTACTGTTGCAGTAAAGGAGCCATCCACATTCAAGGTTGCACCAATTGTCGCAGTCCATTCAGACTGATAGACGCCATACTGAATGCCTACAAGGTCATAGCAAGAAGCATCTTCGTTGGTGCCAAAGCTAATCTGACCAGATACAGTAATGCTATTAATTCCAATGTTATCACTAGTAATCGGCAAGGTTGTAATGCTTGCTTCGATGATGATAGGCTCAACGATAGTAACGTTCACTGCACCGCAATCAGACTGGGTGTAAACATAGGATGCGCCGTTAGTGGCGTACACGCCGACAGTATATGCGCCGGCAACATCCAGAACGGTGCTGTAGCTCAGAGCGGTCTGTTCAAGGCTGCGCTTGACTTCGTTGCCATTCGCATCCCATACATACACGCTGTATTCGGTGGCGTTGTCTACCTTGGGCCAGGAAACGGTGAAGGTCTCGCCGACTTCGACAGTCGAAGAAGATGCGCTCACCTGGGGAGTACCCAGCTGGATCTTCTGGATCTCCTTCGTAGTGAAGGTAATTGCTTCGCCCTTCACAGTGCCGTACTCATTCGTAGCGTATGCCTGATAGGTGTAAGAATGATTCGGCTCCAGACCGGTCCAGTCGTATCTGTAATCAACAGCCTTCGTTCCGCTGCCGATCTTCTCACTGGTCGTGACGTTGCTGCCCGTGCTGCTGATAATGAAACCGTACTCGGTTTCTACGCCGCCGGTGGATTCAAGGCTGGCGTTCAGCGTAGCAGAATACTCCGTCACATTGCTTGCATCCTCACTGCTGATCACAGGGAGATATTCGGTAGTAGACTTCGTGCGGATGGTTACGGTCTCGCCGTACTCATACAGCCAGACACCTGCCTTCATGTAAGTGGCGTATGCACGATAGCTGTACTCGGTATCCGGCTGCAGTGCAGTCAGAGACATTTCGAAGGTCTCGCCATCATAGCGGGCAACATTGAGATTCTGCTGCTTGCGATCCGCAGAATCAGTCCAGTATTCGAAACCAACATCGCAGTTCGTCTTATCGCCGCTGATGTGCAGCATACCCTTCATCAGGATGCTGTTCACCGTTTCGGAACCGGTAGTGTCAATGGTATCCACGCTGATGACGTAGCTGGGTTCCTTGGCGGTAATCGTAACGTTCTTCTGCTGCCTGCTGGCAAAGGTCATGCCGCTGTCGGTGGTGACATAAACCTCGACAAC
>JAFQQU010000134.1 GCA_017410445.1 Clostridia bacterium | reverse complement strand
CTGTCCGAACGAGCGGTGCGACGAATGCGGAGAGGTCGGTCACGACGACGACAACTGCCCGAACGAGCGGTGCGACGAATGCGGAGAGTTTGGCCATGACGACGACAACTGCCCGAACGAGCGGGATCATCATCAGGACCACCATGGTCATTAATAAAACAGAAGGACGGAGCGGTCCCTTGCTGGGATTCCGTTCCGTCCTTTTCCTATGCAATTGACCGTTCTTCGGCGCATCCGGCATGGGAAATGCTTACAGCGTGACGCCGTTTTTGAAGATGCACATCTCGCGCACGCCGTTTTTCTCCGCGCAGGTGCGCTCCTCTCCGGAGGCCAGCGCGAGCGCATAGTCGATAAACCGGGCGCGCAGCTCCTCCATGGAGACGCCGTCCAGCAGCTGCCCCGCGTTGAAGTCCATCCAGTTGCCCTTGCGGGCGAAGAGCGCGGAATTCGTGGCGATCTTCACGGTCGGCGCAGGACAGCCGAAGGGCGTGCCCCGTCCGGTGGTGAACAGCACGATCTGCGCGCCGGACGCAGCCAGCGCAGTCGAGGAAACCAGATCGTTTCCGGGCGACTGAAGCAGCGAAAGGCCGTTCTTTCTGACCGGGTCGCCGTAGGCCAGTACGTCGGCCACCGGCGCATGTCCGCCCTTCTGTGTGCAGCCGAGCGACTTGTCCTCCAGCGTCGTGATGCCGCCGGCCTTATTGCCGGGCGAGGGGTTTTCGTATACCGGCTGATTGTGCGAGAGGAAATACTGCTTGAAATCGTTGATCAGGGAGACTGTCTTTTCGAATACCTCGCGGCTTTCGCAGCGGTTCATGAGAATCTGCTCCGCGCCGAACATCTCGGGCACCTCGGTCAGGATGCTCCTTCCGCCCTGCGCGACCAGCCAGTCGGAAAACAGGCCGACCAGAGGATTGGCCGTGATGCCGGAAAAACCGTCCGATCCGCCGCATTTGAGGCCGACGGTCAGCATCGAGGCGGGGAGCGGCGCGCGCCTGTCCTCCTTCGCGGCTTCCGCGATTTCGCCGATTAGCTTAACGCCCGCTTCAACCTCGTCCTCCGTATCCTGACAGACGAGTAATTTCACGCGGGTTTCGTCAACCTCCCCCAGGACCTTCCGGAATTCGGGGATGTTGTTGTTCTCGCAGCCCAGCCCCAGCACCAGCACGCCCGCTGCGTTCGGATGCCGAACCAGCCCCGCGAGGATTTTCTGCGTGTTCAGCATGTCCCCGCCCAGCTGCGAGCAGCCGTAGGGATGGCCATAGGCATATATTCCCTCGATTGCGCCGCCTGCGTATTTCTGTGCCGCGCGCTCGATCTGCTGAGCCGGCGCGTTCACGCAGCCGACCGTCGGGATGATCCAGATTTCGTTGCGCACGCCGGCGCGTCCGTCGGGCCGGAGATAGCCCATGAAGGAGCGCTGTTCATCCTGCGGCGGCGTCCATGCGGGCGCGGGGGTGTAGGTATACTCATGCTGTCCGGTCAGCGCGGTGCGCACGTTGTGGGTGTGCACATGGCTGCCTTCGGGGATAAAAGCGGTCGCCGTGCCGATCGGGTCGCCGTATTTGATGATCGTTTCGCCTTCCTGAATGTCCCGGAGGGCGAATTTGTGACCGGCGGGGACGGATTCGGTCGTCTCCAGCGCGACGGCGACGTTGTCCGAGGGATGAATCTTCAGATGCTTCATTTTCTTTCCTCCGCGGCGCGGGCAACGGAGGAGCGCATGCCCTCGTTTCTGATGATGTCCAGCCAGTATGCGGCGCGTTCGGTCAGGCCGGGCAGCGCGTTCAGGTCCTCGCCCCAGAAATCGGTCCGGGCGGCGAGGGCGCGGACGAGGGCTTCGGTATTCTCTTCCTTCCGATGGGTCCAGAAGAAATCGAGCACGGGCTGGCTGTCCCGGATGGGATAAGTCTCGTCTCCCCGGCGGCCGAGCAGGCAGTTGTCGCCCTGTTCGACGGGGGTATAGAAGGCGATCAGCGCGGCGAGGGAGAAGACGAGCGCTTCGGGCAGGCGGCCGGTCTCGTTCAGCGTGTCCTTGACCGACGGCAGCACGCGCGCGCGCCACTTGGAGATGGAGTTGAGCGAGATGGCCAGCAGCTGATGATCAATGAAGGGATTGTCGAACCGCTCGGCCACGGCGTCCGCAAAGGCGCGGACCTCGTCCTCGGGCAGCGGCACGGTAGGCAAAAGCTCCTCATATACCGCGCGGTCGATCAGCGGGCGCAGGAGCGGACTGTTCATCATGTCGCGGACGATGTTCTCGCCGGCCAGATACGCGGCTAGAACGGAGGAGGTGTGCGCGCCGTTTAAGATACGCACCTTGCGCTCGCGGTAGGGCGTGAGGTCCTTCGTGTAGACGACGGGCAGGCCGATTCTGTCGAGCGGCAGCCGGGCGGACATCTTCTCCGGCTCTTCGCATTCGATGACCCACAGGCCGAAGGGCTCGCCGACGGTGAGCAGCTTATCTTCATATCCGAGCGATTCATAAAGCGCGTCCGCTTCAGCGGCGGGGAAGCCGGTCACGATGCGGTCGACCAGCGTATTGAGGAAGAGGCAGGCTTCGTTCAGCCAGCGGACAAACCCTTCCTCCAGCGCCCATTTTCCGGTCAGCTCAAGGACGAATTTCTTCAGCGCCGAGCCGTTTCTGTCGATCAGTTCCGCGGGGAGCACGACGACGCCCCTTTTCATATCGCCTTCGAACCGGCGGTAGCGGGCGTAGAGCAGCTGAGTGAGCTTACCGGGGAAGCTCGCGCAGGGCCGGTCGGTAAGCTGTTCGTCTCCGGTCAGGGAGATTCCGGCCTCGGTGGTGTTGGAGATGATGTATTCAAGCGTATCGAGCCCGCCCAGCTCCGTCAGGCAGTCCGGCTCCTCATAGGGCGATACGATGCGGTCGATGCAGGTAACGGCGCGCGCGGTGTTGACCACCCCGCCGTTTTCGCGGCCGCGGAGCACGACGGTATACAGGCAGTCCTGCTGCCGGAACGCGTCCAGATTTCCGTGCGCGCGGGGCTTGACGATGGCGACGCTGCCGTTAAACGCGCCCTGTTCGTTGGCGATATCCAGCATATGATCGGCAAAGGCGCGCAGGAAATTGCCCTCGCCGAACTGAACGACCCGGACGGGCCGGGGAGTTTTCTTGAAGCGGTTTCGGATGGAATCCATGGTGTCGCGCCTCCCTGTATCTCGGTTTGGATGATACTGATAGATTCTCTTTGCCGCCGGAATTTTCCTGCCGGGAGGCGGACGCGGGAAGGCTGTGTTTCGTTGGAAAAGTGTTGGTTGAGATCTGTGGAGAAAATGTGAAACTCCGTTGACATTCCCGCAAAGATCGGTATAATTACTGATGAATTCAACGACAGAGAGGATGCAGAGAATGAGCATCAATCAGAATCCTACCAGATTTCACATCGGTATGCGCAACATCAAGACGGCCATCGCGGCGACGCTGGTGGCGCTGGTCTATCTGCCGCTTCAGCGCAATCCCACCTTCGCCTGCATCGGCGCGGTGTTCGGACTGGGCTCGGACATGGGCAATTCCTGGCTGAACGGCGGCAACCGTCTCTTCGGAACGATCTTCGGCGGCCTGATCGGCATGGCTCTGTTCAGCATCTATGTGCAGTTCTATCCGGAAGGCGGCTTCCATCCGCTGATTCTTGTGCTGCTGTTCATCGGCGTGCTGCTGCTGATTCTGGTGAGCCTCTTGTGCAAGTGGCCGGGCGCGATTCAGCCGGGCGGCGTCATGCTGTGCATCCTGCTGTTCAACCAGCCGGTCGCAACGTATGTCTCCTATTCTCTCAACCGTATCTTTGATACCGGCATCGGCGTGCTGTTCGCCATGGGCGTAAACCTCCTGCTGCCGCGCGAGCGCGTGGTCCGCTGGATGGACAGGCTGCATATGCCGCACAGGGACATCTGATCACAGGGGTTTTCTCTTATTTCTGACAAACGGAGGGTGCATTATGGGGGAATCTGGGCTGCTGGCCGTGTTGGCGCTTGAAATTGCGACCATCATTCTGTGCGCTGTGATCGGCCGTAAAAAGGGATATTCCGGCTTTGTATGCGGATTGGCAGGTCTTTTGACCGGGCCGCTGGCGCTGCTGGTCTTGTTCTGCCTGCGTGAGAAGAAAACTCAGCAGACTGCGTACGCCTATCATCCGGCGCCTGCGGCATCGAATGTGCAGACCGCCGCGAAGCCGCAGACCACTCCGCCCGCTCCCGCCCCGAAGTCCGCTTCCGCGCAGAAGAGCATTTCCGAGATTCGGGTTGGCGAGGCGTTTATGTGGAGAAAACGTCCTGCTTTCCTGCTGGATAACGGTAACGGAGATATAGCCAACAACCGGATGATCTGCAGAATTGCCGATTTTAAACACGGCCCGAGCAAGATGGTTTATTTCCCTGTCAAGCTGAGCTTCCGGACGCTGAACCTTCAGATGATTTCCGTCAAGCAAACGCATATCGACGGAAGAACCGGAGAGCGGGAGTTCACGGATGCCAATGGAAAGACAGTGAAATTCCGGCCTTATATCTGGGCGGAATACGCGCTGGACGCCGCCGGGGCCGACGCGGAAGTTCTGATTACGGAATACGACGGCAAATATTATGTGGTGGATGTGAAGACGGAGGACGCACGTAGGAGTGAGATGACGCCGACTCCTTCTGCCTATATATCGGAAGAATACAAGGACAAGCTGATTCTTATTGACAACGAGATGTTCTATTACGAATCGGATGGATTTGCCGACGGCGGAGAGCGGGTGGCAGCCAGCATAATGGTAATGAGCGAAACCGACGGCTTCACCAAGCACATTGTCAGAAGATACAGCGACAGCCTGCAGCAGACTGTTCTCCTCCATTTTGACGATCGTCTTCCCATTAGCCCCATAACCGAGGTCCAATGGCAGTATCTCTATTGCGACGATGATGGATATTGCTTTATGAACCTTGATGATTATGGAACGACGTCCATTCCGGCATACAGACTGCCGTCGCTGCCCGACGACGAGGACATAGGCACGATGTTCAGGCTGACCTTAGCCTTTGCTTACGTCATCCGGATGGAAAGAGTCTGATTTTCTCTCAACGATAAAGGACATAAAAAAGACCGTTTGCGAATTTGCGCAGACGGTCTTTTTGCGTGTTTCCGGAGAGTTTTGAATGCGCCCGGGACGGACATGATTCATCCGCCCGATGAAGCTACGCCAGAGTGAAGTCTCCCCGCAGGAAGCCGACCACCAGCGTCATGAATTCGCGGGTCATGTTGTGCGGCAGGAGGAAGAGACTTGAGCCGGCCGCGACGCCGCTGACCGGGTGGCTTCCGTTGCTCTTTGCGATCAGCTTGGCGCGGAACATGTGGTATCCGTTTGTAACCACGCCGACGGTTGCGTTTTCATCCTCCATCAGCGCATAGCTGAAGCGGATGTTTTCGGCGGTGGAGGTGGATTGGTCCTCGCGGAGGATGCGGCTTTCGTCGATGCCGGCCTCTTTGAGCAGCCGGATGATGCATTCGGCCTCGCTGATGGCCTCGTCCGAGCCCTGTCCGCCGGAGGCGACGACCAGAGTATCGGGGTTTTTGTTCAGGTATTCGACGGCGGTCTCCACGCGGGTTTTGAGGGAGACGCTGGGCTCGGTGCCGTTGACGCGCGCACCCAGAACGATGAGATAATCGAGCCCGGCGGGCGCGGCGCTCACCATGCCCGACACGACGAAGCACTCCACCGCGATGAAGAACGCGGCCGCCAGCGCGATCAGGGTTCGTCCGGTGATGAGCATCCCCTTCGGGATGGCGGCGATGATTCCGGCCCGGGCGAGGAAATACCGCGCGATCAGCACGGCTCCGGCCAGCGGCCAGATCCACAGCGCCGACTGCCCGAAGCGGACGAACAGGCCGCACATGAGATAATAGAAGATGCACAGGACGCCGACCGCCAGCACGATGTTATTGACGGCAGGGCAGAAATTCTTCTCGCTCATTGGATGATTTTCCCTCCTCATGGAAGCATTCATGCATCATTGGACGCGGGAAAAGGACGGTTCGTTCCATGGGGAAGAAAAGGACGCGCCGCCGGGGGAGAGCGGAGGAGCGCCGCAGCGGGGCTTTTGTTGCCGCCCGGGGAGAAGTGTGATATACTGAAAACACCATGAATACGCATCCGGAGGTGCTTCCCATGAAGATTCTGATTACTCTTCCGAGGGGCGAAGTTTTTGACCGGCATTTTCCGCCGCATATCATCCGCCGGCTTGAAAAGCTGGGCAGCATCGTGTACAACGAGACCGGCCGTCAGCTGACGGAGGAGGAAATGAAGGAAAAACTCGCCGACGTTCAGATCGTTCTGACGCACTGGGGCACGAAGCAGATTACCGGCGAGGTGCTCGATCATGCGCCGGAGCTCAAGATCATGGCGCACTGCGCGGGCACGGTCGCGCACATTGCCAGCGAGGCGTTTTATGAAAGAGGCATTCCGGTGCTCAGCGCGAACAGCGTGATGGCCGAATATGTCGCGGAGAGCGTGCTTGCGTATATGCTGTCGGCGCTTCACTGCGTGCCCGAGGCCAACCGGGAGATGCATGAGGGCCGCTGGAACAAGCCGCGCGGGCAGGTGAAGCCGCTTCTGGGCGCGGAAATCGGCCTGATCGGGCTGGGCACGGTGGGCAGAAACCTTCTGAGGCTGCTGAGACCCTTCCGCTGCCGGGTGTATGTATACGACCCGTATCTTCCGGAGGGCGCGCTGGACGAGTGGGAGTTTGCTGAAAGCTGCTCCTTTGAACAGGCGATGAGCCGGGGTATCGTTTCCGTGCACGCGGCGCAGACCCCCGAGACCTATCACATGATCAGCGCCAAAGCGCTTTCCATGATTCCGGACGGCGGATTGTTCGTAAACACCTCCCGTGGGTCGCTGGTCGATACCGAAGCGCTGATTGAGGAGATGAAGACCGGCCGCATTTCGGCTGCGCTGGATGTGTATGAGAAGGAAGGCCCGGGCGGCGTGCCCGAGGCGCTGTACGGAATCAGCAGGAACCTTCTGCTTCAGCCGCATGCGGCGGCGCTGGCGGTATCCTGGCAGATGACCGATCAGATCATCGACGATCTCGAGCGGTTCCTGCGGGGCGAGAATCTCCGCCTTCAGGTGCCGCTTTCCCAGTATCGGCTGATGACTCAGGAATAATACAAATGAAGCCCTTCCGGAATCGTTTGCTTCCGGAAGGGCGCGAACTATTGATAAATACCGGTGAGGTTTGGAGAGGCAGGAGGCCTCTCCATGTTCAATCAAAATTGGCGACATGTGCGTCAATTTTGCGGCATTTTGCGAAGCGGAGCGGAGAAAAATGCTTCTTTCCCCGCATTTTCGCCCGGAAAATCGTGAGATTTTCAGAAAATGCCTCCCCGAGGGGTGGCAG
>JAFQQU010000133.1 GCA_017410445.1 Clostridia bacterium | reverse complement strand
GCGCACCTTCTTCACCTATAAAGGCGCGGACGGCATGCTGACTCCTGACCGGCTTTTGAGCGCGCCGATTGGCAAATGCTCCCTTCTGCACATCGGCTATCAGCTGCTGCTCGAGGGCATGGACGCACCGGACGAAGAATACGGCACCGCAATGGCACGCGCGCTGCACGGCGCACAGCAGATGGGACTTCAGACCTCGTTCGATGTGGTCAGCGAAAAGGGCGGCCGGTTCAAAACACTGGTCCCGCCCGCACTGAAATACGTGGATCATCTGGCGGTCAACGAATACGAAGCCGAACAGATCACCGGCGTCGAACTGACCGAAAACGGCAGACTGATCGCAAAGAACCTGCCCGACGCCCTCGAAGCGCTCCGGAAGATGGGCGTAAAGCGCCGCGTGGTCATCCATACGCCGCTGCTCGCCGCCGGCCTCGACGAAACCGACCGGCTCGTTCTCTCCCCCGCGCTCAGGCTCCCCGACGGCTATATCAAGGGTTCCGTCGGCGCGGGCGACGCCTTCACCGCTGGCCTGCTCTACGAAACCATAAACGGCGCATCCCTCGAAACCGCGCTGCGCTCGGCCAATGCCGTCGCCGCATGTTCGCTGTCCGCGCCCGGCTCTACCGAGGGCGTGCCGACGATGCCCGAGGCGCTTAAGCTGTACGACCGGTTCCCTGTATGGGATGTGCCAACTCTGTAGTATCGGGAGGTATGCATCATGAAACGCTCTGAAATCAACGCCGCCCTTCGCTGGGCCGAAAATCTGCTGAACGAAAGCTGCATCCGTCTTCCGCGATTCGCTTACTGGGATATGGAGACATGGAAAGCCAACAAGGACAGTATTGATACGCTCCGAACCGTCATGCAGGGCTGGGACATCACCGATTTCGGCAGCGGCGATTTTGAGAAGATCGGCGCAGTGCTCTTCACCGTAAGAAACGGCTCTCTGACCGCCCCGGGCGTGGGCGCGCCGTATGCCGAGAAATACATGCTGATTCTCGACGGACAGAGACTGCCCGTTCACTATCACGCTGTCAAAACTGAGGACATCATCAACCGCGGCGGCGGCGATCTGGTATTGAAGTTCTACAACGCGCTGCCGGACGGCTCCATTGACTACGAGAGCGACGTCGCCGTATACAGCGACGGCCTGAAGCTGGTCGTAAAGGCCGGCGAGGAAGTAATTATTCCGCGCGGCAACAGCGTGACCATCACCCCGCGCATGTATCACATCATCGCTGCAAAGAACGGAGCACTGATCGCCGGAGAGGTATCCTCCGTCAACGACGACAAGACCGACAACTACTTTGCCGAGCCCGTCGCCCGGTTCGCCGATATCGAGGAAGACGAAGCGCCGCTCTATCCCCTGTGCAACGAATACGATAAGCTGTAATCAAGCCATTCAGAGCGCAGCCGCATCACTCCTGAGGCTGCGCTTTTTCTGTGATATTTTGTCGCCTCAAGCAACAGTTGAGCAGCAAGAGAACCGCTCTATTGCATTACCATTGCAGCCGCATTACAATAGAGTCATCAAAGGAGTGATCAAAATGAACATCGGACGCAGCATAAGAATTCTCAGACAGCAAAAAAAGCTGACACAGGAGCAGCTTGCCTCAGGTCTCGGTGTTTCCTATCAGGCAGTGTCAAAATGGGAAACCGAATCAAATACCCCTGATATCGCCTTGCTGCCAAAAATCGCCAATCTCCTTGATACATCGATAGACGCGCTCTTTTCAGACGATCCCCTCGCCTTTCAAATCTCGGATCTGCGGCAGATCAAAGATGATGACGTCATCAGAATCATCCAACTGCGCGGAAAAAAGCTGCTCAATATTACAGATCGCCCTTCGCCAAACGATCCGCCGATCGAAATCGTCTTTCCGCGGAACTGCAATCAGCAAACGCAGTATTTCAAGGTGGAAGTATATGGGCACGTCATCGCAGACGGCAGCATCAACGGAGATGTAATCTGTCATCAGACTGTCAGCGCTCATGAGATCAACGCATGCGGCAATGTCATATGTAAAACCATCTCGGAATGCCATCGAATTCAATGTTCAACCCTTGAATGTTCAGGCAATATTGCCGCCGCAAACCTGACCTGCAATCAGATCTCTGATATCAAATAGAGCAGAACCTCCCGACCGGTCCGCACATTCGCAGAACGGTCGGGAGGTTTATCTGATTCTCCCCTTATTTTGAATGCTTTCCGCGCTTCTTCGCCTTCTTCGCAGGCTTTCCGGTAATCAGGCGCACGATGAGGCGGATCAGTGCGATAATTCCCTTCACAAGCAGCACAATGATCAGAATCAGAACAAGCACGACCGCGATCAGGATATAGGTGAACTTATTGGCGTTCCTGAGCAGATCAACGGGATTCCAGCTGGAATAGACCACCTTGCGGCCGTCCGGCTGCGCATAGGTCTCGTCCATGGTATACCATCTGATCGAGGTAGGATGCGATGGCGTACCACTCCTTGAGCGGAACGCCGTTTTCATCGCGCACGACGTAGTTGACCAGCTCGTCTGCCGGGATGGGCTCGCCCGCAGCGTTCTTCGGCGTGATGGTGATCAGACCGAAGGAGGTCTCCTCAACCGAGCCCAGCATCTGACCGACATACATGCCTGTGACGACGAGGTACATTTCATCATTCTCGATCGCTTCCAGCGTGCCGTCATCCCTGCGCAGCATGGCGTAATCAACCTTGTTGAAGAGCATCCGGTTGGTGTTGTAGGAATATTCAACGCCCGAGGTGAAAAGCTGTGCAGACCGCATCAGCGGCTGAACGGATGCGTCGATCTCCAGCGCATTCTTAAGCTCCTCACCCGTCACATAGACTGCGACCAGCTCGCCCTCTGTGCCGACGCCCAGGGAAGCGGCGTTGAACACGTCCGAAACCCTGATATCGCCCACCGGCAGGCTCTCTCGGATGACGCCGGAAGCTGTTACCGCCATGTCGACCGTCTGACCGGTCGTCTGCTCGACGGCCCACTTGTAGGCGTCGGAGAATACGTTGCACAGCGTGGATTCGTGCTGCGTGGCATATACCTCATCCACCGTGTCGAACTCATAGGCATTATTGACCAGCACCTGATCAAAGGTCATGCCGTAGTCGTCCAGATAGTCGGTATTCACGGACGTCTTGAACGCATCGACCAAAGCCTCGGTAGCCGGATCCGCAGAAACGTTTTCATCCACCGGAATCAGCTCATAACCGGCCAGGCTGACCGCGCCGTTCCCGTCCATCGCGAGCCGGAGCACGCCCAGATTTCTGCCGTATTCGGCCGCGGACACGATAAAGGTTCCGTTTGTCTGAATGGGCTCGGTCAGCGTGGTGTGCGTGTGTCCGGACACGATGACGTCGATGCCGTTCACCTTCTGCGCCAGTTCATAGTCCTCGCCCTGTCCGCCGGATGTACCCGAGTGAGACAGGCAGACGACGACCGGCTCGGCGCCGTACATCTCCCGGCATTCCGCGACCGCCGCATCTACAACGCGCTGCGCGGTTTTCGCCGGATCATCCATGATCATGCCGGAATTGGGAGCACAGTCGTCGGCATTGAATCCGAAGATGCCGAAGATCACGTAATATATGCCGCCGCGTTCAAGAACAGCGTAGTCTTTTACACCGTAATTGTCCAGCGCTTCGCGGACCAGCTTCGAATCCTCGGTATAGCCAGATTCGCCCTCTTCCGGCGGCAGGTAATTGGCCTCCACAATCATCGGGACGGGATCACCGCTTGCAGCGGCTGCGTTCAGCATAGACGCAAGGCCCTTTGGCAGATAATCGTATTCATGGTTTCCGAATGTGGTCGCGTCGTATCCCATTGCGCCCATCATCCGAAGCTCAATCGCCGAGGTCGGATAGGCCGTCTGAAACAGCGAACCCATGGCGAAATCGCCGCCGTCCACCAGAATCGCATCCGGATACTTGGCCTTCTGCTCGTTAATGACAGTCATCAGCCGGGCATAGCCGCCGTATTCTCCGCCATCCTCATCCGTCGCAGGCAGCAGATGCGAATGCAGGTCGTGCGTGAACAGAATCACGACTTCCTTCTCCTCTGCCAGCCCCGCCGGGACCATCGTCATAAGCAGGCACAGCGCTGCCGCCAGCATCACCGAGATCATCTTCCTGACCGAAAACGTCATTTGCGTCTCGCTCGTACTCTCCATAATCTTTCCTCTTCTTCCATCGGATTGCGTCAGTTATTTCATTCAGGCCGCATCAGATAAAGGGTCTTCTGTCCAGAACCAGCTTGAGCGGAACAGTGGTCTCCAGCGTTCCGGGCAGCGCGTTCTGAAGCTCGGCAATCGCGCAGACAGCACCAAAGAGCATGTGCAGGTCGTTGAATTCTTCGTCCTTCTCCCAGTCGAGGCCGTCCAGATAGGCGATGTAGCTCTCCTCGAATTCCTTGAGCGCTGCCATGCATTCGTCGAACCTGTGCGCCGTCTGTCGGCAGGCGCGGCTGATGCAGAACACCCAGTCGATTTCCTTGAAGCCGACCATTATGCCGAAGCGCGGGCCGAGCTCCTGCTTGTTCCACATATCCAGGCAGGAATCGATCAGCTTATCCGGATACGGAATGGGCATGCGCGCATAGGCATGGTTGAACATGTAATGGAACCAGCCGCACATATGCTGGAACAGCGGCGCGGTTCCCTTTTCGTATGCGCCCTTCGGGCTCATGCCGACAACCGGGTCGCACTGCTCGCGCAGCCAGCTGAAATACCATCTCTGCCACTCGAGCGGCGCAGTGCGGGTGATGACCATCGAGGCATACAGGCCCGCGCCCTGATGAGAATTGTTCCACGGGCTGCCCATCCAGTTGAGACCCGCGAGGAACGCCTCCAGCTTGTCCTTCTCCAGATACTGCATGAGCGCGGTCAGCGGGTACTTGGGCTGTGCGTCGAACAGCTCGAGCGCAGCCAGACAATGCGCCGTGGTATGAATGGTGTGATGCGTCGCTTCGGTATACAGGCCGGTTTCCGGGTTCTGCATGCCCTGCAGCGTCTGGACCCACTTCGCCCGCTCCTCCGGGTCGCGCGGGAAATCGCCGATGGTATAGAGAATATTCGCAGCGTCGGCGCAGCCGTATTCATTCACGCCCAGCTTGCGCGTTTCCTCTTCGTTCTGCCAGTTCCATCTTGCATAGACGCCGTCCGAAATCTTGTGATTCTCAACAGTCTTGCGGATCTTGTCTACCAAACGATCAATATTCATACCTGCGCCTCCTTATATTGCTTTTCTGTTCATCCATTTGCCGCTCTTGAACCGCCAGTAATTGACCGCCGCGCGGGTACCCTGATCCAGCACGATGGAAAGCCATGCGCCGACCAGTCCCCAGCCCAGCACATTGACAAATACCGGCGCAACTAATACGCGGAACGTCCAGATGCCGGCAGCCGACGCCACCAGCGGGAACACCGTATCGCCCGCGCCTCTCAGCGCCGCCGCCAGCGGAATCTGCGTGAAGATAAACGGCAGACCGATCGCAACCATCATCAGCGCGCTGGCCGCATGCTTCACCGTCTCCGCGTCCGGCGTATACAGCCCGGCCACCTGACGGGCCAGACAGAAGAAGAACGTCATCAGACATGCCGACAGGCACAGGCCGATGCGGTGAATCATCCGCGCAGAATCGCGCGCCTTG
>JAFQQU010000132.1 GCA_017410445.1 Clostridia bacterium | reverse complement strand
TCTTCTGGATCTCGTGGCTGGTACGGAAACCGTCGAAGAAGTGCAGGAAGGGAACGGAGGCCTTCAGGGTCGCCAGATGGGCAACCAGGGCCATATCCATGGCTTCCTGAACGGAGTTGGAGGCCAGCATCGCAAAGCCGGTCTGACGGCAGGCCATAACGTCGGAATGGTCGCCGAAGATGTTCAGCGCATGGTAAGCCAGCGCACGGGCGGAAACATGGAAGACAGCGGGCATCAGTTCGCCGGCGATCTTGTACATGTTGGGGATCATCAGCAGCAGGCCCTGGGAAGCGGTGAAGGTGGTGGTCAGCGCGCCGGCGGCCAGAGAGCCGTGGACAGCGCCGGCAGCACCGGCTTCAGACTGCATCTCAGCAATCTTTACGGTCTGGCCGAACAGGTTCTTGCGGCCGTTCGCAGCCCATTCGTCGGAAACTTCCGCCATGGGAGAGGACGGGGTGATCGGGTAGATGGCCGCCACATCACTGAACGCATACGCAATGTGGCCGACAGCAGTATTGCCGTCGATAGTCATTTTCGTGCTCAAGACTAAGTACCCCCTTTAAAAAATTAACCGCGACAGATTCTGCCGCGTATTGCGGTGACTGTCAACATACATATTATAAGGAAATCCGGCCATTAAGTCAAGTTTAACCCCCCGTAACGCCCGGAACGACACACAGCTTTAACAGGAATTCCGGCATTTTTTGAAGAATTCTATATTTATCGCGCCCCTTTGAGCGCTGATTTCACATTCCCTCCGCCCATCTTCCCATTCCCTTCCCCTCCCGACTGAAAGGAGCTGAACCGGATCATGGAAACCATTTCCCTAAACGGCCTCTGGGCGCTCTGGTATGCCCCCGAAAAAGCGGGAAAGCCCGATTCCTATACCCCCTCGATGAAGGACGGCTGGCAGGTCATTCCCGGCGACGTACCCGGCCAGGCGCAGCTCGATCTGGTCAAAGCCGGGCTCATGAAGGACCCCTTCATCGGCGGAAATCTTCATGATTTCTACGAGTACGAATATTACCAGTTCCTCTACGAGCGCACCTTCTCCATCCCCGCGCTCTGGCTGACCGACCGCGTCGTGCTGAAATTCGAGGGGATCGACACCGTCGCCGATATCTACGTCAACGATCAGTTCGCCGGACACGCCGCCAACATGATGGTCGGGCATGAGTTCGATATTACGGACCTTCTGCGCTGGAACGGGGAGAACAGGCTCTCCGTCCACATCCACTCGGTCATGAACGAGGCCCGGAATAAGGAATACACCGTCGGCATGCGCGGCACCGCCCATCGAAACGAAATCTGCTGGGTCAGAAAAGCGCCCCACTGCTTCGGCTGGGACATCGCGCCCCGGCTGGTGACGGCGGGCCTGTGGCGGGGCGTGTCGCTCGAAAGAAGAAAGGCCACCCGCATCACCGAGACCTATTACGCCTGCTCGCGCATCGCTCCGGACGATCAGTGGATCGATCTTCAGTATGCCTGCCGCTTTGAAACCAACCGCGACACCCTCAGGGGCTTTACCGTCCGCATCGCGGGCGACTGCGGAGACCATCACTTCGAGCGCACCGATTTTGCCCATTTTATCAGCATGAACTACACCTGCCGCATCGCAAATCCGCGCCTGTGGTGGCCCAAGGGCTCGGGCGAGGCCAATCTGTACACGGTGACGATGCAGCTTCTTCTGGACGGCGAAGTGGTGGACGAAAGGACCGAGCGCATCGGCCTGCGCACCCTCCGCCTCGAGCGCCGCTTCACCCCGGGCGATCAGGAATTCAAATTCTTCATCAACGAGCGCCCGGTCTTCATGAAGGGCACCAACTGGGTGCCGCTGGACGCCTTCCACTGCCGCGACGCATCCCGCCTGCAGGCCGCGCACGACCTCGTGAACGACTCCGGCAGCAATATGATGCGCTGCTGGGGCGGAAACGTATACGAGGATCATCCCTTCTACGACCTGTGCGACGAGCGCGGCATCCTCATCTGGCAGGACTTCACCATGGGCAACACCAACTATCCGCAGACGCCGGATTTCGTGCCCGTGATGGAGGAGGAAATCGGCAAGGTAGTCCGGAAGCTCCGCAATCACCCGTCCATCGCCCTGTGGTGCAGCGACAACGAAATCGACTACAAGAACGAGGGCTTCGATTTCCCCGTCCGCGACAGCTACTATAACCGCGTGGCCTACGAAATCCTGCCCCGCCTCATTCAGGCGCACGACCCCTACCGCATTCTCATCAAGTCCTCCCCGGAAATCCCGGAGGGCTTCAGCATGTACAACGTGCCCGAGCAGCACAAATGGGGCGCGCGCGCCTGGTACAAGGACGATTTCTACCGGCTGGTCAGCGCGAAATTCATCTCCGAATACGGCTTCCACGGCTGCCCCGCGCCCTCGAGCATCAAAAAATTCATCCCCGAAGACAAGCTCTGGCCGCTGGACAATGAAATCTGGGCCATGCACAGCACCGAGGACGTCCGCATCGAGCATCATCTGAACGGCCGCAACGAGATGATGCGAAACCACCTGCGCATCATGTACGGGCAGGTTCCGGACACGCTCGAGGAATTCGCCCTGCTCTCTCAGATGTATCAGGGCGAGGCGGTCAAGTATCAGATTGAGCTGTGCCGCATGCAGAAGTGGAACAAGACCGGCATCCTCTGGTGGAACATGATCGACTGCTGGCCGCAGATTTCGGACTCGGTGGTCGACTACTACTTCAGAAAGAAGCTGGCATACCACTACATCAAACGCGCGCAGGTTCCCGTGCTGGTCATGATGGGCGATCTTCAGAACTGGGCCTACCCCGTATACCTGACCAACGACGCCTTCGCCCCGGCCGAAGTTTCCCTGACCATCACAGACGCGGACACGGATGAAGTCGTCTTCTCCGGCTGCTTCACCGCCGCCGCCAATGAGACCGCACAGATCGGCTCGGTGCCCGGCTTCATCAGCGACAAGAAGGTCTATCTCATCCGCTTCACGGTAAACGGCGAGGAATTCGGAAACCACTTCCTCACCGGCACGCCCGCCTACGACCCCGCGGACATGAAAAAGTGGCTGGAGAAAATCCGCGCCCTGCCCATGCCCTTCGAATTCGAGGAATAAGACATGAACAAAAGCCGCTTCTTCGCGCTCTTCACTGTGCTCACCTGGGCCACCAATTCGGCTGTGGTCAAGAGCCTGCTGGGCGAAATCCCGAACATGCAGGCGCTGTTTCTGGGCAGCGCCGTCGCGTTTGTGTATCTTCTGGCCGTCAACCTGAAATCCGGTATTTTCCAGACAATGAAAAGCGCATAGTTTCTCCGGGGAATGAGCGTTTAAACCGCCCGTTCCCCTCAATTTTTTCTCCCATCTCTTGCCAATTCCGCGAAAACAGGGTATAGTAATCTCATTCATAAAAAATGACCGGAGGAGGAGTGAATCAGCATGAAGGTATGCACCTCGATCAACGTTTTCTTCGACGATACCTTCGCCGTGCCCGTCGAGGATCAGATTCAGCGCGTGTACGACGCGGGCTTCCGCCATATGGACATGAACTTCTGGGACTGGGCGCTGGACCCCGCTTCCCCCTTCCGGCAGGACAGCTGGCGCGGCTGGGTCGAGGGCATCGCAAAGAAGGCGCAGGCGCTGAACGTGAAGTTCACTCAGGCCCACGCCGACGTATTCAACTTCTACACCGGCGACGCTTCCCGCTATGAAATGTACCTTCGCTCCATCGAGGGCGCGGCCATGCTCGGCATCCCGTGGATCACCTTCCACCCGAGCGGACACCCCGATTTCTCGCCCGAAACAGAGGCGCAGAACATCAGGGACAACATCGAATACTACAAGCCCGTCATCGAGGTCGCCGAGAAGTTCAGGGTCGGCATCGCGCTTGAGAACATGAGCCGCCGCCTCGCGACCGCCGAGCATCTCAATACCATCGTGGACGCGCTCGATTCGCCCTATGCCGGCATCTGCTGGGACACGGGCCATGCGCACATTTCCGGGCAGAATCAGCCCGAATCCATCCGCCTGATGGGGCGTCGTCTCCACGCCCTGCACATTCAGGACAACGACGGAGTGACCGACCAGCACATGCCCCCGCACTTCGGCACCATCGAGTGGGAGCCGCTGATGGCGGCGCTTCGCGAAATCAGCTACCCCGGAGACTTCACCTTCGAGGCGCACAATATCGTGCGGAGAGTCCCGAACGGCTGCCGCGCGGACGCGCTGAGGCTGCTGAAGCACATCGGCGAAGAGCTGGTGGGGAATGTGTACTGAACAAAAAGCCTCCCCCCATAATCCATCGACCAAGCAAAAGGAGACTCGCCGCATGAACTGGGAATACTCCTGCGGAGCCATCGTATTCACCCGCCGGGCCGGACAGATTCTGTACGTCGTCGTGCAGGAACAGGGCGGCGCATACAGCTTCCCCAAGGGCCATATGGAGGGTGACGAAACCGAAATCGAAACCGCCCGCCGCGAAATCTTTGAGGAAACCGGCCTTTCCCCCGCATTCCTGCCCGGGTTTTATGAGCGGGACGAATATTCCCTGCGCGAAAAACCCGGAACGAAAAAGCGCGTCGCCTACTTCCTCGCGGAGTTCAAGGACGAGCCCATGACTGCGCGGGAGGGCGAAATCAGAAGGATTCAGCTGCTTCCCTACGAACAGGCAATCTCCCTCTTCGAACACGAAAACACCCGGCGGATTCTGACCGCCGCGAACGAATTTCTGACGAAATAGATACTCGCAATAAGTATCCACCTGAAACCTTCGTGCAAAACGATGCCTTTCAACCCCTCAGTCACCTTTGGTGACAGCTCTCCCGGTCGCTACCGCTCCCCGCTTTGGCTAAAAATATGCCGCTGGCATATTTTCTTAACGCGTCGCGCCTTGCACAGGGGAGCCTCTATCATTCAAACCATCATATCAGGAGGACAAAGACCATGAGCAAAACCCCCGAGCGCAGCGAGCTTGCCCTGCGCGACACCTGGAAACTCGAGGACATGTACGCTTCCAACGAGGCATGGGAAGCCGAATACGCCAAGGCCAATGAGGAAATCGCCGTGCTCGCTTCCTTTGAAGGCAAGCTGGGCGACCTTGCCTCCCTCAAGCAGGCGCTGGACGCCTATTTCTCCCTCTCCCGCAAGGTAGAGGGCCTGTTCACCTACGCCCGCATGCGCCGCGACGAGGACAACCGCAAGGGCGAATATCAGGCCCTGTGCGACCGCGCGCAGACCCTCATGGTCGCCGCGGAGACCGCCGGCTCCTACGCCACGCCCGAGCTTCTCTCCCAGCCCGAGGAATACCTCTCTCAGGCCGCCGAAGCCGAGGGCTTTGAGAACTACAAAGTGTTCCTTAAGAACATCCAGCGCCGCCGCCCGCACACTCTCTCCGCCACCGAGGAAAAGATCATCGCCATGACCGGCGAGATGGGCGCGGCCCCGGATACCATCTACTCCATGCTGACCGACGCGGACATGAAATTCCCGACCATCAAGGACGAGGACGGCAACTCCGTCGAGCTGACCCAGTCCAACTACATCGCCTTCATGATGAGCCGCAAGCGCGAAGTGCGCCGCGCCGCATTCGACGCGATGTACACCACCTACAGAAAGTATTCCGCCACCATCCCGGCCATCTACGCCTCCTCCGTCAAGGGCGACGTGTTCTACGCGAAGACCGCAAAGCACGATTCCGCCCTCAAGGCCGCGCTGTTCCCGGACAACGTGCCCGAGGAGGTCTACAGCAACCTCATCAGCTCCATCCATAAGCACCTGCCCGCGCTCAACCGATTCCTCCGGCGCAACGGCAAGCTCATCGGCCTGGAAAACGAGATGAGCATGATCGACATGTACGTTCCCGCGGTCGAGGGCTTCGACATCAAGCTGCCCTTCGACGAGGCGTATGAGCTGGTCACCGACTGCTTAAAGCCCCTCGGAGAGGACTATCAGGCGGTTCTTAAGAAGGCGCGCGAGGAAAGATGGATCGATCCTTATGAGAACGTCGGCAAGAGCTCCGGCGCGTATTCCTGGGGCACCTACGATTCTCACCCTTACGTGCTGCTCAACTACAAGGAAAACCTCGATTCCCTTCTGACCATTGCCCATGAGATGGGCCACGCCATGCACAGCTACTATTCCGACACCACCCAGCCCTACGAAAACGCCGGATATTCGCTGTTCGTCGCCGAAGTCGCCTCCACCTGCAATGAAATCCTCGTGCTGTTCGAGCTGATGGAGCGCTACAAGGACGACAAGAAGGCGCAGGCCTTCCTCATCTATCAGCTGCTGGACGGCTTCCGCGGCACCGTGTTCCGCCAGACCATGTTCGCCGAGTTCGAGCGCGAGTCCCATGCCATGGCCGAGCGCGGCGAGGCGCTGACCGCCGAATCGCTCAACAAGGTCTACGCCGGCCTGAACGCCAAGTATTACTGCGGCGTCGGTCAGGAAGAGCTGCTCGAGAGCGAATGGATGCGCATCCCGCATTTCTACCGCGCGTTCTACGTCTACAAATACGCCACCGGCTTCTCCGCTGCCATGGCGCTGGCCACCGGCATCCGCAAGGAGGGCGCGCCGGCCATCGAGAGATACAAGAAGTTCCTCTCCCTCGGCGGCAGCATGCACCCCATCGACCTTCTGAAGGTCGCGGGCGTGGATATGGGCGACCCCGCGTCCGTCGAGGCCGCGCTGAGCGAATTCGACCGGCTGGTTGATCAGTATATCGCGCTGACCGAGTAATCCCCGGCCGTCATACAGATTCTTATCATTGATCAGCAAAACTGCCGGTCAGGCTGGCGTGCATTGCGCACCGTCCGCCCGACCGGCAGTTCTCTTTTATACCGCTATACCGCGTCACATTCTTATCAATTCATCGAACGTCTTAAAAAACCCGATAAGAAGGTGAAACATCAAAAGCATCACAGCATACATCAAAGGAATGCAGAGCGCCGTCACCATAACCCCAAGCAGAAATATCGCATGATGAACGGCCAGCAGCCTGGGATTCCTTTCACACTTCCGATAAACAGGAGTCAGATAGAACAGCCAGAACAGCTGAAATATGCCATATGGCAGAAGCGCTCCGCACCAGAACACGCCCAGCCAGCAGAACAGCGCGCGCCCGTACTCCTCCATCAGCATCTGAATAAAAGGCGCGTCCGCCGTCATCATTAAATACCAGCCGTACGCCGCCGCAATTATCCCCGCGAGCGCCGCCGCAGGAATCATATACCACGCGCGCTTCAGCTTCTTTTCCCTGAAACATGTCCATATGTGCTTCGATATGGCAGCGATCGAAAACTTTCCCTTCAGTAAAACGCGCATTGCTTCCTTTGATGTCTGCACGTCAAACGGCGACGGTTCGCGGGAATTGTCGGATTCCTCCGTCACGTCAAACTGCCGCTTGATCTGATCGATCAGCTCTTCCACGTGTAAACTGCTGCATGCATCGATATACGTATCATTATCGGAAAAGGTGGACGTCAGGAGATTGACGGCTTTCGTATCGAGCAGCGGCAGGCCTCTTTGCTTCTGAATGCTCTGCGCTTCGAACAGAACATCCGAAATACTGCCCTTATGCAGATTCACACAGAAGTAATTTTTCTGAAAGATGATGCTGCCGTTCTTTCTCTTCTGCGTAAATTCAATCTCCTTCAGCACCGAATTGCTCAGAAACATATTGGTGCTCAGATAAAAAATGATTCCGCAGCAATTGGGATGCCTTATGTGTTCCTCAACTTCCTGTTCCCAATCCCGTCCGACGCTCAGTCCCTTATCATACCAGAATCGCACGCCCCGGACATACAGATGCGCCAGATCAGAATAGACCTCTTTATAGTCTTTGTGGCTGTAGCTGATAAACAGGTAATTCTGATTCTTTCCGATGGAGGGAACCGGCACCTTCGGACACTCCTCAATACCGGCCGAATCCGATACTTGCTGCAGATAGCTCTCTATCTCAAAACCGTCCATTTTCTCCATTCCCTTCAGCAGCGGTATATCCCGAGGTTTCCGTTTCTGTTCCCCGGCTGTTCCTAAAAGCGCACGCGCTTACGCAAGCGCCCCGTTGAATTCGTCGATCACCCGCTGCTGCTCGTCCATTCTGCAGTGCTCGGTGACGAAGGTGTTGTACCAACCGTTTTCCTGCCGGGCAAGGCGCGCCTGTTCGCAGGCCGTCATGCCGGGGAAGCGGCCGTAATAGCATCTGCCAAGGCTGCCCAGCTCGGAAAGCACTTGCGCCGCGTCGTGCCGCTCGGGGTTTCCGAAGTTCATGCCGATGCCGTTTTCGATGCGGGGCGCGATTGTCAGCAGGTGTTTGTTGTCGCCGCAGTAGTGGATGTAGCCGCCGCCGAAATACGTCAGCAGCCGCTCGGTATAGGGCTTCATGTACTTCTCCAGATGCTCGCCGCACAGCAGCGTGCTGGTGTCCTCGCTGATTTTGAGCGGGGTTTCGATGGGCAGGATCAGCTCGTTGTAATGGCACACCCATTCCTTCGGATCGATGATCTGAAAACACTTCTCCATCGCGTAGATGCCCGCCGCAACCGACAGCTCCAGCGCCCGGTAGACCACCTCGGGATCGTCGTACAGCAGGTAGAAGAACTCGTCGCCCAGGAAGAGATGCGCCATGTCGATCGGGCCCTGCAGGTCCATCGGAAACAGGCCGATGCCGGTGCCTTTGAGCATCTCCTTCATATACTGCATCTGCTCAAGGCCCAGCTTGAATTCATCGGACTCCTTCAAGTCCAGAACCGTGGTTTCCATGATCTCATCGGCCGTCATGTGCTCGAGCAGCCACGGCATCTTATCGGCGAAGAAGGTCTGCTTCAGCCCGCCGAAGAGGGTGCACAGCGCGCCGCAGCCCACGTTTGCGCGCACCGAGGGCACAGCGTCGCCGTCCGCCAGCGCAGAGGTAAGCGCGGCTCTCAGCTGGCTTACGAACATCTTCTCGACTCCGTAATGGATCTCCTCGTTGTTGTATACCGGCAGCTTCTGAATCTCCGGCGCGTCGGTTACATGCAGCAGCAGGCTGCACACGCCCTTTTCTCCCTTCCACTGGCTCAGCTGCTTTCTCGCGCTCTTCTCATGCTTGGCCGCGCGCTCGCGCAGCATGGGCAGCAGCTCCTGTTCGATGTATCTCATTTCCGGCAGCATGGTTCATCCGCTCCCTTCCTGTGTATCGTCTCAGCCTTTCAGCGCCTTTACAACAGCTTCCGCCAGCGCGCGGTAGCCCTCTTCGGTAAAATGCGTTCCGTCCGGCGCGTGCCAGTCGTCCGGCATCTTTCTTGCGACCGTGTACAGGTCGTTGATTTCAATTCCTTCTTCGGCCATGACCGAGCGCGCCGCCGCGTTGTACGCCTCGATTTCCGCGTTTCTGCGGAAGAACTGATCGCTCATGCGCTCCTCAATGACCGAGGTGGTCAGCGCGAAGATGATCTTCGCATGGGGGAACACCTTTCTGATTCTCCGGGCAACCCGCCGGATGACCGCCGCGTATTCCTGAACGGGGGTCTGCGCGTCGTCGCCGAGAATGTGGAGCGCGTCCCACAGGCCGTTGTTCCAGTGGACGATATCGACCTTTTCAGGGTCGCAGTCCTTCTTCGCCCATTCGTGCGCATATCTCAGCGTATGCGCCGCAAACCGCGCGTTTTCCTCGCTCCAGTAGAAAAGCGCCTCGCCCGCCATCATCTCGCGCACAATGCTGTCGTAGCCGATGCGGATCGAATCGCCGATCAGAAATATCCGTTTCATGCGCTTTCATCCCCTTTTTTCCGGTTGGCTCCAGTATATCACGAACCTTTCGGCCCCGTCAATCGAAAGAAAAAGCGTATCCGGAGCAGAAATCATCCGCTCCGGATACGCCTGTGTTTTGTTGTTTGAAGGGGGGCTGTTACTGTCCCGCCTTATATGCCTTCTGCACCGCCGCCTGATGCGCCGTATCCCAGCGGTTGCCGGTGTGGGTGCGGCTGTTGAGGAAGTGGATGCAGTGGTGGCCGTCGAAGTTGTTGTCCTTGATGGAGCCGGAGCCGTGGGGCATGCCGTTCATCGAGGCCGCGTAGCTCACGCCGTTGATCGTGACCCAGATGGCGTGGCGGTCCCAGGACCACTTGCCGTTATACGCCTGCTTCATCTTGGCGGTGTCCGCCGCGGTCAGGGGCTGAACGTCCGCATGGTTCGAGCCGCCCGAACGCTTGACGAGCCAGGTGAGGCCCGTATCGACGTCCGTTACCTGCGCAATCACGCCCACCTTGAAGGTCTTCTGGATATTGCTGGTCCACCAGTCGGCCATCTGCACCTTTCCGGCGACGTTTTCATAATCCGTGTTTCCGCCCGGATTGGAGGGCGCGGATTCGGGCTTCTTGGTGGAGATGTACTTGGCGGAGATGTATCCGGTATCGCTGCCGGCCTTGATCTGATACCAGCCGTCAATCTCCTGATAGAAGGTCACTTCATCCCCCGCATACAGCACCTTGATGACGCCGTAGCTCGTGGACGGGCCCTTTCTCATGTTGACCGACGCGCCGGTGACGTAGCCGGTCGTGCCGTTTCCGTTGATCTCGGGCGCCTGCGTCGCGCCGCCGTTCTCCGGCTGGCCGGGCGCGGTTACCTCTTCAGTTACATAGGATTTCGTAATGTAACCGACGCTGGTGGAGTATGTAACCTTATACCAGCCGCCCACCTCGCCGATCAGGGAGATCTTCGTGTTCTGCGGCAGGACGAACAGCACGTCGCCCTCGGGCTCGCGGCGCATGTTGACCTTTACCGTGGTCTGCGCCGTGCGGGCCTCTGCATAGAGCGTTTCGCCTGTTACGCCGGTCTGCTGATCGTTTTCGGGCTGCTGCGGCGCATTGCTCTCGCCCAGCTGCACGTAGGACTTGGCGATGTAGCCGATGCTTTCTCCGTATTTCACCTGATAGAAGGAGCCGTTTTCGCCCAGCACCGAGACGGACGCGCCCTTTTCAAGCACCTTGACGATATCCGCGCCAGTGGACGCTTCCTCCCTGAGATTTACGCGCTCGGTCACGCTGCCGCTGCGCGCCGCAGGATAGCTCACCAGCCCGTCCGGAACGACGGCGTCCTCGTTTCCGATGGAGCCGCCCGTGCCGGTCAGCGCGATGTAGCTCTTGACGACATAGCCTTCCTTGCTGCCCGCGCTCACCTTGTACCAGTTTCCGGTCTCGCCCAGCACGCTCACGCTGTCGTCCTCATCCAGCACCTTAGCGATGCCCGCGCCGGTGGAGGGGCTCTTTCTCATGTTCACGCGCTCGGTCGCCTTGCCGGATACCGGCTGCGCATACAGCTGAACGGTCTCCTCAGCCGCGCCGGTTTCGGTCAGCTGAACGTAGGCGCGGGAGACATAGCCGGTCTTGCTGCCGCTGGTTACTTTATACCAGACGCCGTTTTCGCCCAGAATCGTCAGTTCCGCATTTTTGCTGAGCACCCTGACGATATCCGCATCCGCAGACGCGCTCTCCCTGAGGTTCACGCGCTCGGTCGCCCGGCCGGTCTTTGCCGCGGCATAGAGGGTTTCGCCGTCCGCCGGGTTGCCCGGAACGGTTTCGGTTTCCTGCTCAACGGTCAGATATTTGGCCATGATGTAGCCGGTCTTTCCGCTGTAGCTCACCTGATACCAGACTCCGCATTTTCCGATCAGCTCGACCTGGCCTTCTTTCGGAACAACCTTGACGATTTTCGCCTTGGTCATGGGCAGCTCGCGGATGTTCACGCGGTCGGTCGCCTCGGCCTTGCCGGAATAGGGCTCGGTATTCAGCGAAACGTCCTCGGCAATCCTGCTCTGATCCAGCTTCACATAATCCTTCATGACGAAGCCGGTTTTTCCGCCGTTTTTGACCTGATACCAGTCTCCGCTTTCCGAGACGAAGCTCAGCTCGTCGCCCTTTTCAATGACGCCGACGGCCTTGCTCGACGCGCTGTCCTCCGCGCGCATGTTCAGCCGGTCGGTCGTTACGGTAACGCTGTCTGCCGAAGCGGCGCCGCCGAACAGCGTCGTCACAATCAGACACGCCGCAGTCAGCCTCGCAAAGTGCTTCTTCGCATTCACCGTTCTCACGTCCCTTCTTATCCCATAGTACCCATCTATTATATTACAAATTTCTTTCTGTTTCAAGTTAATATATTTCATTCATTGCATCTTACTGCCATATATTGACATATTTCCTGCATAAACGCGCAATTTCCCGAAACATTCACAAAGATGGCAGGAGCGCGGCGTCCGCATTTGCCCGGACTCCGCGCTCGTTTATTCAATTATCCCGCCTTATAGGCCTCCTGAATGCAGTTCTGATGCGCGCTGTCCACGCGGTCGGTACCGTGGGTACGGCTGTTCAGGAAGTGGATGCAGAAGCATCCGTCGAAGCCGTTTTCGGGCATGGAATCGCTCTCGCCGTGCGGCATACCGTTCATGGAGGCGGCATAGGTCTTGCCGTCCACCGTGACCCAGATGGGGCGGCGGGTCCACTGCCAGAAATAGCCGTAGGCCTGATACATGATCTTCGTATCCTTCTCGGTCAGCGGCTGTGCGTCGGCATGGTTGTAGCCGCCGGTGCGCTTGACCTGGAATTTAAGGCCGGTCTTGATGTCCGTGACCGTCGCGACGTCGCCCCGGTCGAACACGCCGGCCACCTCGCCCTTATACCAGTCGCTCAGGATAACGCTTCCGTTGACCGTTTCCTCGCTCCCGGGCTCGTCGGTGCTGATGTATTTTTCGGATACATAGCCCGTGCCCTCTTCAGTTTCAATCATGTACCAGCCGTCCGACAGAGAGATGTATTTCACCTCGTCGCCGTAGGTCAGCACGCCCAGCACGCCGTAATTGGTGCCCGGGCCCTTGCGGATGTTGAGCGAATCGGCCGTTACATAGGCGATTCCGCCCTCTTCGGGCTCTTCCTCAGGCAGCTGCCCGATTTCCTCGTCGGTCAGCTGGCGCTCCTCGACATACGCCGCGGACACATAGCCCACTTCGCCCTGATACAGCACCTTGAGCCAGCCGCCGTTCTCGCCCAGCAGCTGAAGGACGGCGTCCTTCTTGAGCGTGCGCATGATTTCGCCCTCGGGCGCCCTGCGCATGTTGACGCTCACGGTGGCCGCGCCGTATTTCGCGGCGGGGTAGATGATTTCGCCGGTAGCCTCTTCCTCTTCGGCCGAAATGTACTTCGCCGATACGTAGCCCAGCGTGCCCTCATGCAGCACCAGACAGAAGCCGTTGCTCGTTCCGAGGATTTCGACCTCCGTGCCGATGCTCAGCACGCGGATGACGGCGGACGCGGTCGTCGCTTCCGTGCGCATGTTGACGCTGCCGGTCACCTTACCCGTGCCGACGGGCGTGGACACGGCGGGCTTTTCAGGCTCCGCAGGCTGCTCCGGCGCGGCGGGCTGCTCGTCCTCTTCCTCCCGATCGGCAGCGCCGGTAAGGATCACATATTCCTTAAAGATATATCCCTCTCTTCCGGCCGCTTCGACCTGATACCAGTCTCCGCTTTCGCCGGTCACGAGCACGTCCGCGCCCTTCGATACCACCTTCACGACGCTCTCGCCGGTGGACGGGCCCTTTCTCATGTTCACGCGCACAGTGGTCTCGCCGGTATACGGCCCGCGGAATTCATCTTTCTCTTCTTCCTCGGGCTTTTCGGAGGGCTTTTCGGGCGCAGGCTGCTGAGTTTCGCCGTCCTGATCGTCCTTCTGCTCAAGAACGACGTATTCGGCCATCAGATAGCCGCTCTTCCCGGCATATTCCGCCCGATACCACTCGCCGGATACGCCGGTGACGGTGATTTCCGCCTTATTCGGGATCACCTTGAGCACGGCGGATTTCGTCGTTGGCTCCTCGCGGAAATTGACGCGGGTCGTCGTCCTGCCGGGCGCAGGAAATTCGGATTTGCCGCTTTCGGGCCGCTGCCCGTCCTCATTCTCCGTCCCGTCCACGGTCAGGTAGCTCTTCATGACGTAGCCTTCCCGGCCGTTCATGCTGACATAGCACCACTCTCCCATGTCGGAAAGGATTTCCACCTCATCGCCCTCCTTCAGGATGCCGACCACCAATCCCGAGGTGGCGGGCTCGAGCCGCAGGTTGAGCCGGTCCGCATCGACGACCGCGCCTTCGGCATTCGCCGCGCAGGAGATCATCATCAATATAAGTCCCAGCAGCAGAGCGATCCGTTTTTTCGCTTTCACCGCTTGTCACGTCCCTTCGGTACAGATTACACTTCACTTTATTATATTACAAAACTATTTCATTTTCAAGTGATCACGTCATAATTTGCGTGGTTTTTATGTGTTTTTCTTCATTTTTGAGAAACAGGTCGGATCATCCCGATCAAAAAATGAGATCTATCTGTATACGAAAAAAGGACTCGGGCATACTCTTTACTACCAGCAGACAATTCGGGAGGTTCAATGGAAAATGGATCAATCTGTCATGAACATAAACGCCGTCCGGCACGCCGGATGGAGCGAGGAAGAAAACAAGCTTCTGTGGGAGACGGCGGACGAGGCGCAGCTGAAGGGGCTGCCGCTCAAGCAGGTATTTGAGAAAATCGCATCCCAGACCGGCCGCCGGCCCAACAGCATCCGGAATTACTACTACGCGCAGGTGCGCCAGCGGGAGGGCTGTCAGCCGCCGGCGCCGCGGTTCGTGCCGTTTGCAGAGGAAGAAGTGACGGCTCTCGTCGAGCAGGTGCTGCGTGCCCGGGCGCAGGGGCAGTCGGTGCGCGCATGCCTTCAGGAGATGTCGGGCGGGAACCACAGCCTGATGCTGCGCTATCAGAACAAGTACCGCTCGGTGCTCAAAAACCGGCCGGAGCTGATCGGGCATCTGGTGGAAAAGCTGAAGGAAGAGGGCGTAGACTGTCCGGCGCCGGAGGTGCGTCCGCGGCTGCATGCAACGCCGGAACAGGCCTGCGCCTCTCTCACACAGGCGGCGCGCAGCGTGACGGACGGGGAGCTGATCCGCGCCTGCGAGGTACTGACCCGGGCGATTCTCAGCGGCAGGACCGCCGAGCCGCATGCAGTACAGATGGACCGCCTCAGCGTACGGCTGGATCTGTACCGGCTGGCGCTGAGCGAAAAGACGGCGGCAATCTCGGCCCTGTGCGCCGCGGCGGATAACCTGACCGTAGGCCTCAAGGACTTTCTCATCCGCCCGGAGGAAGAGCAGAAACGCCTGCTTTCCTCCTTCACGCGCGAGATGACGGAGAAGCTCGGCGCGCTGGAGGGGTGCATCAGCGCGGCGCAGGGCGGGAATGGAGAAATGCAGGAGTAGATATTTTTCCCGCACTCCGGCCGTGCGGAGGGGGCCTCTTCATGTTTCCGGTCGCCGGTGACTTTGGGCGGATACCATGTCTTTGCTCTGAATGCGATCTTTTCCCAGAGAGGGCAGGGGGAGTTTCGATTCTCCCCCTTTGCCCTCTCCGTACTTCGCCCATCACACCTTCGGCACGCCGGGTACGCTCGGCAAATCTTCGATTTGCTCTCGCTAGTCGGCTTCGCCGACCTCTGGACTCACCCGAACCCCCTTTAAACGACTCTTCTCGGGCTTCGCCCTGTCAGAGGGACAGATTGGATTGAATTATTTGTACATTTGGGTTAAGAACTCTGTATTCTGCCGGTTTCTGGGATAAGTAAGCAGCATAGATTCGATCCAAATCCCACGCTGCTCCAGAATGCTGACATTCTACTTCACAGAAAGTAAAACAACCAATTTGTCCTTCCGACAGGAGATTCTTCAAGAATCTCCGAGAGGAATCGTTTTAAGGGGGTTATGGAGGTGCAGGAGGATCAAAGGGGGGAAATCGAAATCCCCCCTGATCCTTCTGCAAAAACAAACCTGAAACGAAAGATATGAATCCCCTCAAAGACTTCGCCCGACGCACAACCCCACGCTCTGCTCAGACGCAAAAAGAAGGCCCCCATTTTGCGCGGCCTCGGAGCGCAAACAAAAATCCTCCCCGCTTCCGCGCAGTCCATCGCGCAGAAACGGGGAGGTTGTCATTTAATTCTTCGCCGGAACCAGCCTGCTGAGCAGCAGCGCAACAAGATTCACGCCCACCACGCTCGCGCCGGTCGGCAGACTCCACAAAAACGATATGCACAGCCCGATCGCGAAGCAGATCACGCTCACGACCGCCGCCGTAATGGTCATCGCCTTAAAGCTGCCCGCCAGCCGCTTGGCCGTGATCGCCGGGAAGATGATCAGGCTCGAAATCAGCATCGTGCCCATCATCCGCATGCCCAGAACCACCGTAATGGCCGTCAGGAAGGAGATCACAAACTGATACATCGTCACGTTGATGCCGGTCGCCCGGGCGTTCACCTCGTCGTAGGTGATCGCAAACAGGCGGTTGAACAGCAGCCCGTACAGAAGCAGCACCAGCGCGCTCAGCCCGGCGCTCAGATACACGTCGGTCTTGGTCATCGCCAGAATGCTGCCGAACATGTATCCGCTGACGTCGATGTTGAAGCCCTTGGACACCGACGTGATCAGTACGCCCGCCGACAGCGCCGCCGTGGACAGAATCGCAATCGCAATCTCGCCGGAAGAACCCGCCCGCTGGCTCACGTACATGATCAGAAACGACGCGATCACCACCAGCGGAATGGCCACCGTCATCGGCGGCAGGTCCAGCGCGACCGCCAGCGCCAAAGAAGCAAAGCCCACCTCGCCCAGTCCGTGACCGATCAGGGAATAATGCTTGAGCACCAGCACCACGCCCAAGAGCGCCGCGCACAGGCTCACCAGCACGCCCACAATCAGCGCCCGGTACATAAACGGAAACTGAAGCGCCTCAAAAAAAGCACCCATTTACCGCGCGCCCCCTTTCCGCTTCAGCCATTCGCCGGTTTCTCCGAGGAATTCCGGCTCCTGATGAAGCTCCAGTACCCGGTCGCCCGAGCGGGATACATAGTCCCAGTCGTGGGTGGAGATGAGAATGCTCAGCCCCAGTGAATCCCTGAGCGAATCAAACAGGCCGTACAGCTCCCCGGTGATTGCCGGGTCGAGCGCGGAGCACGGCTCGTCCAGCACCAGCACCTCGGGCCTGCGCGCAATCGCCCGCGCCAGAAGTACCCGCTGCTGCTGACCGCCGGACAGATTTCCGATGCGCCGGTCCGCAAATTCCTCGATTCTCAGAAGCTTCATCGCTTCCGCCGCCCGCTCGCGGTTCTCCCGGGTGTAGAAGGGCAGCCGCCAGCCGGGCGTCTGCGTGCCCGAAAGCACGATTTCCTTCACCGTCGCGGGGAAATCGCGGTCGGTCGTGTTCAGCTGCGCAAGGTATGCGAGCTTATCCCGCCCGCAGTGCAGCTCGATTTTTCCCTTTGCCGCCGGCATCAGGCCCAGAATGCCCTTGATCAGCGTGCTCTTGCCCGAGCCGTTCGCGCCGACCAGACACAGAATCTCGCCCTTCATCAGCTCAAAGGATACATTTTCCACGACGGTGCGTCCGCCGTAGGCCAGCGTAACGTCCTTCACGGACAGCACCGCGCCGTTTTCATTCCGATTCACCGTTTAACCTCCAGATCAATGTGTCCGCCGCGTCTCCTTCCGTTCCCCTCCCACCGGGTGGTCCGGAGGGCCGACGCCCTCCGCCGCGTCAGCGGCCGTTCCCTTCCCACGGGGTAGTTTGAAGGGGCCGCAGCCCCTTCATGTCCAATCGTGCCCGGCGGCATGTACGGCGGGCGCGGGGAAATTCTCAGGAAGGCGAGCTTGCCCGCCGGACGGAGAATTTCTTCCTTGCGGATTTCACGGCCGGAGGATGCCAAAGGCAGACTCCAGTGAAATCCGGAGAGGGTGGCAGTGGCGGGGGAGCTTGCTTCCCCGTCCACAAGCGGCCTCAGCCGCGTCCCCTTACCTGAATCCTCCCACAATCGCGCACAGCGAATTGACCAGCACCGCCGACAGCACCGCGTCCATCACGCCCGCGACCGTGAATCCGTCGATCAGCTGACCGCAGCCCCAGATGAGGCCGACGTCGATCACCAGATTGAACAGTCCCAGCGTCAGGCACCCGATGGGCAGCGTCAGCAGCCGCATCGCCGGCCTGAGAATCAGATACGCCAGCCCCAGCAGCGTGCCCGCGGCAATGGACGCGCCGGTTTCGGCCGCATTCACGCCGGGCAGCAGGTAGGGGAGCGTCACCATCGCCATAATGCAGCAGAGGAAGGTGATGAACACCCGGCCCTGCTTCACTTCCTTACTCATGTCCGATTTCCTCCAGCAGGTCGGTATAGATGCGCCACGCGCCGTCCCGGGGCGGCAGGAAGCGGAAGGTGAGCTCCGTCTTCTGCGTGGGATGGGCAAACGTCAGCTTGTACGCCCACAGCGCAATCTGCTGGCCGGGTTTTCCGCCGCCGTATCGGCTGTCGCCCCAGAGCGGGAAGCCGGCCGCCTTGTGCTGAACGCGGATCTGATGCGCCCGCCCGGTATGCAGCTCGACCTCGGTGAGCGTCGTTCCCTCGCGGGAGGCGACGGGCCGGGTGTCCAGCAGCGCGCGCTTGGCGCCGGGCGTGTTTTCGGATACCGCGCGCACGTTTCCGGTCGCGCCGTCCTTCAAAAGCCAGTTTTCCAGCGACCTTTCGCCCTTCATCTCGCCCTGAAGCACGGCAAGATATCTCTTGTCCACAGTATGTCCGGCGAAGGCGTCGGTCAGCCGCTGCGCAGCCTTGCTGGTTCTGGCAAACACCATCACGCCGCCGACCGGGCGGTCCAGCCGGTGCACAAGGCCCAGATATACCGCGCCGGGCTTGTTGTATCTCTACCGACATATTCCTTCATCGCGGTCAGCAGGTCGGTATCTCCCGAGCTGTCCGCCTGAACGGGCATGTTGCACGGCTTGACCACAACCAGCGCCTGATTGTCGCAATAAAGCACGGGAATCTCATATTTCCCCGAGCGATAAATCTCTTCCATACTTTTTTCCTCCGCCGCGTCAGCAGTCGTCTCCTTTTCCCCCGGGTGGTCCGGAGGGCCGATGCCCTCCGCCGCGTCAGCGGCCGTCTCCTTTTCCCCTGGGTGGTCCGGAGGGCCGATGCCCTCCGCCGCGTCAGCGGCCGTCTCCCATTCTCTTGGGGTAGTTTGAAGGGGCCGCAGCCCCTTCATGTCCAATCGTGCCCGGCGACATGCGCGGCGGGCGCGGGGCGATTCCCTGGGCGGCGAGCTTGCCCGCCAGACAGGGAATCGTTTCCTTGCGGATTTCACGACCAGAGGATGCCGGAGGCAGACTCAAGTGAAATCCGGCAGGGGGTGGCAGTGGCGGGGGAAAGCCTTTCCCCCGTCCACAAGCGGCCTCAGCCGCGTTCCCAGCGTCCGCTCGCTCCGCACGGCAGCACGCCGCCCTCAGTCACGGGCAGCACAACTTCCTCAGCCCGGATGATTCCGCCGAACTTCTTCTGAACGGTCATTCTCAGCATGTTGTTGAGCACCGCCGGCTGAAGACCGGTGGTGTAGGAATTGATGAGGAAAAACACCGGATTCTCAGAGAGAATCTTCACGCTCTCCTCAACCAGGGGATACAGGTCGTCCTCAATCTTCCAGACGGAATTGTCGCTCCGGCCGTAGGAGGGCGGGTCCATCAGAATCGCGTCGTAGGTGTTGCCGCGTCTCTGCTCCCTGAGGACGAACTTCCTCGCGTCGTCCACAATCCAGCGTACCTTCGTCTCGTCGATGCCGCACAGCTGGCGGTTCTCCCGCGCCCATTCGACAATGCCCTTGCTGGCGTCCAGATGGGTCACATGCGCGCCCGCCGCAGCACAGGCCATGGTCGCGCCGCCGGTGTAGGCGAACAGATTGAGCACCTTCACGGGACGGCCCGCCTTCTTGATGAGATCGCTCATCCAGTCCCAGTTGACCGCCTGCTCGGGGAAAAGGCCGGTGTGCTTGAAGCCGGTGGGCTTGACGTAGAACTTAAGGTTTTTATAATTGATCGTCCACTGCTCGGGCAGCTTCTTCATGAATTCCCATTCGCCGCCGCCCTTGCTCGAGCGATGATAATGTGCGTCGATGCGGTTCCATTGATCCGCGCTCTGCATGGCCCAGATGGCCTGCGGGTCGGGTCTTCTCAGAATGACCTTGCCCCATCTTTCCAGCTTTTCGCCGCTGCCGGTGTCGATGACCTCGTAATCTTTCCAGCCGTCCGCTACAAACATATGAAACACGCTCCTTAGCATGATACTGACATTTACTCATCATCCATTATTATTGATTTCTATGCGTTTGTCAATCGCGCCAGCATGAAGAAAAGGGACACACTTCCGACATTGCAGAAGCGCGCCCCCATTGCGTCTATACCCTGTGCGCCCGGACCCACGAAAGCAGCCCCTCATATCCCATGCCGCCCCCGGCCGCGCCCAGCCCGGCGGCGATGATATCTTCATCCGCAAGGCTCATTTCAATCCCGTTCACCTTCAGAAACACCAGCATGACCAGCATGCCGATGCGCTTGTTGCCGTCCGCAAAGGCGTGATTGGCGATGAGGGAAAACCCCAGCCGCGCCGCCTTCTCCTCGATTGATGGATACAATTCCTCACCGCCGAAGGTAGAAAACGCCGTCTCCAGCGCGCTTGAAAGAAGCCCCTCGTCCCTCAGCCCTGCGCTGCCGCCGGTCTCCCGGGCCATGAGTTCATGAAGCTCCATCGCCTTTTTCTGTGAAATCCGGATCATTTTGCCAGCTCCTCAAACGCCGCCCGGAATTTTTCGAGAATCTCCCGCGCAGCCTCGTCGATTTTCTTCTCCTCTTCGGTCTGAATCCTTTCCTGTTCAGGGTTCATATTCATCCCTCCCCGGAAAAATTATAGCTCGGAAATCCGCCGCAGGCAAGCGCCCGACAGGATAATCGGAGCATGCAAAAACCGCCGGACGATTCCCCATCCGGCGGTTTTCATTGTATATCTTACTTCACGACGCTGACCGCGATGACCGCGTTCACGCCGTTGATGTTCCAGCACTGAACCGCGTCGGCCGTCAGGTCCATGCCCAGCTCGGCGACCAGCTCCGCGCCCTTCAGCGTCTCGGCCTTGTCGCTCTTGAGCACGTCGGCGACCTTCTTGCTCAGCTCGCCGTCAAATTCGGCGGCGCTCAGCTCGGAGGCCAGCACGCTGTTCATGATCTCGCTCTTGTGATTCTCGACCACGGTGGCCAGCTTGCCCTTGGCGATCACCTGAACAGAGATGCGGTCGGTGACGTCGAAATCGGCGTCCTTGCGCATGGTCTGAACCTTGGAGATCACCTCGCGGTAGTAGCCTTCCTCGATCAGTTCGGGCGTCAGCTCGGTGTCGATCATGACGGCCATGTCGCCCTCAACCTCGGCGACGAAGCCGGGCTTCTGCATCGGGCGGATCAGTACGTCGTTCTCAGCCAGCTCGACGGTCGTGCCGTTGACCTCGAAGGTCACGGTCTCGCCGCGCTCGAAGGCGTCCACGACGGTGTTGCCGTCCATTTCCTTGAGCGCCTTGCCGATCGCGCCGAGGAGCTTTCCGTACTTCGGGCCCAGGGTGCGCATCTGCGGCTTGAGCTCGTAGGTGGTGAACGCGCGGGCGTCGGATACGAAGGCAACCTTCTTGACGTTCAGCTCGTCGGCGATCAGCGCGGCGACGGCTTCGCCCAGCTCCTTGCCCTTGACGTACATGGACGCGATGGGCTGGCGGACCTTGATGTTGGCGGAGCTGCGGCAGGCGCGGCCCAGCTGAACGGCGGCGATGACCTCTTCCATCTCGTCCTCCAGCTCCTTGTCGATGAGCGACAGGTCGGCCTTCGGGAAGTCGGTCAGATGGACGGAGATGGGCGCGCTCTTGTCAACGCCGGCGACCAGGTTCTGATACATGGTCTCGGTCATGAACGGGATATAGGGCGCGCGTACGCCGGCGAGGGTCTTAAGCACGGTGTACAGGGTTTCAAACGCAGCCAGCTTGTCGCCCTCCATGCCCTTGCCCCAGAAGCGCTCGCGGCAGCGGCGGACATACCAGTTGGACAGCTCGTCGGTGAAATCGGAGATCGCGCGGGCGGTCTCGGTGATCTTGTACTCGGTGAGGCCTTCGTCGACGAACTTCACCAGAGAATTCAGCCTGCTCAGAACCCACTTGTCCATCAGGGTCAGGGAAGCGGGATCGGCCTTCTGAGTCATCGGGTCGTAGTTGTCGATGGAGGCGTACAGGGAGAAGAAAGCATAGGTGTTCCACAGGGTGCCCATGAACTTTCTCTGCATCTCGCTGACCAGCTCGCCCGAGAAGCGGGTGGGCAGCCACGGCGCGCCGGAGGCATAGAAGTACCAGCGGACGGCGTCTGCGCCCTGCTTGCCGAGCACATCCCACGGGTCTACGACGTTGCCGATGTGCTTGCTCATCTTGCGGCCCTCGGCGTCCTGAACGTGGCCCATGACGATGCAGTTCTCGAAGGGAGCCTTGTCGAACAGCAGCGTGGAGATGGCCATCAGGGTGTAGAACCAGCCGCGGGTCTGGTCGATAGCTTCGGAAATGAAGTCGGCCGGGAAGTTGGCCTCGAAGATCTCCTTGTTCTCAAAGGGATAGTGCCACTGGGCGAACGGCATGGAGCCGGAGTCGAACCAGCAGTCGATGACCTCGGGCGTGCGGTGCATTCTGCCGCCGCACTTTTCGCACTTGATGGTCACGCTGTCGATGTAGGGGCGGTGCAGCTCGATATCCTCGGGCACGTTGTCGCCCAGCTCGATCAGCTCCTTGCGGGAGCCGATGGTGTGGATGTGGCCGCATTCGCAGACCCATACCGGCAGGGGAGTGCCCCAGTAACGCTCGCGGGAGAGGCCCCAGTCGATGACGTTGTCCAGGAAGTTGCCCATGCGGCCTTCCTTGATGTTCTCGGGCATCCAGTTGACGGTGCGGTTGTTCTTCATCAGCTGATCGTGAACCTCGGTCATGCGGATGAACCAGGTGGCGCGTGCGTAGTAGATGAGGGGCGTGTCGCAGCGCCAGCAGAAGGGATATTCATGCTCGAACGCGGGCGCGGAAACGAGCAGGCCCTTGAGCTCCAGCTCCTGCAGGATGATCGGATCGGCCTTCTTGATGAAGGTGCCGGCCCACGGGGTCTCCTTGCTCATCTCGCCCTTGGTGTCTACCAGCTGAAGGAAGGGCAGGTCGTTGCTGCGGCCGACGCGGGCGTCGTCCTCGCCGAACGCGGGGGCGATGTGAACGATGCCGGTACCGTCGCTCATGGTGACGTAATTGTCGGCCACGACGCGCCAGGCGGGCTTGTCCACGAGGCCCTTCTGGAAATCGAACAGGGGCTCGTATTCGGTGCCGACCAGGTCATTGCCGGTCATGGTGATCTTGTTCTCGATGACCGCTTCCTCGCCCATGATCTTCGGGATCAGGACCTCCGCCATGATGACGGTGCGGCCTTCGCAGTCGAACTTCGCGTAGGTGTCCTCGGGGTTGACGCACAGCGCGACGTTGCTGGGCAGGGTCCACGGGGTGGTGGTCCATGCGTAGAGGAAGGTGTTCTCCTCGCCCTTGACCTTGAAGCGGACGACGGCGGAGCGCTCCTTCACCTGCTTGTAGCCCTGGGAAACCTCATGGGAGGACAGGGCGGTGCCGCAGCGGGGGCAGTAGGGAACGACCTTGTGGCCCTTGTACAAAAGGCCCTTGTCGGAGATCGTCTTCAGCGCCCACCATTCGGACTCGATGTAGTCGTCGTTATAGGTGACATAAGGATGCTCCATGTCCATCCAGTAGCCGACGCGTTCGGACATTTCCTCCCACAGGCCCTGATACTTCCATACGGATTCCTTGCACTTCTTGATGAACGGCTCGATGCCGTAGGCCTCGATCTGCTCCTTGCCGTCCAGGCCCAAGAGCTTTTCGACCTCCAGCTCAACCGGCAGGCCGTGGGTGTCCCAGCCGGCCTTGCGGGTGACGGACTTGCCCTTCATGGTCTGATAGCGCGGGATCAGATCCTTGATGGCGCGGGTCTCGATGTGGCCGATGTGGGGCTTGCCGTTGGCCGTCGGCGGGCCGTCGTAGAAGGTGAACACGTCGCATCCCTTTCTCAGGTCGATGCTCTTCTTGAACACCTCGTTTTCCCGCCAGAATTCCACGACCTGCTGCTCGCGGCCCTGGAAATCCAGCTGATTGGATACTTTCTCAATCATGATATGAACCCTCCCGTTAGAATTCTGCGATTCGGAGAATACAAAAAAGCTCCGTCCGTACATGGGACGAAGCTTCGCGGTACCACCCATCTTGGCGCACAGAATGCGCCCTCTCATAAGCGTGCGTATTCACACGCCGCCGCTGTAACGGGCGGAACCCGGCAAGGGCCTATTCGGAACAATCCTTTCAGCCTGCGGCTCGGAGGTGATTCCCCTGCGTGCGCCTTCTCCGGACTTGCACCATACTCCGGCTCGCTTTGCAAAGCGCGTTCGCGGGCGTTCCCCGTCATCGCAATTTTTCATATATGCATACATTATATCCGCTTAAATCAAGTCCGTCAAGAACGCGCCAAAACTTTACGCTCCGGCCCCTCTCTACCGGACCGATTCGATCAGCAGCCGCATCCCAGCCGGAAGCCCGCGCAGAACTCTTCCTTCGCATACTCCCTCTGATATTCCGCCTGCGCCGCCCGAAGGCCGATGTATTTCCCCTTCAATTCCTCCGGCAGCGCCTCCATGAATTCATCCTCCATCTCACTCGCCCGGCGGCAAAGCAGCTCCTCCGCCCGGTTTTTCCGCCCGTCCCGGCGGATCGAATCATATTCCCCAAAGTAGATCTTCTCAATCATGTCCTCCATCTCTTCCGTTCGCCTCCTTCCGCATCAGTCGGTATGTGCATACTATATCATTCACATTCCGATTTATCAATGACTAATTCTGGGATTTAGGCATAACTCCTTCCGGTTGTTACAATAAATATCAACGGGAGGTGCTTCCATGCTGCGAAATCTGCGTCTGCTCCGGGACGAAAAGGGAATCAGCCAGCAGGCTCTGGCCGACGCCATCGGCCTGTCCCAGCCGTCCGTCAACAAATACGAAAACCACAATATCGAGCCGGACATCGAAACGCTCCGCCGCCTCGCCGATTATTTCGATACGTCGGTGGATTTCATCATCGGTCACACGGACGTCCGGCGAAAAATCGAGGAAACCTCGCCGCACGACCTGAACGAAGCCGAAGCCGCGCTCATCGGGGATTTCCGCGCCCTCTCGCCCGCACAGAAAAGCTGCATTCTCACGACCGTGCGCACCTTTCTGAACAAGTAAATGAAGCTATCCTGTTTCCCCCTCGGGGAAGCGGGTTTTTTTCTCCCCCCTTTTCACCGATCCCCGATTCTGATATACTGAAGGCGAACAAAAGAATGCATACGGAGGTGCTGATCATGTCGGAACTGAGAAACATCCGGAAACGCTACTGCGATATTCTGTGGGGCGAAGCCGTCCCGCTGCCCGGAGAAGAAGCCGAAAAGCTCTTCAAAGCGCTGATTCCGGGCGACGCGCCGGACACGCTCCGCTGGGCCGATCTCGATTACGGCGCGCAGAACGACGCATTCTGGCCGGCCCACTCCCATCTCGTCCGCATCAAGGGCATCCTCACTTTCTTCGGGCGCGAAAGGCTGACTTCCGATCAGGACTATGCCTCGGCCATCCGCCGCGCGCTCGGCTTCTGGTTCGCGCATGATTACGCCAGTACCAACTGGTGGTACAACGACATCGGCGTGCCCATGGTCATGGGCGATATCGCCATCATGATGGACGGCGTGCTGGACGCGGAATCCGTCCGCAAGGCGACCGAATGGGTCGCGCACGGCTCGGCCGCGCAGCATCCCGTCATGCTTGAAACCGGCCCGAGCGCCAATCCCAAGCGCCGCTACTGGACCGGCGCAAACCTCATCTGGGCCATGATGGACACCATCCGCCACGCGCTGCTTGCAGAAGACGAGTTCCTCATGAAGCAGGCCGTCGCCCGGACGGAGGAGGAGATCACCGTCGGTCAGACCGAGGGCATTCAGACGGACGGCAGCTTCTTCCAGCACGGCCCGCGGCTGTATTCGGGCGGCTACGGCATGGCCTTTGCGGGCTGCATCTCCTTCCTCGCCTACCTGCTCGAGGGCTCGTCCTTCCAGTTCCGCCGCGAAAAGCTGGACGTATACCTCACGCATGTCCTGGACGGCCTGTATCACATGATCCACTGCGGCGCGCTGGACAACGCCTGCGTGGGCCGCGAAATCACCCGCCCGGACATCATCTCCGGAAAAACCATCCGGCAAAATCTCAGGCGCATGTCCGAGACGGCCGACCTGCCCCGTCAGGATGAAATCAGGCGCTTCCTCGCAGCCGTCAGCGGCGGCCCGCAGCCCGACCGCACCAAGTTTTTTCCGGTGGCCATGTATCTGTGCCATCACTTCGACGGGCTGCACGTCGGCGCGAAATATCTGAACAACAAGACGTGGGACGCGGAAATCTGCAACGGCGAAAATCCGCTGGCCTTCAACATGTCCTACGGCACGCACACCTGCATCATGCGCGACGGCCGCGAATACCTGAATATCAACCCGGTCTGGGATTTCTCCCGCATTCCCGGCACCACCGCCCGCACCGAGACCGACGAGCAGCTGCTCGCCCATGCCGACTGGTGGATGAGACCCCTTCCGAGCGATCACGCCGGCGGCGCGCAGGAGGGAAGCCGGGCTGTCGTATACGAGCTGGCGCAGCACGACGGCGTTGAGACGCTGGCCGCCTCCTTTGCCTTTGAGCACGGCTTTGTGAGCATGGGCTGCGGCGTGAAGTGCACCGAACGGCCCGAGGACCTGTTCACATCCGTGGATCAGTGCTTCCTGCGGGGCGAGGTTTCCTCGGATGACAAAACCGTTCTGCACAACGGAATCCGCTACACCTCGCTCGACGGCCGCACGATCGATGCGGAAGCCGCGCACAGGGTCGGCTCGTGGAAGCGCAACAGCCATCTGGCGGACGACGTCCGCGCGGAAGGGGACGTGCTGACGCTCACCATCCGTCATCCCGCAGGCTCGGAAAGCGCCTACGCCTTCATGATCTCCGCGGAGAGCCGCCCCGCGCCCGACGTCCGCCTCCTGCGGAACGACGCGGGCGTTCAGGCCATCCTGCTGCCGGATGGCAGCGTCATGGCGGTGTTCCACCGGGCGGACTGCCTCGAATGGGACGGAAAGCGCCTCGAGCGCGGACCGGGCGTGTACATCGGCCGCTGAAAACACATTCATCATCATCTCTGCCGCGCCTCCGGGAGGAATCATCTCCGGGGGCGCGGCCTTTCTGTGCGCCCGCCCCGTGCTTTCCCGACATTTTCCGCGCCTTTGTCCGACATCCCCTTCCGGCCCGTTCCTGTATACTCGTTTACGTATCATCATCGCGGAAACGAGGTCTTCCTCTCATGCTTCAGCCCGATTTCAGCCGCCCCGCGTCCGGCTCGCTCCGCCCCGTGTTCATTCATGCCATACGCTTCACCGGCGCCGCTCTCGTCATCGCCCTGCTGTCCGGGGCGCAGCTGGCCGGGGAGCTTTCGCCCTTTGCGCCGGCCGCCGCAGCCGCGGGACTCAGATGGGGCGTTCATCCCCTCGCCATTCTCACCGGCTGCGCGCTGTCCGGCCTTCTCTCCGGCCCGGGGCTGACCGGCTGGCTCCCGCTCGTCTCCTGCGCGCTTCTCTGTGCGCTTCACCTGTCTTTAAAGCCCCTGCGCCGCTTCCTGCCCGACCCGCCCGGCATGGACGACTTTCTCTCCGGCGCACTGGCCGGCCTGTCGCTGCTCGCGCCCGGGCTCATCTTCTCCGGCGGGCTGATGTATAACCTGCTCGCAGCCGTCCTCTCCGCCGCCGTCGCATCTCTGCTCGCGCCCGCGCTATATTCGGCGATGGGCGTACGGCTGTTCCGCAAGCGCCTCATGCCCGAGGAGCAGCTGTCCCTCTCGCTCTTTCTTGCCGTTCTGCTGATCGGCATTCACCATGTTCCCATGGCCGGGCGCTTTCTCTCTTTATCCTGCGCGCTTGTTCTGACCCTCGTCTGCTCAGGCGCGGGCGCAGGCATGGGCGCGCTGGCCGGAATCGCCGCCGGGTCCGCGCTCTCCATGGCCGGGAGCCATCCCTTCATGGGCTCGACGCTCTGCCTGTGCGGCCTGCTGGCCGGCTGCCTCTCCCGCGGGCCGCGCATCGCCGCCTGCGGCGCGGTGTTTTTCGCAAACACGCTCACCGTCACCTGGGGCCTCGGCTTCACCGTGGGCGCAATGGAACTTCCGCCCGTGTTCGCCGGATGTCTGGTATACTGCCTGCTCCCGAAGCGGCTGCTCCATCATTTTCACGGCTGGATGCGTCCCGCGCTGCCGCATACCGACCCGGAAGCGCTGTCCGTGCGCCTGAGAAAGAAGGCCGGGCGGCGGCTCATGCAGATCAGCGAGATTTTCGGCGAGCTGGCCGACGGCTACAGCGAGAAAAGCCCGCTGCCCACCGAGCAGGAGATCATCTCCGAGGGCCGAAAAGCCCTGTGCTCCGGCTGCGAGGGCTACGCGGCCTGCTGGTCCGGCAATTCCCCGCCCGCCGCGCGCCTGCTCTGCCGGATGGCCGCCGAAGCGCTGGCCGGAAAGGAAATCACCCCCGCGCGCGACCTGCCGCCCGACCTCCTGCGCCACTGCCGCCGCTCGGGAAAGATCGATCAGACGCTGCTGCCCGCGCTCTCCCGCCTCGCGCAGACCCGCCGCGACGTGCTCCGCCGGGGCGATTCGAAGGCGCTGCTCTCCGGGCAGTTCCGGGAGGCGCAGCGGCTGCTGGATTCGCTCTCCACCCAGATGACCGGCGAAATCTGCTTAAGCCGCGAATACGCCGGGCTGGCCCGCGCCGCGCTCGACCGGGCCGGAATCCGGGTAAAGGAAGTGACCGCCGTTCTGGACGACAAGCTCGAGATCATCTGCCTACTGAAGGACGGCATCTGGAACCCGTCCTCCGCACAGCATGTGGCATATCTCCTGACGGAAGAGCTGGGCGTTCCCTTTTCGCCGGTTTTAAGCCGCGGACGGGTGCCGGGCGAGTGCGAGCTGAGGCTTCTGCAGGCTCCCGCGCTCACCGCGTCCTTCGCCTCCGCCTCCGCGCCCGCCGATGAAAGCGCCCCCTCCGGAGACGGGTCCATCGCCTGCATTCTGCCGGACGGCCGGGTGATCGCCGCGCTGTCGGACGGCATGGGAAGCGGAGAGGAAGCCGCCGTCCAGAGCGCGCGCTGCCTCTCGCTCCTTCGCAAGTTCGTCTCCGCCGGCGTGGACCGGGACGCCGCGCTCTCCGCTGTCAACCGCCTGCTCCTGCTCAAAAACACCTCCGACCTCTTCGCCACGGCCGATCTGTGCGTGATCGATCTGTATTCGGGCGTGGCCTCGTTCAGCAAGCTCGGCGCATGCCGTTCGTTCATTCTGGGCGATAAGGGCCTGCGCGAGATCCCGGGCGGGCGGCTGCCTTTGGGCATTCTCGACCGCATCGAGCCCGCCACCTTCCGCGCGGAGGTGCATCCGGGTGATCTTCTGATCATGTTCACCGACGGCGTGGCGGACGAGCTTAAGGAGGGGCAGGCCGAGGCCCTGCGCGCCTATCTGCCCTCCGTCCGGCACATGAAGCCGCAGGACGCGGCGGACGCCGTTCTCCGCTGGGCGGACGAAAGGTCATCCTCCTCTCCGAAGGACGACCGCTCGGTTCTCGCCGTCCGGATTCTCGCCCGAAAATTGAAGCGGCGGTGAAATCCTTAGCCCCGCGAAGTTTTGCCGCAAGAAAACCTTGCAAATCGGCGCGTTTCGCTGTATGATATATACATAAAATATGCCGGTAATCCGGCAAGGAGGAATGATTCCAATGGCCAATCGTATCGTTCTGAACACCATCTCCTATCATGGCAAGGGCGCTATCGAGAATATCGTTCCCGAGCTGACCAAGCGCGGCTACAAGAAGGCTTTCGTTTGCTCCGATCCCGATCTGATCAAGTTCGGCGTTACCGGCAAGGTAACCGCTCTGCTGGATGCGGCCGGCTTCGCTTACGACGTATATTCCAACATCAAGCCCAACCCCACCATCGAAAACGTACAGACCGGCGTTGAGGCCTTCAAGGCTTCCGCTGCGGACTGCATCGTCACCATCGGCGGCGGCTCTGCCATGGATACCGCCAAGGCGATCGGCATCATCATCAACAACCCCGAGTTCGCCGACGTCCGTTCTCTGGAAGGCGTAGCCCCCACCAAGAACCACGCCGTATTCACCATCGCCGTGCCCACCACCGCCGGCACCGCCGCTGAGGTTACCATCAACTATGTCATCACCGACGTCGAGAAGAAGCGCAAGTTCGTCTGCGTCGACACCAACGACATCCCCGAGATCGCCGTTGTTGATCCCGACATGATGTCCTCCATGCCCAAGGGCCTGACCGCTTCCACTGGTATGGACGCGCTGACCCACGCCATCGAAGGCTACATCACCAAGGGCGCCTGCGCCATCTCCGACATGTTCCATCTGGAAGCCATCCGCCTGATCTCTGCGAATCTGCGCGGCGCCGTCCAGAACACTCCCGAAGGCCGCGAAGGCATGGCTCTGGGCCAGTACATCGCCGGCATGGGCTTCTCCAACGTTGGTCTGGGCATCGTACACTCCATGGCTCACGGCCTGTCCGCTCTGTACGACACTCCCCACGGCGTTGCCTGCGCCATCCTGCTGCCCGTAGGCCTCGAGTACAACAAGACCGTCGCCGGCGAGCGCTATCGCGCCGTTGGTAAGGCCATGGGCGTTGAGGGCATCGACGCCATGACTTCCGAGGAAGCCGCCGACGCCACCATCGCCGCCGTCAAGCAGCTGTCTGCCGACGTCGGCATCGCTCCCAACCTGAAGGGCATCCTGAAGGAAGAGGACATCCAGTTCCTGTCTGAGTCCGCCTTCGCCGACGCCTGCTGCCCGGGCAACCCCCGCGACACCAGCGTTGAGGAAATCAAGGCTCTGTACCGCTCCCAGATGTAATCCGGTTTTCCGGCATAGCGTCTGAACGGCACAAATGAATAAAAACGCCCCGGCTGACCGTCGTTTCAGACTCAGCCGGGGCGTTTTCTCTCCCCTTCACATAACTCAGAATGCCGCCGCGCCCTGAGACGCAGCGGCATTCCGCCTGAAATATCAGTTTCTCTTGCCGGAGCCGCCGCACCAGTCGCAGGGAACCTTCTGGAAGTTACACTTGGTGCACATCTTCTTGCCGAGAGAAGAGCCGGGATCGTCCACCCAGCCGCCGTTGCAGGCCTTGCATTCCATCTTGCCGCTGCCGCCGCACTTGATGCATTTCTCGGCCGTCTTCTCGGTGCTGCCGCCGGAATTATCGGCGCCGCCGGGCGTGTAGCCCGCATACCTTTCCGCAATCTCCTGCAGATTGCTCAGGATGATGTCGTTGCTGACGCAGAGCCATACGCTCTCTCCGAAGAACTCAATCATGATCGAGCCGTAGGCGTTGAAATTCCAGAAATTCTCAACCTCGTCCGGGCCGATATAGTCAAGCGCATACAGCTCAACCACGCCGCCCTGCTGGTCTACCAGTTCATAGTAGCCGCTGGCAATCAGATCGTCCCTGAACTGAAGAAACTTCTCCCTGTAGCCGTCCTTCTGGCCGCCGTAGATATACATATACCAGCCGTTGTCAATGCTGATATCCTGTGCAGGGAGCAGCTCGAGGTATTCCTCGGGCGCCATGATATAGCGGCCTTCCTCGCCGAGGATGAGCTCGGGATCCTCGGAAACCGCCGCTTCATCATCAAACACGATGCCCTCAGAAGCAGTCACGCACACCACATAATGGCCCGCATAGTTCGTAAGGCCGTAGATCACGTAGCAGGGCGTCTTGCAGTCCACCAGCAGCTCCGGCTCAATGTCCGCGCTGCCGGTGTATTCGGTCACGCAGAGATACACAAAAGATTCGTTCGACTCCTGATCCATCGTCACCGAGTCAAAGCCGTACTCGGTCAGCACCGCCGCATGCTGAACGGCGCACATGAAAGCAGACTCCACATCGGCGCACTCATAAATATAAACGCCGCTTTCCGCCGAAACAAGAACAGCCTCTTCGGCATTGCAGGACGCAAGACCGGGCAGGGTCAGCTCGGGCAGTGCCTCGGCAAACGCCGCCGGAGAAAGCGCGGAGAGCATCAGGACTACCGCAGTAAGGACCGCAACAATACGCTTTTTCATCGAATCTACTCCTATAACTTTTTGTTCATTCCAATTATATCCATGCAAATCTAAATGTCAAGCCGCTTTTCCGCGCTGCGCAGATCGGAATTTACCGTTAAACGCAGCCCGCCCTGCCGGAAATCCGGGGCGGAGCGGGCCGACACCATCGGTTCCGGGCTTTTTCGGCCCGTGCCTTACGCCTCATGGTGAAGCACGATATACGCGACCGCCTCGTCAAACATCACGCAGGTACGCTGGCGCATGGCGCGGTCGGGGTGCGCGGCGTTCCAGCGTTCGCGCTGAGCGTCCATGTTCGAATCCGCTCCCTCCGTCTCCATGTCGAGCTGGTAGGTGTGCATCGTCTCCGCGTCGTTCGTCTCGCACTCCAATACGATGGTGTCGAATCCGTAGCGCATAGTCTCCTCGGTCACTTCTCCTTCATGGTAGTGCTTCGTGACGGCGAGATATCCGTCTTCCTGGGCCAAATTCACGGAAGAGAACTTCATTCCCTCGAGCGCCTGATTGATCATCTCTACATCCCCGGCGGTGCGCTCGGGAAACTCAAAGGTGATCTTTACCTTGTTGATTGCCATTGTCATTTCCTCCCTTTTCTGTGGTTTTCCGCCGGGCTGCTTTCCCGTCGTGATGAGCATAGTATAGCGCATCACGGAAAACCTCTTTATTTTCATTTCCGGGCATGCAAAAAGTGGCTGTTGCACAACGGCCCCAGAAAAAAAACAGTGAGCAAGACCCTGAGAAGGGGTAGCTTGCTCACTGTTTTTGTTGTAAGATGTAGCTGCTAATGAAACACCAACAACGAGAAGAGTATATCGAAATCGTGCAGGGATG
>JAFQQU010000131.1 GCA_017410445.1 Clostridia bacterium | reverse complement strand
GTGAAGGGGCAGCCGGGGGTGGAGCAGGTAACAGCGAATTCGCCGTCTTCGGTGCAGGTGGGCTTCTTTACCAGCTCATACTTCTTAGCATGCAGGCCGGTAGGCTCGGTCTCATAACCGAAGTAGTTGCCGCACTCGGTGCAGTAGGTATGATAGTAACCGCCCTGATAGCAGTTTTCTTCCTGCTGAGCAGTCAGCTTATCGTTGGCGATGTGCTCGCCGTTGCCTTCGACGGTGATGTCGTCGATCTCATCGCAACCGATGGTCAGCGGAACAGTCTTGCCGTTGGAGAAGGTGATTTCTACTTCGTAGCCCAGGCAGGGTACATGTACGGTGTAGTCATGGCACTCAGCGATATCGTCGATGGAGCCCTTAACAACGTCGTCCATGTCGGTCTTGTCCTGAGAATAGGTGTAGTTGTCCTCGTCCTCGTCCCAGTTGTGGGAGCCGGGGGCCTTGATTTCAGCCTGCTCGGTTACGAAATCGCAGGAGCAAACGCCATTCTTCTCGTTCTCGCAGTATACGAATACGGTGCCGTTCTCCAGGCAGGTGGGCTTGCCGTTGCCGTCCTCGCCCCAGTAGAAGCGATAGCTATGACCAACAGCGGGGATTTCCAGAGTAGCGGTGGCCTTGCAATCCTCGTCGGAGCAGGTCAGCTTCAGGTAGCCGGGGGTGGTGCAGGTAGCGGGAACGTACTCAACGTTGGTGGCAGCGATGGAGCCGTAAGCGCCGTAGGTGTCCTCGATGGGGCCATACCAGATGGCGGGCATCTGAACCTTATCGGTCAGCTTGATCTCCTTCAGGTGATCCTTGCCCAGGTCCTTAACGAAAGCAACAGCTACGCTGTAGGGAGTCTCGTCAAGATCCTCGTCAACGAACAGCCACTCGTCCATATGATCCTGATGTACGGGCTGCAGCGGATCATAGTATTCGCTGTTCTCGTTGATGGGCTTCTTCTCGTAGCACAGCTGGCAGTAGGTGAACCACTGCAGCTCGCCCTTATCGGAGCAAGTCGGGGCCTTGCCTTCCTGAATGACCTTCAGAGCAGACTTGCCGGCCAGCTGAGCATCCTCGTAATTAGCGGGGAATACGTGGTTGTACTTCGCAACAGCATTGATCTTCATGGGCTGCTTGCACAGCGAGCAGGTAGCGTTGGTCCAACCGTCGGTGGTGCAGGTGGCGGGAACTACGTCGTCAACGTCCTTGCCGTTCTCGTCCTTGACCTTGTTGATAACGGGATCATGCTGCAGCTGCGGGATGGGCTGGGTAGCATAGGCTTCGCAGCGAGTGCAGTAACCCTTCTCTTCGCCGGGCGCGGTGCAGGTGGCCTCAGTGATAACTTCGAAGTTGTCATCCTGCCAAGCATGGCCGAGCGCCGGAGTGGTAGCAGCCACGATCTCATGGTTGCAGTTCTTCTCCTGGCACTTGTAGGTCAGCAGGCCGCCTTCGGTGCAGCTCTGGCCTCTGTTAACAACAGGGGTATCACCAGTGTAGTAGAAGTGAGCGGTGGTGGCGCCGTTGATCACTTCATAGACCGGGGTCTTGGTCGCTTCGTCAGCCAGAACGACCATAGAGGTCAGAACCAGCAGAGCGGCCAGCGCGATCAAAAGAAACTTCTTCATCGCTAGATTCTCTCCTTCTCGTCTTCTTTCTAGAATAGAGGCTTCGAATGTCAATTCAGCGTGCTCAAAGCGCGTTCTTCATCAGCGCAATCTCTTGCACTGCCCGCTTTTGTATGGTACCTTGCACTCCTTTCTCTCGTTTTCGCTGAAGCTCCGCGGCAGAGAGCGTCTTGCTTGTACCACACAAACCCTGAGCTGTGCAGCACAAAGAAGAGCGCACCAGAACTCACTGATTGAATTCGTTACGCTTATTATAATGGCTGTTCCCATAAATTGCAAGCACTATACCATATTTTTATCAATTTTTTTTCATAAGATACAGTTGTATGTAGTTCATAACATCAACTTCACCCTCCAAACGGCCCCTCGCGCGCGCGTATATTATATAGGAAACACAAGATTTCGCAGAGAAATTTTAGACAAATGTGCAGAACTCAGTCTGTTTTTACAGCTTTCCGCACCCCTCCGTCTCAATTTCCGTTTCCTATTATATGCGCGTGTTTTATGCACTGTTTTCCGGGTAATTTCCGGTCTCCACGGAATATTTTCGGGAAATTTTCGAAAGAATCCGGTCGGTTCCGTCTTATTTTCCGCTGAAAACCGTAAAAACCGGCCGCCGCGGGTCATTTGTCGCAACGGCCATGAAATATTTTCGTAATTATTCCGAAAGATCCTCCGGGCCCGTCAGACCTTGTCCGCCATCTGCCGCGCAACCGCCGCCGCGATGGTCAGATATGCTTCGCCGCAGCCCTTGGGCAGAGCGGTGGAGCTGATTTCCATGTTGAAGAAGCCCGGGAATTCGATCTCGCGGAGCGCTTCGTAGAACGGGTCGTAGTTCATCTTCTCGCACCAAGGGAGAATGATGCCGGGGATGAGGTGCTCGTCGATGGTGGAGCAGTTCGAATTGACGTGCAGCGCGAACAGCTTCTTGCCGAACGCCTGAACCATCTCGCCCGGCTTGTGGCGGTAGATGTTGGCGTGGCCGGTGTCGAGGCAGAAGCCGATGCGGTCGCAGTTCAGTTCGCTGACAATAGCCATCAGCTCGGGCGCGCTGCCGACGTAGCTCTCGATGTTCTTGGCGTTGCGGCGGATGAATACGTTCTCAATGGCCAGCTGCATGTCGTACTTCTCCAGATACGGAATGAACGGCTTGAAGAACTCGACGTTCTCGCGGTGCGTGGCCTCGGGGTCGCCGATGCAGGTCGCCGGATGGATGACCGCGATCTTCGCGCCCGCATTGTGAGCGACGCCCAGCGAGTGAATCAGCGCCTCGGTCCAGACTTCGGCGTACTCATGCACCGTGTCCTGAGGGCATTCGTAGGGCAGATGGCACTGCGCAATCTCAAGACCTTCGGCGCGGGCGGCGTCGGCGTCCTCGTAGACGCGGTCGGCCCAGTGCGGCGCAAGCACATTCGCCGGGTCGCTCATGTCGTGGCAGAGCGCCAAATCGATGCCCTGAAAGCCGACCTTCTTCATGATCTTCGCGGATTCGCGGGCGGAAACCTTGTCGATCTTCATTACATGATCGAGGGAAGTAGAAATTTTCATGGTGTTCTCTCCTTCTGTCGTTCGTCAGGCGTTCGCCATCATGCGGGCAACCAGACCGGCCATGCCGAGGAAGTGCTTGCCGCAGCCTGCGGGCATCTTGCCGGTTCCGATTTCCAGATTCATCGCGCCCTGATAGCCGATTTCCTTCAGCGCGGCGAGGAAATCATCATAATTGGACTTCTCGCACCACGCGGGGATCATGTAGGGAATGAGGTGCTCGTCCTCGCCGGCGTTGCTGTTGACATGCAGCGCAAAGAGACGCTTGCCGTACAGACGCGCCATTTTGCCGATGTTCAGGCGGAAAATGCGGGCGTGGCCGGTGTCGATGCACGCGCCGACATACTCTTCATCCACCTGCTCGAGGATTTTCATGATGTCCTCTGCGCGCGCGGTCACGCTGGGAGAATAATTCCTGCCGTCGTGCGCGTAGACGTTCTCCAGCGCCAGCTTCACATTGTGCTTTTTCAGATGCGGCAGCAGCGCGTTGACCATGCGGATGTTGCCCTGAAGGGTCGCCTCGTCGTTATTTACGTCCAGGAACGGATGCAGCACCGCGATGGGGCAGCCGATTTTTCCGGCGATTTCGATGCCGTGAATCAGCCCGCCCAGCGCGAACTCCTCAAACGCCTCGTAGCTTCCGTCGCCGGGCAGCGGCAGATGGCCCGGATAGTAGGGCAGATGGCACTGCTCGATGGTCAGCCCCGCCGCCTTGATGGCCTCGGCCTGATCGTAGAGCACCTCGGCCCATTCCTCGCTCTTCATATATTCGGAGTCATCCTGACGGTGGCACATGGCCAGATCAACGCCGTCGAAGCCGGCTTCCTTCATCATCCGGGCGGATTCGTATGCATCCACACCGTCCAGACGCATGGCGTGTTCAATGGAAGTCGCAGTTTTCATGATTGATCGCTCCTTTTGAACAGATTAGAGATTACAGCGAATCCGATACTATTTCATGCTGACTTCGTCAGTCTCGAAATTGACTTCGATCACCGTGCCGTCTTCAAATACGGTACGCTGGATCGCGCCGTCCGCAGATACAAACTCATGACGCAGCATCCGCTGAAGCGCCAGCCGTTCAACCATGCGGCAGGTCTGCTCAGCCTCGGCAATTTCCGCCTCGTCCGCCTCGATGGAAAGATACGGCGGTCCGGCGTTCAGCCATGCGCGCGCATAGCCTTCGCTTTCCTGAAGGTGCTGCGGATGCACTTTCGAGGCGCCCTTTCTTCCGCGCCACGGGGTTACCACGCAGTCGTGATACACCAGATTCATCAGCGGAATCGGAATGCCGGTTCCCCCGCCCGTAAAGTGCGGAGCATGATGGCACAGGCACATGGAAGGCAGAACGCAGTCCAGAATATCCTCGGAGCTGGGAATGATTCCCTTTGCATTGATGATATCCAGACATTCCCTGCGATAGGCGGCGCACTGCTCTCTGGTAACGCGGTGAGCAGGATGGAAGCACTGATCCATCTCTGCCATGGCGAATACATCCAGATACGCCGCTTCAATGCGGATGCCCATCTGGTCAAATGTGTTGTAGTTGCGGCGGACATAGTCCCGGGCCAGCGACGGACACAGATACGTCTGCTTGCCGCCGTCCCAGTAGGGCTTGATGGGATAGGTTCCATCGGCGCGCAGAAGGGTGTTGTCCCGGTCGAAGGTGTCCGCATCCAGATAATAGTCGCGGTACTGATCGTGCACCCCGAAGATGTATCCGAGTTCTATGGTTGTATCCGACAGCGCGCGCATTCCGTCCGCGCCGCCCGCCTCTTCATTGGGCGGGAACACATCGGGATGCTGATTGTCATATCCCCGTCTGCACCAGCCGTCAAAATGCGTATACGCCTTCTTCAATCCCTTCGCATGAAGCTGACGCAGCTGTTCGGCGCGCACCGAGAAGGGGGTGAAACGATCGTTCCAATGCGGATCGTCCGGGCGGTAGCGGTTGGAATCCTTCTGAATGTGCACCGCGATTTCCTCATGAATAACCGGACATCCAAGGAGCCGGGTAATATTGGGATTGCGGGCAATCTTCTCCTTCAGCGTGACCAGCCAGCCGCGCGAACGGATATATTCGCGGTACGATGCGGCAAAATCGTTGTAGTCGCAGTCGGTCATGAACCGATAGAGCATCCTGCGGGGATAGTTCATGCGCTCAAGCTGTCTGCCCCACATGGGCGCAACCTTCTCGCCATCTTCATAACGGAGCTGATACAGTCCGTCATAGGAGGTTTCATAGATCGCCAGATAACCCGTTTTTTTGCGCACCTGACCAAACATCGGCATACTGGCGGTATGGGTGTTCATGATGGACTGCCTGATTTTTTCCACTTTCGTGCCCGCCGGAATCAGCGAACCCTGCATCAGCGGAAGAACGGTGTACGACTGAGGCAGATTCTTTTCAGTCAGTCCGGCGCTGTCGCCGAACGCTTCTCCGAAATCAAACGGTGCAGGGAAGCTGACCAGGCTGATTTCATGCTCCCGATCGCCCTCGACACGCACAGTGAAATATATATCGTCGGTCATCGTTTCAACCATTGCGGTGGTATACACGGTAATGTGCTCATGTCCCGCAAAACCGCTGTACACCGCCGCGATCCCCTCGCCCGTGCCCGTTTTTACAAAGCTTTCGCTTACAGGCGCGCCAAAGGGAACCTTCTCTTCATCTTCAAACAGAATAAACGGTTCGTCGGACATGCGCCATACCTCGCCGCCGACAGAAATTTCATAACAATTGGCCGAAGGCTTCCCCCACAGGCTCACCTTTCTGCCTTCAATCCGATATTCCGGCATAACGTTTTCTCCCATAACTTCTCTTTTCATACAAAAAAGGGGCTGTTGACGAAGCATATACTGCCTTCAACAACCCCTTTTTTCGCGATTTACTTGCCTTCCTTGGCGGCCTGCTCCGCGCGGAACTGAGCGGGGCCGATTTCATACATGTTGTTGCCCTCGGCGTCGATCAGAACGACGGCCGGGAAATCCTTGACAACGAAGCGGTGGATCGCCTCGGCGCCCAGATCCTCGTAGCACAGAACCTCGGCGGATTCGATGGAACGGGATACCAGCGCCGCCGCGCCGCCGACAGCGCCGAAGTAGATCGCGCCGTATTTCTTCATGGCGTTGATGACGTCGTCGTTGCGCTTGCCCTTGCCGATCATGCCGTTCAGGCCGATCTCCATCAGGCGGGGCGCATAGGCGTCCATGCGGTAGCTGGTGGTGGGGCCGGCGGAGCCGACGGCGTGGCCGGGGCTGGCCGGGGCGGGACCTACATAGTAGATGGTCTGATCCTTGACTTCAACCGGCAGCTCCTTGCCTTCGTCCAGCAGGGCGACCAGGCGCTTGTGCGCGGCGTCGCGGCCGGTGAGGATCGGGCCGTTCAGCAGAACCGAATCGCCCGCCTTCAGAGAACGAACGACTTCCGCAGTCATCGGAAGCTGAATTCTTTTGATGCTCATGATGCTTCTCCTCTCTCAAGATGCCCTGTATCTGTTAGATGGTGGTCTCGGCATGGCGCGCGCAATGGCAGCACATGTTGACCGCGCAGGGCAGGCTGGCGATGTGGGTGGGACGGAAATCAATGTTGACGGCCAGAGCGGTGGTGTATCCGCCGATGCCGGCAGGACCTACGCCCAGCTTGTTGATCTCGGTGAGCAGCTCCTCTTCAAGAGCGGCATAACGCGGATCGGCGTTGTGGCTGCCGACGGCGCGGGCGGTCATGCGCTTGGCGGTCTGAGCGGCGATTTCGAAGGTGCCGCCGATGCCTACGCCGACGATGACCGGCGGGCAGGGATTGGGGCCGGCTTCCTTGACGGCCTCGATGATGAACTGCTTGACGCCCTCGACGCCCGCTGCCGGCGGGAACATCTTGATGCGGCTCATGTTCTCGCTGCCGAAGCCCTTGGGGGTAACGAGAATGTGGATCTGCTCGCCCGGAACGATGCGGGTGTGGATGACCGCGGGCGTGTTGTCCTTGGTGTTCACGCGGTCAAACAGCGGCTCGCCGACAACCGACTTGCGCAGATAACCGTCGCGGTAGGCAACGCGGACGCCTTCGTTGATGGCGTCTTCCAGATTGCCGCCGGCGATGTGAACATCCTGACCGATGTCGATGAATACGACGGCCATGCCGGTATCCTGGCAGATGGCGACGCGCTCGCAGGAAGCGATCTTATAGTTCTCGGCGATCTGCTCGAGAACGTTGCGGCTGGTGGGATTGGTTTCCTTTTCAATGCCCTCATCAACGGCCTTGGCGATGTCGGGGCTGATGACATAGCTGGCTTCGTAAATGAGCTGTTCGATGGCCTTCTGGATTTCTACGGCCTGAATCTCTCTCATGGTACAGGCTCCTTTCGCAGATCAGTACTGTGTGGATCACATTTTATTCTAACATAAACGGCCCCCAACGGCAAGTGGCAGTCGAGTAAGAAAACAATTTCCCTGTGTTAACGCTTCAAAAAAACAGGTAAACCGGATCAGAAAAGCTATGCCGCGCGTCAGCCGCCCAGCTCGTGTATGTTGCGCTCGATTACGGTCTGCTGCAGCGCGGGCGAGAGCTTCACAAAGTAGTCGCTGTAGCCGCCCACACGCACAATCATGTCCTGATGCAGTTCCGGATGCGCCACCGCATCCCGCAGCTCCTCCACCGACGTAACCGTGACCTGCAGCTGTATGCCGCCCATTCCGAAATACGTTTCCACCAGCGCACGCAGCGCCTTTCCGGCAAAATTCTTCCCCAGCGTCAGATTCAGCACGGATATGCCGTCAGCCATGTTCTGGGGCATCTTGCCCGCGCTGCTCAGCATGGCAGTGGGGCCCTTCACTGCCTTTCCGCGAATCGAAGCAATCGAATCGCAGGTGGGCTCTCCACGCCTGCGCCCATCCGGCGTGGGGCCGACCATGCTGCCCTCGCTCTCGTAGCGCAGAAACTGATGCTCGGTCAGCAGGTGAGCGTCTATGAACGCTCCGGGCTGCTTTTCATGATATACGCTGTACACACAGGTCATGTAGTCGGCAGCAAGCGAATCGGCATCGTCGTTGCCGATGCCGTAGCAGGGACACTGCCTGAGCAGCGCAAACAGCGTCGGATCCTCCTTCGTCAGTTTCTCAAGGAACTGCTCCGGCGTGAACTTTTTCTTCCGGAACACCAGTTCACGGATGGCCAGCAGCGAATCGATCACGTTGATCAGTCCGCTGTGCGGATTCTGCGTCCATGTATAGCGCGCGCCGCCCGCATTGAAATCCAGTCCCTTTTCGATGCAGTCATCGTTAAACAGCGTACGCGGCGGATTGGGCAGGTACCTGGCCATATACTCGTAGCACCCGGTAATGCGATCCAGCACGGCGTTTGTTTCTTTCCGGCTCAGTTCGCAAAAACCGCCGTAAAACTGCTCAAAAGAGCCGGCAGAAGTCAGCTCTTCATGCATATATTTTTCAAAGATCTTCAGCAGCGGCACGTTTTCATCAGTTCCGCCGGCTCGTGTAAGGCCCTGCAGATTGGTCTCGGTGCAGCCGCAGCCGCAGAACAGCCGGATCTCCTCCTCCGGAATATGCGGGAAGCGCTTGCGCAGCATGGCATAGATGCCGTCCGCATTATAGAATGCCGGATTGGAAGAGCCTGCTTGCAGGTGATCGATGGCCATCTCCCACAGCTCGTCGGGCATATTCTCCGTAACCATCAGCTCCAGCAGCGGACGTCGGCGGCCCCGGATGGCACGCAGCGCCTGCAGCGTGATCGGGTTGTAATCCGGCCCGACAGTTACCGACCATGTCTCCGCCGCGTCCAGATTCGCATACAGCTCGCCGATGATCTCCGTATAGTCTTCCCCGGCATACAGATCAATCAGTCCGCTGTCCAGACAGCCCAGATTATCCGCCCCGTCGAAATAGAAGATGATATTCCATGCAACCAGTCCCTCGTAATAGGTGGCTGCAGGTTCAAACGGAACGCGCTCCAGAGCCCGGATCAGCCGCTCCGGCGCGCCGGCTGAGCGCAGATATTCTATGCTGCGGCAAATATAGCTTTCAATACCGGCAATCAGCGCAAGCAATCCTTCGCGGAATTCCTCGCCCTCGGGCCGGGCCATTACACGCGCCCGGTAGGAGGACAGGCCCTCCTTCAGGATGCGCCTGTAGTTGGGCGCAGCATGCGTCCAGCCGCCGGGATTATGGCAGATATCATAGAAACCGCGCAGATGCGCCGCCGCTTCCGCGCTTTTTCCTTCCAGCCTTTTCCAGTCGATATCGTAGCTGACGGCAAACTGCGGCCTGACGGCATAGGCCGGATCATAGAAACGATTCAGAGCCGGATAGAGCTGCTCGCCCTTCCACTCCGCCGGACGCAGCGCCTCAAAATAGCGCGCATATCCCAGACAGAACCGGTAAAAATATCCTTTCTCAGGTTTCTCAAACAGACCGGCGGCAAACGGCTCGCCGATATCATAAAACAGCGCGGCAATCTGATTCATTCCGTTCTTCCTCCCTACCTGCTTCGGCGCTGCAGCTTCTGCCAGTCGCCCAGCATGCTGCACCCGATCGGCACACTGATCATTTATGGTCACAACCGGCACGGCGATGGTCAGCTTGTCCACGCCGAGTCACCCCTTCCCCAGGGAGCAGCCTTTCCTGTTCATCGGATGGATGGTTATAGTATAAGCCAGACGCCGTGCATTTTCAAGAGAGGAATCAAGCGGAACAAATAAACATACCTGCACACGAATAAAGAGAAATGCAATTGTTCATGCCGCCTCAATATTTCAATTGACAATGTCCGCCCGCTCTGCTATATTGAATCCATCAGGAAGCACGCCCGATGAGCAAGGAGGAGTTATCATGAGCTTCAGTCCGAACGGTTCATTCATCATTCAGCGTCAGATCGATCAGGCCTGCCAGGACGGCTCCCGGACCGCCACCGTCACTGGAGATTTCGAAATCCGCCGCACCATCCGGATTCCTTCGGACTTCACCCTCATCCTCAATAACTGTCATCTCGTGATGGCTAAGAACAGCTTCTGCAATATGTTCGTCAATGAGTCCCACGACACCGTCACCGGAAACACCATCGGCGGGACCGACCGGAACATCACCATCGAGGGCGTCGGCCGCGTTATCCTCGACGGCGGCGAATACAACGGCCTTTCCGAGCGCAATTCCCTGAAGGACGGCAACCCGCATATCTCCGTCAATAACATGATCCTCTTTACCAACGTGGACGGCTTCACCATCCGCAACCTCCATCTCAGGAATCAGCGCTGGTGGGCGATGAACTTCGTCTTCTGCCGCAACGGACGCATACAGAATATCGACTTCCGCTCGGACGATACATGGGCGGATGAGGACGGCATGCGGTATCACGGTCTCGGCATGCCCGGAGACGCCGCCTTCAAATATGATAAAATCCATATCAAAAACTCCGACGGCATCGACCTTCGCCGCGGCTGCCACGATATCATCATCGAAAACATCACCGGCTTCACGGAGGACGATACCATCGCGCTCACCGGTCTGGACGGCCAGATCGAACGCATGTATTTCGTGGAGGGCCTCTGTCCCGACATTTATAACGTCATCATCCGAAACGTCAATTCCTCCGCGTTCTGCGCCAATGTAAGACTGCTCAACCAGAGCGGCGTGAAACTGTATAATATCCTCGTGGACGGCGTATTCGATTCCTCCAAGGACTCCCCGCATATGGGCCGCGGCATGACCGCCGTACGCCTCGGCGATAACAATATGTACGGCACGCGCCACGCCACCCCCGATGAAACCAAGAATATCACCGTCCGCAACGTCTGCTCGCGCGCAAAGGCTGCCATGATCGTCTCCGGCGCCATGAGCGACTGCCTCTTTGAAAACATCCGCACCTTCGACGACTGTACCACCGCCATCGAAGATCACGCCACGGTCGACATCACGCCTTTCCTCCGCTGAGGCTCCGCTTTCGCTTCGCCTCCCCCGCCCCGCACCACCCCATCCCCGCGTGAGCGTGAAGGGATTCCCAAGGGATGAATCCCTTGGGCCGCCGGAGGCACGTAACCCAGCTCATCCCGCCGCCGCAGAAAGATCACTCCGTCGGCTCCTGTAAGCCGCCCC
>JAFQQU010000130.1 GCA_017410445.1 Clostridia bacterium | reverse complement strand
TACATATCCACAGTTGCGTTTGAGCTAATCACCGGGTTAATACTCATGCTCTCACTGGGGCCAACCTCGCCGGATTCAGTAAAGAAACCATCACCCGCAAACTCGAAGTAAGTCTTTTTGCTATAATCCGAAGTCTGCGTCTCGCCCTTGAAGAATAGTGTGGTGATAGCATAGGCAACCACAGTGGTAGTCATCAGGAGAGCCAGAGTAATGAGTATTGTTGTAAGACGCTTTTTCATCTTTGGCTATCCTCCTGTGCGGTTGAAATAACTGTATCTACATCGTCTCAATACTGTAGGTCGCAACGTGAGCTATACCAGATACTCCGGGACTGTACTGTGCGTATCAACCTTTGCCACTTAGCCCCCCTCTATTTTCTTTGTACATAAGTGACTCAAAGGGGTCAGGTGTTTCCGATGGAAATTCGGTGCGATTTAGGCACTCAAAATGCCGTCATTTTTATTATAATTTGCACAAAAATCTGTATGTTTCGGCTGTAATTCTTTGTACAGTTTATGACAAAATTCAGACTTTGTCTGTCGCTGACTCAAAGGGATTAACAGCGTTAATCTCCCTGCCCCAAAGGGATTGGAGCGTTTAGTTTCGCGACTCAAAGGAATCTATTTACCTATGATCATCAGGTCGCAAATCCCTACATCCTGTACATCGGCTGCATATGCATTGGTTTTTAGATCGACCGCGTCTCGGCGTTCAGACTGATCGGGCGCCCGAGGTCTCCATCCGTTGAACCTTTCGCCCTCGTCAATCAGCATGCAGCTCAGCCAGAAGTTCGGATGCATCTCATCCGCGACATACAGGATTCATCATTACCAGCAGATCCTTGAATGCCTCTTCATACCGACGCTCCTTCAGATGCTTCATCTGGCCGCGTCCGACGCCCGCAACAACATTGCTCATGCGGTAGCTGTAGCTGATTCCATTATGCTGAAACCAGATCACGTTCTCTCGCGCCTGTGAAGAACAGAAGAACGCCTTGTCAAGCGCCGTCTTCTCCTCCGTCAGCAGCATGCCGCCGGAGGTGGTGATGATCTTGTTGCCGTTGAACGATACGACGCCGTACTGACCGAACAAGCCGATCTAATAGCCCTTGTACGTTGCCGAAAGGCTCTCCGCCGCATCCCCTCGATCAGAACCGCGCCGTGTTGATTGCAAATTGGATGAATTTCGTCCAGCTTGGCCGACATTCCGTAGAGATGAACCAGCATGTATCCCCTGGTCTCAGGATACTTCTCAAACGCCTTCTCTAACGCCTTGGGATCCATGTTCCATGTTTCCCGCTCGGAATCGATAAAAACCTGCCTGCCACCCTCCTAGAAAACCGGATTGACCGTGGCCGCAAACGTCATATCTGTACAGAGTACGACGTCCCCCAGCTTCACGCCCACATGATTGAACACCAGATGCAAAGCCGTCGTGCCAGAGCACAGCGCCAGTCCATGCATAGACTGGCCCAAATACTGAACGATTTCTTCCTCCAGTCCGTCCATTCTCCGTCCTCTCAGGATATGCAGACCGGCAGAGCCTTCCTGTTTCTCAAGCGGACTGTTGCTCGCTCTCCACCCTCTTCATCTCTTCCGAATTCTTCGCATTCGCATTAATCTCTTCGGGCGCCCTGAAGGTCAGGACAACCCGCTTGAGCGCATCGCGCATCTTCTCGTCGTCATTGGTCATGATCGCCTGTCTGAGAATGTCCAGTTTTTCCTGAAGGCTTGCGCTGTCAACCGGTATCTCCTGCTCGACAAAGATCAGCTCATTGTTCGTGCGCTGCAGCTCGCCAGGCTTGACGAGCAGCTCCTCATACAGCTTCTCCCCCGGACGCAGACCGGTCTCCACAATATCAATATCGTTGTAGGGCTCATAACCGCTCAGGCGGATCATACTCTCGGCCAGATCCAGAATCTTGACCGGCTTGCCCATATCCAGCACATACAGTTGACCGTTTTTGGCCATAGCTCCCGACTGCAGCACCAGCTGGCTGGCCTCGGAAATCGTCATGAAGTATCGGATAATACGCTTGTCGGTCAGGGTGACCGGGCCTCCGGCCCTAATCTGGCGCTCAAACAGCGGAATAACAGAGCCTCTGCTGCCGAGAACGTTTCCGAACCGCGTCGCCGAGAATTTGGTCTTCTCACCGGTCCGGCTCTGAATGATCATCTCGCACATCCGCTTGGTTGCGCCCATGACGTTGGTCGGATTGACCGCCTTGTCCGTAGAGAGCATGATGAACTTCTCCACGCCGAATTTCTCTGCCGTTTCGACGACGTTCAGTGTGCCGAATACGTTGTTCTTGACCGCCTCGCAGCAGTTGCTTTCCATCAGCGGAACATGCTTATGCGCTGCCGCATGCAGCACAATCTGAGGCTGATATCTGCCGAATACCTGCTCCAGCGCCTGCCTGTCGCAGATCGAGGCAATCTCCACGCGCAGATCCAGATCCGATCCGTAGCTCATTTTGATGGACTGCTGCAGATCGTAGACGTCGTTCTCATTGATGTCCAGTACGACAACCCGGCTGGGCTTCATCTTGGCAATCTGCCTGCACAGCTCGCTGCCTATAGATCCGCCGCCGCCAGTGATCAGGATGCACTTTCCCTGATAGAAGCTGCGCGTCTCCTTGTCGGTAAACTCGAGCGGCTGACGGAACAGCAGCTCCTCGATGTCAAACTCACGCAGCTGACGTTTTCCGTCCGCCTCGATGTTCTTCATCGGGAAGTCGTATACCATCAGCTTGCAGCCGTAGCTCTGATAATAATCGTAAAAGCGCTTCTTGCGCTCGGCAGAAAGCTCCGTTGGCGCATAGACGATTTCTTGTACCTGATAACGGTCCAGCCGTGCCGGCGTTGCCTTATCCTCGGGAATCACCGGAAGACCGATAATCTCGCGGCCCACCTTGTTCTTATCTATGTCGATAAAGCAGCAAGGCTCATAAACCGAGCGGGGGTTCTTCTTCAGTTCCTCAGCAAGCATGACACCGATCCGGCCCGCGCCGACAATCGCAATTTTGATGCGCTTGCTTCTTTTCACTCCACTGTGATCCTTCACTTGAATTCCGGCAAAAATACTGACCAGATGGCGCATCAGCCTCGCTTTGAGAGTCTGTCGTCCGGCATTTTCATACATATACTGATATATATGCCTCAGCAGAAGTGTTGCCAGAAGATTGACTGATCCGATAGAAATAGCATGCAGATAAGAGATTCTGAACGGCCCGCCAAAAGTCTGCATCGCTGCAAACAACACACTTGCAATCGCATCAGTTCCGATCAGCCGGATATAGGCGCCAGACCCGCCAAACCGCCAGATTTGTTTATAAACACTCCCTGCACTTCTGCATAAAAATACCAATATGAATGACGCTGCAATCTGTACAATGACCGTCGTAACTACCCTCGGTCCCTGATGATCTGCAAAAATATTCAGCAGCAGTATATTGGAGATCAACAAAATCAATGCATCATAGGCATACAACGACCGTCTGGTTGCAGAAACTCTTCTTCTAATCCATTCTGCCATGCTCTTCCAGCTCATTCCCACCGTATTTCCCCTCCACAGCACGCCCATATTAACAGACGCTGCATTCCAAAAAGTATCCACAATAAGTCCAAAACCGGGCTAGTAGCCAACTAATTGACCGGTTAATCACATAATATATCTTACAGACAAGATGTCAACAACAAAACCACCGGGCATACCGAGCGATTTACCGCTTATATGCTGCCCGGTGGTTCCTCTATCCACTTTCTGCTGTTTCCATATTCAATTCTACATGCTTCACTGAGTTTACCGCACAACCCCATTGAAGTTCACCAGCTCCTCCGCATATCCTGCGGAACAGCTTTCCTTCAGCGCTCTGTATGCCTCGTCCATCCGGACGGGCCTCTCCTTCGCATCGTGCGCATCCGATGCAACGGCGTCTATTCCCCGCTCGTCCAGCATCTGCCGGACAAAACGCTTCACCATAAACCCGCACGGCTCAATGATCGTCGAAGCGTTCACCTGATACCCTACAGGCAGCTCATGCTTCAGCGCCAACGCCCGCCCCGGCTGCCAGACAAAGCAGCGGTAACGCTCGATATGCGCCAGCACCGGAACAAATCCCGTCCGCAGCACACCGGATACAGCCGCCCGGACGTCGCTCCACGAAACGTCTCGCCACAGTTCGATCAGCACACAGTCCGTATCGCCCAGCGTGGGAACCTTCCCTCTGCGCAGCGCCTCCGCCGTCTGATAGGTCCATGCAACCTCGGCGCCGGGCATCAACTGGATTCCCAGTCCATTTGAATCGCAGTATGCCTGCGCTTCGCCGAGACGCTCATAGTACACCCCCGGATCAAACGGCTCGAACCCAGGGCAGACGTGCGGCGTCGCGGCAATGCGCGTTACCCTCTGCTTTGCGGCTTTCCGCAGCATGGCCTGCATCCCTTGCGGCTGCTCAGGGCCGTCGTCCAGCCCCCATAGAATGTGCTGATGGATATCGGTCATCTGTTCTTTGAATCCTTCTTCGTGCTTTTCATCGTGCTCTTTCCGTACCGCTTGCTGTAGTAGGAAGAGTAGCGCTTGGAATTGTAATAATAATGACGGTTGCTCAGATTCTTGAAGCGGACTTCATTGAGCACCGCGCCCAGAACACGGCAGCCGGTCTGACGGATGTTTTCCACCGCATCGCCGATCTCCTTCTGTCTGCCCTGCCGGTATGCAACGATCAGCAGCGTGCCGTCGCAATACTTCGCCAGCGCGACCGCGTCCGCCAGAATACCGACCGGCGGCGTATCCAGAAGCACGATATCAAATTCCGCGCTCAGCTTATCAATCAGCAGCCGCATCTTGTCTTTCTCCAGCAGCTGAAGCGGATTGGGCGCTTCATGTCCCGCTGGAATCATCCATGCATTGGGGATGTTCGTCTCATAGAGCACATCCTCAATTTCGCAATGACCAGACAGATACTCCGTAAGTCCGTCCAGTCGTTCCTTATCCGGCCGCAGACGATAATTTGCCTGAATGCCCGAGGCTCGCAGGTCCGTATCCACCAGCACGACCCGGCGGCCGATGCCCGCCATCGTGCGCATCAGGTTCATGGTCACATAGGACTTGCCCTCGCCAGCATAGCGGCTGGTGATCATAATCCGGCGGATATCGTCTCCGCAGTAGGAGAGATTGGTAACCAGCGTGTTCAGTCCTTCAGCCGTCACATAGTCCGCTTCCGGGAATCGGGTAATCTGCAGATGGTTCATCTTTATGCCCTCCTCCCGTTTCTTTTATGCGTATGCGTATTCTTCCGCTTCGACGCCTTCGCAACGTCCTTCGTGGACGGAAGCACCGCCAGCGTCGGAATGCCGCCGTACGTGCTGATGCTTTCCGGCGTACGCGGACGCTCGTCCAGCACGAACATCAGCGTCAGGATGCCCACCGCCAGAACGCTGCCCAGCAGGAAGCCCTTCACCATCTCTACGCTCTTGCTTTTGACAATCGCAACGCTCGGCACCAGCGCAATCGAGAAATCGCTCGGCTCCTCGGATCTCATCGTATTGAGGATGAATTCCTTTGCCGCCTGCGCATATGCGTTTGCGATGTCCGCAGCCATCTGCGCATCCTGATAGCGCACCGTGATATACAGAAGGCGCGTATCCTCCGGATTGGATACAGTCAGCAGAGACTGCATCTGCTCATAGCTGTAGGGAAGATTCAGCTCTTCCCGCACCATCTCATGAACTTCCCAGGTCTTGAAGACCTCCTGATAGTCCATCGTCAGGAAGTTGCCCATCTGCAGATCGGCAATGCTGATCATCGAGTTGTTCGCATTGACAATATACAACTTCGACGTCGCCGTATACATCGGAACCGACTTTCCCGCCAGATATCCGAAAAACCCCGCTCCGATCAGGGCAGCCAGCAGCACGCACCAGAATCTCTCAATGACATGGAACATCAGGCCGATCAGATCGATGGTCTTACCCTCCGAATGATCCGTGTTCACCGCTCTGCCTTTCTGCTGATCGTCGCCCGTTCCTTTATTCTGCAGCACCTGAACCACCGCCGCAACAGTGTTCACAAACTGCGGATCCGGCTGCGCCGATTGATGATCTGTATTCCGATTAAACTGCTGCATTTCTCTCTCCACATCCTGAATTCATCATTGCTCGTCGGTTTATTCCAGCGGCTCGCTGAAAACCAGAATCAGCGCCGGCTCCTCGTCCATCTTCGTCAGCGCCAGCTGCTTGAACACGATTTCAGCCACGTCTTCTCCGGCTTCTGCGCGCTGCACATACCAATCGAAGTGAGTAACCGCATCGCGCTCGGCTTCGGAAATGGCCTCCAGTTCCTCCTGCGGCCGCTCAAAGCCCAGCATGACAAACATCCTGCATTCAGAAGAATAAGAGGCGGACAGCACGCATTCGGCCGCCACATCGCCATAGGTATCTTTATAATTCTCCTGCATGACTGCCGCAGCGTCATACACGATCATCTTATCCAGCTCAACATTCTCGCCCAGCAGAAGCTGCGCCTCGCTGACGCGCTCCTCCGGGAACCAGTTGATCACCGGCTTCGCCTCTCCGTCCTCAGATGCGATGAACCGGCCGATTCTCGCAACCTCTTCCGTCATCTCTTTCGTCTGGTCGACCAGATAGATTCTGAAATCATCCTCGATTTCAGCGCCGGTCTCGCTATACCACTTTTCGATCTTCTCAATGTCCTCCGCCGCCTTGCTCGGCGTTACAACAGGGTCTTTTTTGATTTCCGTTTCTTCCACTACGCCGCCGCGCTCGCCGATACGGGTGGTCAGCACCTGATAGATCACCTGCGGCCTGCCGGAAAGCTCATTGTATTCCTCCGCAGGAATAGCGTAGCGGATCAGGCCCAGCTGCGGCACTTCTGCCAGATAGGGATGCCAGCGGTATTCGCCACTCTCCTCTTCATATCCCAGTACAACGACCGCCAGCTGACCCGCCTGATAATCGACGTCCAGCAGACGCTCGACGACAACCTCTTCGCCCTCCGTCGGTTCGCCGTGCATCGTCTGGCCCATGAACTCAGTAAGGTGCAGCGTATCGATATCCACGCCAGGAATCAGCGCCTGAACCTTCTGCTGGGTTTCTTTATCATAGAAACGGACCGGCCGGTTCTTCTGAACCCATACAAAGTCAAAAACTTCATTCAGCAGTTCCATCGATTCTTCGCCCGGCAGCTGCAGCACAATCCCGCACTCCTCCACCGGATTCACGGTGGTCACTTCAAGATCCAGAACCGAATCCTGAGTCATTATGCTGGCCGCGTCCGTATATTCCTCCGTATCGAGAATCTCCATCGCCGATACGCAGGTCGTCATCATACAAAGTGCCATCAACAAGCAGAACAGTTTCCGTTTCATTATCATATCCCCCTTGCATTATCATCTACTCAAACCAGATCTCAACGATCATTTCCATCAGCGCTTCTTCGTCCGTCCAGTATTCGGTGAATCCATCGCCGCCCACGCCGTGCGTTCCCGGCAGCGTCCTGAGCTCCTTCCATTCATAGGTGCTGTATGCATCCGCTTCGGCAATCAGCACATTCTGTCCGACGCTGGTCTTTACATGGCCTGAAAGGCTCTCAAACACCTTTTTGAGAATCGTCCCTTCGCCGTCCATCTGCTCTTTCAGTTGATCGAGCATAGCCTCTATATATGCCTTCTGCCGCCTCATTCGGGATGCATTCGTTCCGTCTGCCACCGTCATCCGGCCTCTTACAAAATGTTCTGCCAGATCACCCGTGAGCTTAACCGTCGCCCCCTTCTGCAATGCAGGATCCAATGCCGTCAGATCGTCCTCCAGCGTAACCGTTACCCCGCCGATCGCATCATTGAGCAGCACAATTCCGTTCAGGTCCGTCAGCAGACACCGGTCGATCTTGACGCCGCCCAGAAGCCCCGATACCGCCTCCGCCGTGTTTTCGCTTCCGCTGACGTCCGCGCCGCTGAACGCATGCGCAAGGCAGATCTGCATCATCCGCGTTCCGGCGGCGTTTCCGAACACGCCGTAGGTCGTCACAGGAGTCATCGTGTCGCGGTCGATCATGACCGGTGTGATCGTTCTGTTCGCCCGGTCAATGCTCAGAAGCATCAGAAAGTCAGCCTGACCGCCATTCTGATAGCCGGAGCTTGTGATTTCGTCCCGGTCCATGCCGATAAACAGGTAATTCGTTATCTCATACTCACGGTAACGGACAATTCTGTCCCCGTATGCCAGCGATATTCCTGAATCAAACCGACCGTCCAGCGAACCAAACGCCGCCTTTTCCGGCTGCCTGCCGCGTTCCCACAGAAGGCCCGCCGCGATGATCGCCAGCAGAATTACGGCATACAGTGCAACCATATACAGGCTGCGGAAGCTCAATGTCCGCCTGCCGCGGCGCTTATCGTAAGACACTTACACCCTCCGTTACAACAATGCCATTTTTTCTTCGAATTGACATAATTATTATAGCACTTTCCGGGAGAGGAGGGCAACATAAATCCGCTCCCACAAGATTAATCCTCCGTAATAAATGTATTAATCCCGCACGCCGGACGACGCACGGGATTATCATTACTTATTATATCCATCCGGATTGGAGGACTGCCATTTCCAGGAATCGCGGCACATATCGTCCAGCGTCTTCTCCGCCTTCCAGCCCAGTTCCTTCTCAGCCTTGGAGGCGTCGCAGAAGCATCTTGCGATGTCGCCGGGACGGCGCGGAGCAACTACATACTTGAGCTTCTTTTCGCAGGCTCTTTCATACGCATGCAGTACGTCCAGCACGCTGCTTCCGTTGCCGGTGCCCAGATTATAGATATTCACGCCGGAGCCGGGCTCGATCTTTTTAAGCGCCTTCACATGACCCTTCGCCAGATCGACGACATGGATATAGTCGCGGATGCCGGTTCCGTCGGGGGTGGGATAGTCGTCGCCGAACACGCTCAGCGCCTCGCGCTTTCCGACGGCAACCTGCGCGATATAGGGCACCAGATTGTTCGGAATGCCGCGCGGATCCTCGCCGATCAGGCCGCTCTCATGCGCGCCGATGGGATTGAAGTATCTCAGAAGCACGATATTCCACTCGGGATCGGACACGTGCAGGTCGGTCAGGATCTGCTCGATCATGCCCTTGGTCTGGCCGTAGGGATTGGTGATCTGGCCCTTGGGGCACTCCTCGGTGATCGGCACGAACGCCGGATCGCCGTAAACGGTGGCAGAAGAGCTGAACAGCAGGTTCTTCACGCCGAATTCGCGCATGACCTGACAAAGCATCAGCATGCCGGTGATGTTGTTGTGATAATATTCCAGGGGCTTCTTGACCGATTCGCCGACCGCCTTATATCCGGCAAAGTTGATTACGGCGTCAATCTTGTGCGCGTTGAAAATGCCGCGCATCTTCTCAACATCCAGAACGTCGCACTCATACATGCTTACGCGCTTTCCGGTGATCTTTTCGACTCTGCAGATCGCTTCCATGCTGGAATTGCTCAGATTATCCACTACGACTACGTCATACCCTGCATTCAGCAGTTCAACGCAAGTATGGCTGCCGATATAGCCCGCGCCGCCAGAAACCAGAATCGTCATTCCATCTTCCCCCTCAGCTGTTTGTCAGTCTTTCCCCGGTTAACGCCGCATTCCACCGCAGGCGAAATGCTTTGCACATCAAACTATCTGTACATAAGCAAAAACCTCCGTCGAGCGGAGGTTTCAACTGCTTATTTGGCTGGGGCGGTAGGATTCGAACCTTACGAATGCGGGAGTCAAAGTCCCGTGCCTTGCCGCTTGGCGACGCCCCATCGCCACTCGGCAACAGGAAATAAAAAAAATGGGGTGGATGATGGGGCTCGAACCCACGACCTCCAGAGCCACAATCTGGCGCTCTAGCCAACTGAACTACATCCACCACATTATTGGCGCGCCTGAAGGGATTCGAACCCCTGACCCACGGCTTAGAAGGCCGTTGCTCTATCCGACTGAGCTACAGGCGCATAAGGGCTTTCCTCGGCACTTGCCAATTCCTGCTGACAGGAAAGAATTATAGCACAACACATCCGGTTTGTCTATAGCAAATCCATTTCTTAACACAACTTATTGATATTCATGAGCTGAGCTCTGACTTCGCCCTTTTCAACCTCCATCACCGCGCATTTTTCATCCTTCAGCGCGCCCGGATTGAGTAGGAGAACTCCGTATTCATAGCCCATGAACTGCGTGTGCGTGTGTCCGAACAGCGCGGCCCTCACGCCCTTCTCCTGCGCTCGGCAGGCAAGCGGAAGAAGCGTCTGCTTGACGCGCAGCGTGTGCCCGTGGCAGATCAGCATATCGACGCCGCCGATCTTCTCGACGCGCTCTGCCTCCTCGTCCGACCAGTCGCAGTTTCCGGGCACCGCAAGCACCGGCTGCGTTACCCGCTGCCTGAGATATCTTGCATCCGAGATATTGTCCCCCAGATGCACAATCATATCCGGCGCGCCGGGCCGCCCGCAGATGGATACGACGTCCTCCAGCGTGGTCCTGCGTCCGTGGCTGTCCGAAATGACCAGAATCTTCATCCGTCCGCCTCCCGTTCCCGAAAATCCGTGATCGGGCGGAGAGAAGTAGTCTCCCT
>JAFQQU010000129.1 GCA_017410445.1 Clostridia bacterium | reverse complement strand
TACCAGACCTACTGGGACGACATCCATCCCTTCGTCAAGTACGGCTGCCTGCGCGATCAGAAATTCTATGATGCGGTGAAGGGCAGTCTGCTGCTCAAAACCACGGCGGATGAATACCTGACGGCAGAAGAATACCGTGCGCGCAACGAAGGCAAGGTGGAAAAGAAGGTGTATTACACCACCGACGCAGCGCGTCAGGCGGCGTCGGTCGGCCTCTATACTGCCCGCGGAATTGACGTGGCGGTGATGGATTCTGTCATTGACGTGAGCTTCATGCAGTTCATCGAGCAGAAGGGCGAGCCTGAGGGCATTACGTTTGCACGTGTGGACGCCGACGCCGAGGGCCTGATTGACCAGGACGCCGAAACGGGCGTTCTGTCGCAGGAAGATATGGAAAAGCTCTTCCGTGAAGCGACCGAAAATGAAGAACTGACAGTCAAACTGCAGCCGCTGGCGGACAAGGAACTGCCGCTGATGCTGCCTGAGATGGACGACTTCCAGCCCGGCACCGACGGCAAGAGCCCGCTGGCCCGCATCGAGAGCTTTGTCAACTGCACCTGCCCGAAGTGCGGCGCGGCTGCTCAGCGCGAAACCGATACCATGCCTCAGTGGGCCGGCTCCAGCTGGTACTTCCTGCGCTACTGCGATCCGCACAATGACGACGTATTCGCCAGCGAGGAAGCCCTCAACTACTGGATGCCCGTCGACTGGTACAACGGCGGCATGGAGCATGTTACCCGCCACCTGCTGTACTCCCGCTTCTGGCATCAGTTCCTGTATGACCTGGGCGTGGTCAAGTGCCCCGAGCCCTACCTCAAGCGCACCGCTCAGGGCCTGATTCTGGGTACTGACGGCGAGAAGATGAGTAAGTCCCGCGGCAACGTCGTCAATCCCGACGACATCGTCGACGTACTGGGCGCGGACGCCTTCCGCCTGTACGAGATGTTCATGGGCGCGTTCGATCAGGCCATTCCGTGGTCTACCGAAGGCGCGCACGGCTGCCGCCGCTTCCTCGACCGCGTATGGCGTCTGATGGAAATCATGACCGACGACGAGGGCGTTTCCGCCGATCTGGCCTATGACGTACATTCCTGCATCAAGAAAGTCGATGAAGACTACGAGAAGATGAAGTTCAACACCGCCATCGCGGCGATGATGTCTCTGGTCAACACCATCTACGGTAAGGGCTCCGTCACCCGCGGCGAGATGAAGATCCTCATCCAGCTGCTGAACCCCGTCGCCCCGCACATCACCGAGGAAATCAACGAGCTGTGCGGCTTCGGCCCCGAGCTGGTTCGCGAGAAGTGGCCCAAGTATGATCCTGCGGCGCTGGTCAAGAGCACCGTTGAAATCGCGCTGCAGATCTGCGGCAAGGTTCGCGGCAAGCTGAACATCCCCGCCGATCTGACCCGCGAAAACGCTCCCGCCTACTTCGCCGAGTGCGAAGAGGTCAAGAAGCTGGTCGGCGACAAGCCGGTGAAGAAGCTGGTCTTCGTCCCGGGCCGTCTGGTCAATATCGTAATCTGATGAATATAAAAGCAATTTCTGGGAGGTGAGCCCGGTTGACTGAGCTTCAGGCATTCATTTTGGGTCTGATTCAGGGCCTGGCCGAGTTTCTGCCGATCAGTTCATCGGGGCACCTGACCCTCGGTCAGATGTTCTTTGGACTGAGCGACGTCCCGATGACGCTGGACATCCTTCTGCACCTCGGAACGCTGCTTGCGGTGTTCGTGGTGTACTGGAAGCGCATCTGGAACATGATCGTGCATCCGATTGCATCCGAACTCAAGTATCTGATTCTTGCGACCATTCCCGCGGTGCTTGCCGCGCTGTTTCTGGGCGACTTCATCGACAGGCTGTTTGAAGGCGCGTATCTGGGCTTCAGCTTCCTGCTGACCAGCTTTGTGCTGGTACTCGGCGAGGCAGTCAACCGGCTGCGCCCGCGCACCAGCAAGCACAAGCAGGTGAACGCCGTCGATGCGATCGTCATGGGCTGCATGCAGGCCGTGGCCATCGCACCCGGTCTGTCCCGCTCGGGCAGCACCATCTGCGGCGGCATGTTCTCCGGCCTGTCCCGCAAGCGCGCAGCGGATTTCTCCTTCCTCATGTCCATTCCGGCCATTCTCGGCTCCGCCGTGCTGGATCTGAAGGACATGTACGACGAGGCCTCCGCAATCGGCATCTCCTTCGGCACGCAGTTCATTGAGCGCATCGTCGAAATGGGCGGCGCAATTCCGGTAATCATCGCCGTTGCGACCGCCGCAATTTCCGGCTTCCTCGCGATCAAGCTGATGCTGAAGATCGTAAAGAAGGTCGGCATGCGCTGGTTCGCGGTGTATACCTTCCTTCTGGGCGCGTTCATGATCGCATACCAGATGTTCTTCGCCGCATAAAACGCATCAAAGCCCGACGCAGCTTCTGCGCCGGGCTTTTTCTATGCTTTATTACCATCTGTGAACCGTCTGAACGACCTTTCCGGCAATCCGGAATTCCTCCAATTCCTCATCCGCCAGCACCATCGGCGCGTAATTCGGATTGAAGGGCTGCAGAATAACCGCCGCGCCCTGCCGGACATACCGCTTGATCGTACCCTCGCCGCCGTTGACCAGCGCGACGACGATATCTCCGCTGTCTGCCGCAGCCTGCCGGTGCACCAGTGCAAGGTCGCCCTCGTTGATGTGAGGAGCCATGCTGTCGCCGGTCACTTTGAGGTAGAAATAGGTATCCGGGTTGCGCACATCGGCCATCTCGTATCCGTCAGTTTCCTCGTATGCCAATCCGTTCCAGCCGGCACGCACCGAACCGATGACCGGTATCTTCTCAAAGGAACGCACCGGCAGCGCGCCGGGCGGAAGAACGCTCTCCGCGTTCTTTTCCCAGCCCAGAAGATATGCAGGCGTCACCCTCAGCGCCCGCGCGAGGGCTTCCAGCCGGTCGTGCGGAATTCTGGCAGTCTCGCCGGTCGCATACCGCTGCAGCGTGGATTTCGATATGCCGGTCCGCTCGGCCAGCTCGCTGTATGTTATTCCCTGTCTGCTGATCAGCTGCAGAAGCCGCCGGGAAATCTCGCTCATTCTGCTCCCCGCTCCTTCCGTTCATCATGGAATTTCTCCGTACATTTGTTCTTATTATCGCACATTCCTCCGCTTTTTTCAATGCCGAAAGATTGATGTTTCCGGAAAAAACCGATCTCTGTCGAGGATTTCTCCATCTTTTCCATCATGAAAGGACACTCATGACTAGCTGAGCGATGTTTGAAAAGGCAATGCATACCGCCATACCGGTCAGCGTCGGAATCAAAATGCCCATGAGCGTCCACTTAAGCGATTTGCTCTCCTTATACATCGTCATCAATGCCGTCGAGCATGGCCAGTGCATCAGAGAAAACAGCATCGTGCTGATCGCAGTAACCCACGTCCAGCCGTTTGCCCTGAGCAGCATACCAAGTTCTGCAAGACTTCCCAGCTCCATCAGCTCGCCGCCCGCCGCATACGCCATGATGATCACCGGAAGCACGATTTCATTCGCCGGCCAGCCCAGTATAAACCCCAGAAGAATCACGCCGTCCATACCCATGAGCCGTCCCAGAGGATCAAGAAACGCCGCAACGTGCGAAAGCAGCGATGCGCCGCCGATTTCAGCGTTCGCCATGATCCATATCAGTGCTCCGGCCGGAGCCGCAACCGCCGCCGCGCGCCCCAGCACAAACAGCGTGCGGTCCAAAACGGACCGGACGATCACCTGAGCGATCTGCGGTTTTCTGTAGGGCGGAAGCTCGAGCGTAAACGACGACGGCATGCCGCGGAGCACTGTCCGCGAAAGGATATAGGAAACCATCAGCGTCATCGCGACGCCAAGCACAATCAATCCGGCCAGAACAGCCGCCGCAAGAACATTTCCCCGCCATCCGGCCGCGCCGCCCAGCAGAAATACCGAAATCAGCGAGACCATCATCGGAAACCGGCCGTTGCACGGTACGAACACATTGGTCAGCATGGCGATCAGCCGCTCTCTGGGCGAATCGATGATCCGGCAGCCGGTAATGCCGACCGCATTGCAGCCAAAGCCCATCATCATCGTCAGGCACTGCTTGCCGCAGGCCCGGCATTTATGGAAACACCGATCCATGTTGAAGGCGACGCGCGGCAGATATCCCGCGTCCTCCAGCAGTGTAAAAAGCGGAAAGAAAATGGCCATCGGCGGGAGCATGACCGATACGACCCACGCCAGTACCCGGTATGCGCCGGATACCAGTACGCCGTCCAGCCAGCCCGGCGCACCCATCGCCGCCATCAGACTGTGCAGCGCTTCTTCTCCCCGGAACAGCAGACCGCTCAGCCACTGAGACGGCAGATTGGCGCCGCTGATCGTAATCCAGAAGATGACGGCCATCAGGAGGAACATGATCGGAAAACCCAGCCACCGGCCGGTCAGGATGCGGTCCAGCCTCCGGTCCGCCGCGTCGCACTGAGCGTCCGTCCGGATCACTGCATCCCGGCAGATCATTTCGGCGCGCCGCAGAAGCGTACGGACCAGTTCGTCCCTCACGCGCATCTCGTTCATGCCGCGCTCTCTGAGCCGCTCCCGCGCCGCCTGAAGCGCGCCCGAGAGTTCTTTATCCTCTTCCAAGCATACGCCCGTCTGCCGCTCAATCGCCTCATAAAAGGCCAGATCATGCTCAATCAGCCGGATTGCCAGCCACCTTGCATTGAGCCTGCCTGCCGCCAGCTTTTCTGCATGCGGAAGAACAGAGTCGATCGCCTCTTCAATCTCCTCAGCATACCGGATGCGCGGCTTTTCCGCAGATTTTGGGGTTATATCCCCACTTTCCTCAAGTTTTCCAGAAGAATTCTCCTCTTTTTGACCCCTTTCTTCCCATATTCCGGAAGAATCCCCCACATTATCCCAGGTTGCAGAAATCACCTCATCCACAGCCGCCAAAGCTTCCTGTGTTCCCCGTCCGCTGCGCGCGGATATGCCGACCACCGGCACGCCCAGCCGTTCGCGGAGCATCTTCAGATCAATCCTTATATGCTTTCGCCGCGCCTCGTCCATGAGGTTAATGCATACGATCACGTTCGGCGTGATCTCCATCAGCTGAAGCGCCAGATTGAGATTCCGCTCGAGGCAGGTCGCGTCGCACACGGCAATGACCGCATCCGCGCCGCCGAAACAGACGAAATCCCGCGCCGCTTCCTCCTCCGCCGAATGCGCAAGCAGCGAATAGCTGCCCGGCAGATCAACCAGTAGGTAATCCCTGCCCTCATGACGGCAGCGTCCCTGCGCGCAGGAAACCGTCTTGCCCGGCCAGTTGCCGGTGTGCTGCCGAAGGCCGGTCAGCCGGTTGAACAGCGTGCTCTTGCCGACGTTCGGGTTTCCAGCCAGCGCGACAAGCCTTTCCCCGCCGCGCGCGCTTCTGATCTCCGGCCCTGAATCGGCCGCCCGGCCGATGGACGCTTCTCTCAGTCCCATCTATATCGCCGCCCTTCCGAACATATCATACCTTACCTGCACACAGGCGGCATCCTCCCGCCTGAGCGCAATCACCGCGCCGCAGATCAGATACGCGGTCGGGTCGCCCAGCGGGCTGACCAGCACGCATTCCACCGCTGCGCCCTCCTCCAGGCCGATATCCTGAAGCCGCCTGCGGATATGGGATGCGGCGTCCAGGGAGCGCACATGCGCCCGTTCGCCGCGTTTTAAGTCACACAGCCTGACTGTTTCCGCCGTCAAACAGAATCCCTCCCGGAAGTCTTCTCTCTGACAGCATATTCAGACAGCTGATTTGTGTTCGCCCGGGCGAGGATCAACCGCTGGTAATTTTTGTCCGTTTTGACAGAATCAGCAGAATGCTCTTGACAAGACCGCCCCGAACCAGTATAATTCTCGATGTACCGACGAAGTACATATCCTGGGGTGTGCGTCACGGTTGTCGCTTTTACCCACATCTTCACAAAAGGATTCCGGGTCGGTCAGCTGATGTCAGGCCCCCATTTGTCAGGGGAAGGCAGTATGCTTCCGCAGGTCTCCGTCCTGCCTGAGCGGCGGGTGAAAAAGCGGCGCCGAACGGCACTCATGGGATATCTTTTACGGGGAGCCGATGCATTGCGCATCGGTTCTTTGTTTTCTCTGAAATCGTAAGGGAGGCGCATGCATGAAGTCCGACAAGCCGTCGCCGCACGCTGGCCATCGCGCACGGATGCGCGCCCGGTATTATCAGACCGGCCTCAACGGCTTCCAGCCGCACGAGGTCATCGAACTGATTCTCTATGCCGCCATCCCAAAGAAAGACGTCAATCCCCTGGCTCATGCCCTGATCGACCGCTTCGGCTCGGTCTCCGGCGTTTTGTCCGCCTCCGAAGAAGAGCTCATGTCCGTACCCGGCGTCGGAAAGCACACCAGCACGCTCCTTAGGTGCATGTACGCCGTCTGCTGCGATTATCAGGAGACCCGGTTTGCAGGCGTCCGCACCATCATCAGCGCGAAGGACGCCGTCTATCACACATGGAAAAATGCGCACCCGAGCTTTATGGCTGAAATGATCGTCATGCTGGAGGACCATGCGGGAACGCTCCTCACCTGCCGCGTATTCCCCTGCCGACCGAAGGACCCTGAAGTCGTCCGCGGGGTGCTGACCGCAGCGCTTACCCTTCAGGCGCACAGCGCGATCATCTCCATCAAAGGCTACGGCCCGCTCCGGAAGCTCAGCAAAAACGACTTGAAGAGCATCAGCACGCTGGTTTCCGCGCTGAGCAGCGTCGACGTATACACGCTCGACTGTCTCCTCTTCTCCGGCGAGCATGTGTTCAGCCTGAGAGAAGCCGAGCTGCTGGTCGATGAGAAAAGCTCCTACCGGAGCAGCCTGCCCAACTGGTATTACTGGCTCGCCCCGCTGAACGCGTATCCGACCGAAAACGGCTGGCATCACATCCCGCGCTCAGAGCTTCTGAATGAAAAATAAGGCTTCAGGCCGGCGGCAATCCGTCTGCCCGGAGCCTTTGTTCTTCTTTCTCTTCTCCTTCAGCCGTTTCGCAGCTCTCCTTAACGAAATCTCACCCGTTCTTGCGTTGACTTCCGGGACCGGGGCTGTTATTGTAGCAGCAAAGACTCTTTGAACGGGATGCCCTATTATTGATCGTTCCGATTTACCCATGCGTCCGGCCAGAAACACAGCTACGTACAAGGAGATGCATCATCCATGAAACCCATCAACATGTCGGAAACCTTCGGCTCGCTGGTATTCAACGATAAAATCATGAAGCAGCGCCTTCCGCATGACACCTATAAGGCGCTCAAAAAGCTGCTCAAAACCCGCGGCAGCCTGACCCGCGAAATCGCCGACGTCGTCGCCAACGCCATGAAGGACTGGGCCATCGAAAAGGGCGCGACCCATTATACCCACTGGTTCCAGCCGATGACCGGCATCACCGCCGAAAAGCACGACGCCTTCATCACCCCCGAATCGCTCGAGGGCGAAGAGGTTATCATGGAGTTCTCCGGCAAGGAGCTCATCAAAGGCGAATCGGACGCCTCCTCCTTCCCGTCCGGCGGTCTGAGAGCCACCTTCGAGGCCCGCGGCTACACCGCCTGGGACCCGACCTCCAACGCCTTCATCAAGGACGGCACCCTGTGCATTCCCACCGCTTTCTGCTCCTACACCGGCGAGGCGCTCGATAAGAAAACGCCTCTCCTGCGCTCCATGGATGCCATCAACGTGCAGGCCAAACGCGTGCTCAGGCTGTTCGGCAAGGACGTTCAGTCCGTAACGCCCACGGTCGGCCCGGAGCAGGAGTATTTCCTCATTGACAAGAGCGTGTTTGATCGCCGTCCCGACCTGATCTTCACCGGACGTACACTCTTCGGCGCCCGTCCCTCCAAGGGGCAGGAAATGGAAGACCACTACTTCGGCATGCTCAAGCCCCGCGTCGCCGAGTACATGCGCGAGCTGGACGAGGAGCTGTGGAAGCTGGGTATTCTGGCCAAGACCAAGCACAACGAAGCCGCGCCCGCTCAGCATGAGCTGGCTCCGCTGTACACCAGCGCCAATATCGCCATTGACCACAATCAGCTGACCATGGAGATGATGCGCAAGGTCGCATCCCGCCACGGCATGGCCTGCCTGCTTCACGAAAAGCCCTTTGCCGGCGTTAACGGCAGCGGCAAGCACAACAACTGGTCACTGTCCACCGAGACCGGCGACAACCTGCTAAGACCCGGCTCTAATCCCAAGGACAACGCTCAGTTCCTCCTCTTCCTCTGCGCTATTCTGAAGGCTGTGGACGACCATCAGGACCTGCTGCGCATCACCGTCGCCAGCGCGGGCAACGATCACCGTCTGGGCGCGAACGAAGCGCCGCCGGCCATCATGTCCATCTTCCTGGGCGACGAGCTGACCGCGATTCTGGACGCCATCGAGGGCGACACCGAATACAGCCAGATGGGCAAAATCCAGATGGACATCGGCGTAGACGTCATGCCGCGCATCCCGAAGGACACCACCGACCGCAACCGCACTTCGCCCTTCGCCTTTACCGGAAACAAGTTTGAATTCCGCTCGCTGGGCAGCTCCTTCTCCGTTGCCGGCCCGAACATCATCCTCAATACCATCGTGGCCGACACTCTGATGCAGTTTGCAGACGAACTGGAAATGGCCGAAGACTTCTCCGTTACGCTGAACGCGCTCATCCGCCGAACCATCAAAAACCACCGCCGCATCGTGTTTAACGGAAACGGCTATTCGAAGGAATGGATCGAGGAAGCAGAGCGCCGCGGCCTCAAAAACTACGCTTCCACCGCAGACGCGCTGCCGCACTATACCGACCGGAAGAACATCGCGCTCTTCGCCCGCCACGGCGTATTCACCGAAACCGAAGTGCACTCCCGTCAGGAAATCCTGCTGGAGAACTACAATAAGGTGATCCACATCGAGGCGCTGACCATGCTGGACATGATCAGCAAGGACATCCTGCCCGCCATCATGAGCTACACCGCTTTCCTGACCGACAGCGCGCTTAAGAAGGTTCAGCTGGGCATCTCCGCCAACATCGAAAAGACGGTGGCCGAAAAGATGAGCGTGCGGACTGAGACCATCTCCGAGCTCTTTACTGCGCTCAGCGAGAACCTGCACGCCGCCTCCGCCGTCGAGGGCAGCGAAGCGCTGGCCGTATATAACCGCGACAAGGTAGTCACCGCCATGCAGGCCCTCCGCACCGTTGTGGACGAAACCGAGCTGATGGTTCCCTCCGCCTACTGGCCCTATCCGACCTACGGCGAAATGCTCTTCGGCATCCGCTGATTCGTTTTTCCCAATGTACAGAAAATCCGCCTGACCGTATACCGGCCGGGCGGATTTTTGTGTATACCCTGTTCAGTTCAGATCCTCGATTTTCTGCTTGAGCTTCTGCAGCAGCATGCGCGCCGCGTTCGGCACATCGACAAGTCCGTGCGTAGCAGGGATCTCATGAAGCTTGGTTTCAGGGAGACAGCCGAGATCGTCCGTCAGCCATACAGGGAAGCTCAGCCGCATCTCGCTCACGCGCTGCAGCATGCCCTCAAGCATCTCCTGATCCTCGACCACCGCAACAACGCCGCATTCGCCTGCGTCCTTCTCCTGACTGATCAGGATTTCATACCGCTTCAGCTTCTCGCAGAATTCCTCTTCCCATCCTTTTCTGACGGCTTCCAGAAAACGAACGCCCTTTTCGGCATGCACCGAATGCCTGGGACGCACGCGTACTTCTGTTTCGTCGCTCTTGAGGAAAGGATGCGTGTTGATTTCGCTCTTCAGATTCCAGCTGCGCATCAGGCCGATCAGCAGCTGATTGGCCGCAAGCCTCGTCTTGATGCTGGACACATCGCTCTCAATGAAATCCTTCGGGCCGAAATTTCTCGGATTGCGGCCGCAGAACGAGCGGTAGTTGAGCGACGGATGCAGCACTCTGGTCAGCAGATTTCCCTCGTCGCTCTGGAATCTCAGAACGCCGATGATATCGTGCTTGACCAGCCGGTCGATCACGCCCTTCAGCTCCCGGTCCGTCAGCGCCAGCCCGTCCTTCAGGAACAGATATCTCCTGATCTGCCATGCGCTGGAATACTTGAGCTCCTCCACCGCAGCGGCCACACGCATGTGTTTGTCATTGAGATATCCCATCCGGGATTCAAAATAGATATCCTGAACGCGCGCCGGGCGGCTCTGTTCCCGGACGACGCGCTCATTCCGATACGTCGAAAACGGCGACCGCTGCGCCAGAACCGCAAAATCCAGCTCCTCCGGCTCCTGTGCGGGTTCCACTTTCTTCTCCGCCTTCACCCGGTTCAGACGGATCCGGTCATCGAATTCGCCGACGTCCACAAAGGCAGCCAGCTCCTCTGCCGGACGGTTCCACGCCGCATAATCGAAACGATCGTTCCTGCGTTCTGTCCGCTCGATCATCTGCGCCTTGATCCGGTGCTGCTCCCAGTCAATCCGGCGGATGCGGATCATCGCCGTGTCGCCCGGATAAATCCGGCAGCAGGGATCCACCAGCACCGTAAGATTGGGCGCGAGCATGACCGCTGCGGCTCCGTCGGACATGATGTTGACTACGCGGCCTTCTATCGTCTGTCCTTCTGCAAGCTCCAGACGATTCACCGAATACTCAAAATCGCCGAACGCCGGCTTGGCCGTCAGGCTCACCCAGCCCCGGGCGTCTATTCCGCTTACGGCAACCGTCAGCTCCCGCGGCAGATCTATATTCCTGAAGGAATCCACCCGGCAGAGACTGAACGCGCTTACATGCAGCGCGCCGGCTACGCCCTGCGCCAAACGGTAAAACGCAAGCTTGCCGTCCTGAGTCACAGAGCTCAGACGGCCTGTATATATATTTCTCGTCTTTCCCTGAAACGCTTCTCTGATCCGGCTGAACTCCCGCTCTTCAAATTCCCTTGCGGACAGCCTGATTCTTCCGTCTTCCCGCGCTTCACCCGGTACAAACCCCATATGCCAGCCGATCATCCGACCCAGATTATCGCGACGTACGTTGTTTTGTCTGCTGATCTCTTCAAATTCAGCATAGCCGCGTTCACCGCCGTCCAGATTCACCAATAGCGAACCGTCCTGATCGATGCCCGCAACCGTTCCATATACCTCTGGGTTCCTGTCGGCCATGTACTGCTCATCCCTTCCCTGCCTCATCATGTTTGCCTAGGCACAACAGTAACGGCAGGATACAACTTTCATGCTATTCATTATTTTAACAGAACTTTCCCTCCTTCGCAAGTGTTTTCCTCGAATTATAGACACAGTTTAAGTGTGTTTATGTAGTGTGTCCATCTAAAATGCAGAAAGGGAGCAGCAGCCTTAGCCGCTCCTCCCCTTAAACCAGTTATTCTTTTTCATACCGCTTCAGCGTGAAGCTGAATTCGCTGCCCTTTCCCTTCTCGCTGGTGACCACGATATCCTCCCCCATCCAGCGAAGCATTTCGCGGGCAATGGACAGGCCCAGTCCCGACCCCGAAGAGCCCGTTCTGGATTTATCAGCCTTATAGAACCGATCGAACACATACGGCAGATCGCTTTCGGAAATACCGATGCCGGTATCCCGGACGCTCAGCACGACATGCGAATCGTTCCAGCGGGCATTGAGGAAAATCTCTCCGCCCTCGGGCGTATACTTCATCGCATTGTCCAGCAGGATGACAAGCACCTGCTCCACCCGGTCCGGATTCGATACAACCTGCGGGCATGTAGCCGGATCAAACATCAGATTGAACTTTTGTCCCTTATCCTCCGCCGTAGCGCTGTATTTCTCCGCCAGATCCAGAATCATTTCCTCCAGCGGCATGACCTGCTTGTCGATCGAGATTTTTCCGCTCTGCAGCCTCGACAGCTCCATCAGATCGTCAATCAGCCTCGACAGGCGCATGGTCTCCCGGAGAATGATGTCATAATACCGCATCCGGGCCTCCTCGGAGCGGATCATGCCATCCTTCAGCGGCTCGATCAGCGCGCGCATGGCGGTCAGCGGCGTTCTCAGCTCATGGGATACATTGGCCACATAGTCCCGCCGCGTGCGCTCCAGACGCTCGCTCTCCGTGATGTCCGTAAACAGACCGACCGCGCCGGCCACCTCGCCGTTTTCGCCGTCAAAGGGCGTGATCGTCGAATGAATCAGCCGCCCGCCGATGTCGGTATCGCGGAGAACGATGGTATTGCCGCGGATTGCCTCGTCGAAATCCGCCCATACGCCCTCGTGCGTCAGAAGAACCTCCCGATCAATCTCACCGGACTGATACGGCATGTTGAACATCTCGGATACCGCCGGATTGTGATGCGTGACCCGGCCCAGCGTATTGACCGAAATGAATCCCTCGCTCAAACCGTCCAGCGACTGAATCAGCCGGTTACGCTCGAGCGTCAGATCACCGATATTGCGGCTGAGCTCCCGCGCGAGATGGTTGAGCGACTGGGCCAGCTGGCCTACCTCGCCCTTCTGGCTGTCATCGGCACGCACGGCATAGTTTCCGGCAGCCATGCTCAGCGCGACGTCCCGCATCTGCCTCAGCGGTCGCACGACTCGCTCCATCATCACAAAGACCAGCAGCGCGACAATCGGTATGGCGCAGATCAGCGCAATCGTCAGCGCCAGATTCAGGCTGCTGAGCGCCGCATACGCTTCATACATCGGGAGGAACATCAAAACGCCGCCCCGCTGCACTCCGTCCCTGATGATCGGCGTTCCGACGCCGACCATCGTAATCTGCGTCACGGCGGTTATGCCCGAAGCGGTCACTTCCTGCCCGGACAGCACCTGATTGACCATGTTCGTAAAGCCTTTGACGTCCTCCATGCTGACGTCGTCGCTGGCATAGATGATCTCTCCCTGATTCCCGAACACCGCAAAATATGCGCCCAGAAGCGATGGATCGAGCTGGCTGACCAGCGCCTGCATCGCACCATCTTGCCCGCTGTCCATGAACTCGCACGCCAAATTGCCCAAAGCGCGCGCCTTG
>JAFQQU010000128.1 GCA_017410445.1 Clostridia bacterium | reverse complement strand
TGGGCCGTCGTCCATGCCATTCAGCCTGAATAATACGGAGGGAAGACCATGAATACAGCCCTTTGCAACAAGAATGCCCTGCCCTGCGCACAGCGGCTCTACACCCGCCTGCAGGAGGTATACGGCAGCCGGATCCTCACCGCGCAGCAGGAATTCCCGGGCGCGGGGCGCTATGACCAGGAGATGGCGTATATCCGGAAGATCACCGGAAAGCTCCCGGCCATCCGCGGCACCGATTTCATGCACGACGATTACCGGGGCGCCGTGGAGCGGTCCATCGCCTGGCACAATCAGGGCGGCATCGTGCACATCTGCTGGCACACGGGCCTTGTCGGACTGGGATACACGGAATGCCTCGAGGAAAAGCCGGATTTTGAGGCGCTCTTCACCGAGGGCAGCGAGGCGCGCACGCTGCTCCTGCGCCGCTGGAACGATGCCGCCGACGCCCTGATGCAGCTTCAGAATGCCGATATTCCCGTCCTGTGGCGCCCTTTCCACGAGTTTAACGGCGGATGGTTCTGGTGGGGAAAAGGCGGCTCAGAGGCCTTTATCCGCCTCTGGCGTGAAATGTACGCATACTTCACCGAAGTGCGCGGTCTGAACAACCTGATCTGGGTGCTTGGCTATGCGGACGAGGTCGCGCCGGACTGGTATCCGGGCGACGCATACTGCGATATCGCCGGATCGGACACCTACAGGAGCGTCACCACCCATGCCGCCTCCTTCCATGCGCTTAAGCGGCTCTGCCCGGAGAAGATGCTGGCTTTCCACGAGTGCGGCGTCATGCCGGAGGTGGACGCATTCTTCGAAGACGGCGCTGTATGGCTGTTCATGATGCCCTGGCACGGCAAATGGATCATCGAGGACAACCCGCCCGAGCGCCTGCAGCGCATCTACAGCGACCCGCGCATACTGACGCTGGACGACGTCAAGCGCTGGCGGTAAGCGTTGTCATAACCAAGAAGGCTGCGCCCGAAAACCACCTCAGAAAGGTTCTGTCCCAGCCATAGAACAGATTCTCCTGCGAATGATATCAGGCGTAGTCATGTCAACGCAGCGCAGCTCCAAGGCATGGCCGCAGCGGGGATCCCAATTCCCGCTGATGCTCTGCTGTTTTTTCCGTTCACTCTGCCGTACTTCTTTGATTTGCGCAGTTTCCCATCAACCATTCAGCCTCCGCCCACGGAGCCGGCGGATTAATTCTTTATCACAAGGAAAAGGACTGAAACCCCGCAGCGAGGTTTCAGTCCTTTTTTGATTCTTCCGGTTGATTATGATACAGGGGACGATACACCCAACAGCGTGCAGGACGGGGCGCAGCGCATCCCCCAATTCACTGTTCTTCCGGATGCAATACCTATTGGTCTTTTGAAAAGCGTTTGGGGTTGTCAAAGTACAAAGGTTTGGAGTTAAGTTTCATCAGTATCAATTGTAGATGTAGCGAAATTTTCCGTCAATCAGTTTTCATTGACAGAATTTCAGAAAATGAACATTTTCAATGTAAAACTTATTCTGAAGCACTGAACTTTTACACCGATTATCACCTTAGCAAAAGTACAGGTATTGTCAAATCGAGGTCGTCCGAACGATCTTCCAGTTTATGATTGAAGCGTTTTCCATTCTGCATTATAATATTATCAACGAGTTATTCCCCATCAGGTTTTCAGGAGGAAACACCTATGACAGAAATGGAAAAGAGAACAGCCGCAAAGGAATTTGCAGCGTATTGGAAAGATCGTGGCGACGAAAAGCAAGAAACGCAATCTTTCTGGATGGCTCTTCTGCAAAAGGTGTTCGGCGTGGCTGATCCTGATAAGTTTATCGATTTTGAGGTGCGCGTAAAGCTGAGTCATACCAGCTTTATTGATGGCCTTATTAAGTCTACTCGCGTGCTGATTGAGCAAAAGGGACAGGACATCGATCTACGTAGGGGCTACAAGCAATCTGATGGTCAGATGCTTACGCCATTTCAACAGGCGCGTCGTTATGCGGGCTATCTGCCTCACGATCAGAATCCGCGCTGGATAGTGGTCTGCAATTTCAAGGAATTCCACATTCACGATATGAACCGGCCCAACGATGCGCCGGAAGTTGTGCTGCTTTCCGATCTGGAAAAGGAGTATTCCCGCCTGAACTTCCTTGTCGATACCGGCGACGAAAACATTAAGCGTGAAATGGAAATCTCCATGCAGGCTGGTGAGCTGGTTGGCAAGCTGTACGACGCTTTCATGAAGCAGTACATCGATCCCACCAACGAACGCACGCTGAAAAGCCTCAATATGCTCTGTGTACGTCTAGTTTTCTGTTTGTATGCAGAGGATGCGGGTATTTTCGGCAAGCCGAATATGTTCCATGACTTCCTGCGCAATCGCGGCATGCAGAAAGGCCGCAAGGCATTACGCGAGCTGTTCCGTATTCTGGATCAAAAGCCGGAAGAACGCGATCCCTACCTTGCAGAAGACGATCCCGACTTGGCTGCGTTCCCGTACGTCAACGGCGGTCTGTTCTCCGACGAAGAAATTGAGATTCCGCCCTTCAATGAGGAAATCTATAATCTGCTGCTGACCCGCGCCAGCGAGGATTTCAATTGGAGCGACATCAGCCCCACCATTTTCGGTGCGGTTTTTGAAAGCACCTTGAATCCCGACACCCGCCGCAAGGGTGGTATGCACTACACGTCCATTGAAAACATCCACAAGGTCATTGATCCGCTGTTCCTTGACGATCTGCGCGCCGAACTGAGCG
>JAFQQU010000127.1 GCA_017410445.1 Clostridia bacterium | reverse complement strand
GTCAGACGTGGTCAGGTGATGCCTGTGATCTTTCAGATACTGCTTTGCGTTCTCCAGTACGTCGCCGGTATGCGCGCAGATGGCATGCAGCGTGATGAGCGCCGCCTCCCGGTTCTCATGCTTCATCAGCATGGGGAAGAGCAGGCCGATGTTCTCCTTGAAGCGGACCTTCATGCCCTGCAGCTGCTGATGGCTGCACAGCGGCGCGCATTCGAGCACCAGCGCAAGCTCCGGGTTGGTCAGCCGTTCGCGGCGGCCCAGCAGCACGGAAAGCACCCTTGCGGGCGCTTCCTGCTCGCTTACCAGCTCGATGACGCGCAGGTCCATCAGGGCAGTATCCTTTTCGGTGCGCTCCGGATGGTCATATCCGGGCAGCCAGCCGCGGCTGACCTCAACGCCCAGCAGGTCCTCCAGCCCGTAGGTGGAGAAGTAATGGATCATCTGATGCAGGCGGAATTCCGCCTCGGACATCTCCATCACCTGCTGCGGGAAGCCGGGGTACATCGGCTTGTCCTGAACGTCGGGCACGAGCGCCTCCAGATGGTCGAAGAAACCGCGCAGAGAAGGGCTGGCCGAGAGGCGAATCATGTCGTCCGGGCGCAGTACATAGCCCAGAGAGCGAATATTCTCATTCAGCGTGACCGCCAGACAGAGCATTTCATCCGTCACATCGGCCGGATTGCCCGGCTGATATGCCGCCATGCGCAGTTCGCTCAGAAGAAGCTCGTGAAACTGATGCGTCATTTGCATTCCTCCTTGTGAAAAGATGGGCAGACTATCCGATAACATACGCCCGCAGTCGATCAAATATAGAACAGCAATCTATTAGAAGGATGTTATCATGGGGTGACTGCGGGCCCGTCTGCCCAAAATGGTCGTGCGGATAAACTGTCTGAAAGGCCGTCCTGCTGAATGAAAATACTCTCGCTCAGGGCCCTCTTTTTGAAAAGTCCGAAAGAAAACGAGTTGCCGCAATCCCTTGGGATTCCGGCGGACAGGCCGTGTCTTCGGCCGCTCCTGTCCCGCTATCCTTGCCGGTCGGCCGCCTTGCCGCCGGCGTCGGGGTCCGAGCCCCTAGGCGTTCGGATAGCCGCCGCCTGAATTTTTCTGGCTTGCCGCACATGGTGCTTGCAGATATAATTTCTCACTGTTCAGCTGTCAAGGTACTGAGGAGAAGGGCTTTTCGGCCGCTTCCCTGTCGATGGATATAGAATATCATATTGCGGCTTTTGTGTCATTAAACCGGTAGTTTGAAATAAAAGAGCCTCCCGGCAGCGGATTAAACTGCTGCCGGGAGGCTGGTGTGAGGCGTTTATGCTCAGCGCTTGGGGCTGATCTTTTCCATGCCGCCCATGAAGGGACGCAGAACCTCGGGGATGATGATGGAGCCGTCGCCCTGCTGATACTGCTCGACGATGGCGGGAATCAGGCGGGAGGTGGCAAGACCGGAGCCGTTCAGGGTGTGAACATACTCGATCTTCTTGGTCTCCTTGCGGCGGAAGCGGATGTTGCCGCGGCGGGCCTGATAGTCCTTGGCGTTGGAGACGGAGGAGCACTCCTTGTACTCGTTCATGCTGGGCAGCCACAGCTCGATGTCGTAGGTGGTGGCCATGGAGGCGGAGCAGTCGCCGGCGGCCAGCTTGCTCAGGCGGTAGTGCAGACCCAGGCCCTCGACCAGGCGGCAGGCCTTCTCGATCAGCTCCTTGAGCATGGCGTCGGAATCCTCGGGCTTGGTGTAGCCGAACATCTCAACCTTGTTGAACTGATGGCCGCGCACCATGCCGCGCTCGCTGGCGCGATAGGTGCCCGCCTCGCGGCGGTAGCAGGGAGTGTAGGCGAACAGCTTGGCCGGCAGATCGTCCTCGGTCAGGATTTCGCCGCGGTACAGGTTGATCAGCGCGGTTTCGGCGGTGGGCAGCATGAAGTGGAAGCCTTCCTCGTTCAGGCGGTATACGTCCTCTTCAAACTTGGGGAACTGGCCGGCGGTCAGGCCGCACTCGTAGGTGAGCATGTGGGGCGGCAGCATGAAGGTGTAGCCGTCCTTGATGTGCTCGGTGATGAAGTAGTTGAGCAGCGCCCATTCGAGCTGCGCGCCCACGCCGGTGTACAGCCAGAAGCCGTTGCCGCCCATCTTGACGCCGCGCTCGTAGTCGATGAGGCCGAGGTCGGTGCACAGGTCGACGTGGTTCTTGGGCTCGTAGGGGAACTCGGGCTTCTCGCCGAATACCTTCACAACGGCGTTGTTTTCCTTGCCGCCGGCGACGACGTCTTCAGCGGGCAGGTTCGGCAGGGCCAGAACGAACTTGTTGATCTTCTCTTCGAGGGCGTTCTGCTCCTCGTCCAGCTCCTTGACGCGGTCGGCCATCTGCTTGAGGGTCTCCAGCAGCTCGGCGGTATCCTTGCCCTGCTTCTTCAGCATGGGGATTTCCTTGCTCTTCTTGTTGCGCTCGGCCTTGATGGCTTCGTTCTCGATCAGGATGTCCTTGCGGCGGGCGTCCCAGGCGAGCATTTCGGTCAGGTCAACGTCATATTCACGCTTCTTGAGCGCGGCGACGACGAATTCCGGATTCGAGCGGATCAGATTGATATCCAGCATGGTGTGTTCTCCTCCTTGAAAATAAGAGCCCCTGCCTGCGGTTTTTCGCAAGCAGGGGCGAATTGATGTATTCGCGGTGCCACCCTGATTCAAGCCCATAGGGGCTCCTTCATAAGACGGCGCTATCGGGCCGCGCCCGTCCTGCTCGTCGCAGGCCGCTCCGGGATGGAAACAGGGGATCGTGTCTCCGGCTTTCACCGGCCGCCGGATCTCTTGATGGGACAGATATGCCTGCCGTTCCCTTCGATGCGTTAAAATTATTATATCCCATTTCGGGGAAAATGCAAGCTAAATATTTGTTTAGGCAGAAAAATGAGCGGATTTTACGCCCTCAGCTTGCGGCAGTACTGGGTGCAGAGCTTGTCGGTGCATTCGGAGCATTGGAGGGCGGCGTTGGAGCGGTCCCAGAAGCGCTCGGGATACATCATCACGCACAGCTCCCACACCAGCCACGCGAGGAAGGCCATGATCAGGAGGGAAATGGCGTAGAAGCCGTCCATGAACACCAGCGGGGAGAACATCATCAGATGATCCCAGTTGAAGATGCGGCAGGTGGTGCAGCAGCGGTTCTTCATGATCAGGCGGAAGGGGCACCAGATCAGCACGCAGATCAGGTCGCACACGTAAAACAGCACGCTGATGAGGAAAAGGCCCGTCTTGCTGATGATTCCCGCGAAATACAGCCCGCCGATGGCCGCAATCAGCAGGCACCAGAGGATGAACACCTTATACGCCGCCTTGGTGGTCGATACCACATAGCTGCGCAGCGCCTCGTAATTGATCTTTTCGCGGATGGGCCGGAAGCGGTTCAAGAAGAGCTTCTGCGAGCCGAGAGGCACCTTGTTGCGGATGGGAATGATCTGAAGAAACATATCGATCAGCCAGACGATCCAAAGAAGATGCAGGGGGGAGGGCGTCCGGAAGAAATTCATGCCGTTCAGCACGTCGAAGCACTGCGGGCAGGCAAAATACATGACGATGCAGAGAATCAGAATCAGACACCGGCCGATCAGGCGGAGAAAGTAGCGTTTTCTGGTGGGCGACATAGGATCCCGCTTTCTGTAGAGTGTATTTTATGAAAGGCCGCGTCTGCGGCGAAAATTCAACAGTCTAATTAAAGCACTCAAAGGAAAAGGTTAAAAGCCCGGAATTGAAAAAAGAAGTTGAAAAAAACGCCATAATTCGCATGACCGGGAAAAAAGGCCGCGCCCGGGAGATTCGCCCCGGACGCGGCCCTGACTTACAGGATATTCATCAGTTGTCGATCATGATTCTCAGAATTTCCTGATCGGTCTCCTTCATGCCGTCGCGGCCCAGACGGCCGACGTTGACGATGGTGTTCTCAACGCCCTTTTTGACGATGCCCTCGCCGCCGCGGAACTGGCGGCGGTTCTTCGCCATTTCGTAGCCCATGAGGCCGGCGTCAATGGCGGAGGCGATTTTGGCCGCGCAGGAGGGCTTTGCGCCGTCGCAGATGGTGCCCGAGAGGATGGCCAGGCCGTTGACCAGCGTGTGGTTTACCAGACTCAGGCTGCCGCCCTGAAGATAGGCCACGCCGACCGCCGCCGCGCAGCCCGCGCTGACCGCGCCGCAGTAGGCGGAGAGGCAGCCGATGAGGGTCTTCTGACGGATGGCGGTGAGGTTGGCGAGGATGAGCGCGCGGTAGAGGCGGTCCTCGGAAACGCCGTCCTCCTTGGCGTATTCGATGATGGGCAGGGAGATGGTCATGCCCTGATTGCCGCTGCCCGAATTGATGATCACAGGGATTTCACAGCCGGACATGCGCGCGTCCGAGCCTGCCGCCGCCATGGCGCGCGCGCGGGTGCGTACGTCGGTGCCGACGCTTGAAATCAGCAGCTGGCCGATGCCCGCGCCCCATTTGCCGGTCAGGCCTTCCTGAGCGATGGCGGTATTGTAGGCAATCTGGCGGGCGATGACCGGGCGCACGTCGTCGATGTCGCAGGTATCTGCGAAGTCGTATGCGCCCTCGATGGTGAGCAAGGTCTCCTGCGCGCCGTCCTGATCCTCGCGGTCGGAGGAGATGGCGGCGTTCAGGCGGGCGTCGCCGTCGAAGGTGATTTCGACGACGTTGGTATGGCGGTCGGCGATGCGGGCGGTGGCCTTGTGGCCGTGCGCCTCGGCGATGATGAGGATGTCGAAGAGGCGGGCGTCCGGTTTGATGCCGACGGTGATGACGTTGCGGGCGAGATAGGCGTCGATTTCCTGAAGCTGCGCCTCGGAGACGGACGCGATGACCTGCAGTTCTTTGTCCGGATCGCCGGCGATGAGGCCTGCGGCGCAGGCGGCTTCGATGCCCTTGCGGCCAGCCGTGTTGGGGACGGTGACCGACTTGGCGTTTTTGATGATGTTTCCGCTGACCAGTACCTGCGCCTTCTCGGGCACTTCGCCCAGCGCGCGGGCCGCGACCGCCGCCGCATAGGCGATGGCAATCGGCTCGGTGCAGCCCATGGCGGGAATCAGATGCGCCTTCAGGATAGAGACATATGCGCCGTATCTCGGATCGGTTTTCAGCATAGGTATATCGCCTGCCTTTGTTGGATTTATTTGGATGTTTCGCTCCGCTCAGACACAGCCCGCGTGAGCGAAGAGGGGATTCTTAAGGGACTGGTCCCATAGGTGGGAACTTAATCAACGGTAGCGCCCAAGCGAAGGCTCCCCTGTGCAAGGGGAGCTGTCACCAAAGGTGACTGAGGGGTTGCAAGATGGCGTTTTCCGATTAGATTTCAATCGATAACTTGGTTCAAAATGTAATGTTTCAACCCCTCCGGCGCTCACGCGCCACCTCCCCTTACACAGGGGCGGCTTTGAGTCGCTCCACCGAATCCTTAAGTTCCCATGTATGGGGACTGGTCCCTTAAGCCGCCGGAGGCACGTAACTTAACTCATCACGCCGCCGCTGAAGTTCTTCCGCCAGACCGGTCTCAGCTTCCTCCGCCGCTTTTCCTGTCTGCCCCGGCCCGTGATTTATTCCGCCTCCATCAGCTGCTCGTCCGCAGAATAGACGATCTTCTGCCCCGGCTCCACGCGAAGGAAGCTCTCGTCCCATTCCCCGAAGACCAGCTTCTTCATCAGCGTGTCCTCGCCGACGAGGCGGAGATATTCCAGATCTCCCTCCTTCGCCGCCTGACGGGTGAACGCGTCGAAGCGGTCGCTCTTCAGCTGAGGCCATTCGATCAGCGCGGCGAGAGAGTAGTTCTGAATCCAGCTCTTCTCGACTTCAATCAGATATTCGGCGTTCTCTTCACCGTATTTCTCGACGTATTCCATGTATTTCGCCTGCTCGTCATAGCCGCGGCCCGGCTCCTTGAACTGCTCGATCCAGCCGGGGGAGTACCAGTATACGCCGCCGCTGTATTTGTCGAACAGCTCCTGATATTTCTCTCTTGAGCCCAGAAGAAGGGTGATGCAGTCATGCACCCGGGGGATGATTAAGGGATGCTTTCCGGCCTTCAGCCCGACGGTACCCATGGAGCAGAGGCCGTAGCCGAGGATGATCGCGTCGCACGGATCGTCCTCTTCGTCGATCCGGTCGATCTCGCGCTGCAGCGCCGGGCGCAGGTCGGTCTGCGGGCGGGTGTGCAGGTCGGTCGGCATCCAGCGGATCTGAACAGAATGCGGCGAATGCGCGCACAGAAGATACAGCTCTCTTAAGAAAACCTGGCAGCCGATCAGCTTGAGCTTCATCGGAACGCCTCCTCGAAAATGCAAAGTTATGTATCATCAGTTTACAGTATTTTTCGATGAATTTCAAGTCATTCTTGATATCTGCGCCGGTTCGGTGTATACTATAGAGGTAAAAACATGAAATGAGGGGTATCTGTGCCCAAACTGGAAGCCTATAACAAGCGGCTGGACTACAGCTACGCGCTGGGCGTGTTTCCGTCGCTGAATCTGCTGGAATCAAGGCCCGAGGCCGCCATGCGGCTTTTGCTGCATCCCAGCTCTCTTGAAAACGAAGGCGTCGCCCTGCTGAGAGAAAAATGCGCGGCCATGGGCGTGCGGGAGGAGTTCGCCGAGCGCGTGCTCAAGCGCGAATCCCAGAAAGACAACTGCTACGCCGCGCTCGTGTTCCGCAAATACGACGCCGAGCTTTCGCCCGACCGGCCCCATGTCGTGCTCTGCCAGATTACCGACGGCGGCAATCTGGGCACCGCGCTGCGCGCCTGTCTGGGCTTCGGCATCAAAGACGTCGCAATCATTCGTCCCGCCGTGGATGCGTTTGATCCGCATGTGCTGCGCGCTTCGATGGGCGCGTTTTACCGCATGAACGTAAGAACCTTCAACACCTTTGAGGACTATCGCTCGCTTTTCCCCGATCACAGCCTGTTCCCCTTCATGCTCGATGGCGCGAAGCCGCTGGATGAGGTGGCCGGGACGCATCCGGAGAAGTATGCGCTGGTTTTCGGCAACGAACAGACCGGTCTGCCTGCGCATTTTGCGCAGCTGGGCCAGAGCGTCGTCATCCCGCAGACCAATGAAATTGATTCGCTGAACCTGGCCGTGGCGGTTTCCATCGGAACCTACGCTTTTACCAGGCCGGGCATGCGAGAAAGGAAGTAGTGTTTATGAAGAACGGAAAGCTCCAGGCCGCGGTTATCGGATGCGGAAGTATCAGCAAGGTTCATATCATTGCCATTCAGACGCTGGCGGATGTTGAAATCGCCGCTGTCTGCGATATCAAGCCCGACCGTGCTCAGGCCGCTGCCGAAGCGACCGGCGCGAAGGCGTACGGCGACTGGCATGAGGTTGTCGCGCTCCCGGAAATCGACGTCGTTCATATCTGCCTGCCTCACTATCTGCATGCGCCCGTCGCCATTGAGGCCCTGGGCAACGGCAAAAACGTACTGACCGAAAAGCCCATGGCGACCACCGTCGCCGATGCGCGCAAAATGATCGAAGCGTCCGAAAAGGAAGGCGCGGGCACGCTGGGCGTCATCTTCCAGAACCGCTACAACGCCGCCGTTCAGAAGGCGCTGGAAATTGTCAAGTCGGGCGAAATGGGCGAGTTCAAGGGCGCGCGCGCCGAAGTCAGCTGGACCCGCAGCCGCTCCTATTATGTCGATTCCGGCTGGCGCGGAAGCAAGCTCACCGAGGGCGCAGGCTCGCTGATCAATCAGGCCATTCATACGCTGGACCTGCTCAGCTACATCGGCGGCCCGATCGAGAAGGTCCGCGGCGCGGTGTTCACGGGTCTGCTTGAAAACGATATCGAGGTTGAGGACAACGCGATGGGCGTCGCCATTTACGAGGGCGGCCAGCGCGCGGTCATCCACACCACCAACAACTATGTCGCCGACGCGCCGGTTGAGGTCGAGCTGCAGATGGAGAAGGGCGTTCTGAAGCTGTACGGCAACAACCTGTTCAAGGTTGAGAAGGATTCCTTCGAGCTGATCGCCCGCGGCGAGAACAAGTCGGTTGTCGGCAAGGCATACTGGGGCTCCAGCCACGGCACCCAGATCGAGGACTACTATAGCTGCATCCGCAGGGGCGAGAAGTTCTGGATCGACGGCCGCAGCGGCCTGCCGGCGCTGGCGCTGGTCTGCGCGATCGTGCAGTCCTCCGAGGAGAAGCGCTGGGTCACTCTGGAAAAGGCTTAATCCGGGAGAGAATAACTGATGGATGAAATCGAACGGGCGGTGGCTCAGGCAGTTGATGAGCTGCTGTCCATTGAAAGAAGCGACATGCGGCCCATCCGGCTTATGGTGATCGGCTGCTCGACGAGCGAGATCGCCGGCGGCGTCATCGGCAAGGCCTCGGTGCCCGAGCTGGGCCCGCAGGTGGCCGGAACCGCGATGAAGGCGGCTTACGAGAAGGGCGCATGCGTTGCGTTCCAGTGCTGCGAGCATCTGAACCGCGCGCTGGTGATGGAGCGGGAGGACGCGGAAAAATACGGCTATACCGAGGTCTGCGCCGTTCCGCATCCCAAGGCGGGCGGCTCCTGCGCGTCGGCCGCGTACCGGCTGATGAAGGATCCGGTGCTGGTGGAGGCCGTTTCGGCGGACGCCGGGCTGGATATCGGCAGCACGCTGATCGGCATGCATTTGAAGGCGGTCGCCGTTCCGGTGCGGCTGTCGATGAGTAAAATCGGCGAAGCGCCGCTGACTGCCGCGATCACGCGGCCGAAGCTGATCGGCGGAGAGCGCGCGAAGTACACCCTGTAAGAAACGGGCCATGCCCGATGAATATGATCTATTGAGGAGGATGACACCATGTCCAAGCTTCAGATTGGCGCCCAGCTGTATTCCGTCCGCGACCATTGCCAGGAACCGGAAGAGATGCTCAAGTGCATGAAGGAAATCAAGGCCATCGGCTACAACATCTGCCAGCTGTCCGGCCATAACAAGGCGTTCACCGCAGATCAGCTCAGGGGCATGCTGGACGAGTCCGGCCTGGAGTGCGCCTGCACGCATATCAGCTTCCAGGAGATGGAAGAGGACGTCGATAAGGTCATCAAGAACCATAAGATTCTGAAGTGTGAATATCCGGGCATCGGCGGTCTGCCGGGCGAGTTCCGCACGTCTCCCGAGGGCTATATCGAGTTTGCCAAGCGCGCCAGCAAGATTGCCGAGAAGATGGCGGACAACGGCCAGCACTTCATCTATCATAACCATGCGTTTGAGTTCTACCGCTTCCCCGAGGTCGGCAAGACCGGCCTGGAGCTGCTGATGGAGAACTGCTCCGACGCGGTTCAGTTCGAGCTGGACATGTTCTGGGTGCAGATGGGCGGCGGCAATCCGCTGGATTATATCAGGAAGGTCAAGGGCCGCATGGACGTCGCTCATTTCAAGGAGATGAACGGCACGCCCGAGAATAAGAACGTCATCGCCCCCATCGGCGCGGGCAATATGAACTGGACGGCCATCATGGACGCCTGCGACGAGATCGGCGTGAAGTATGCCATGATCGAGCAGGATAACGCGGTTGAGACCGATTCCATCGGCTGCATGCGCTTCAGCTATAACACCCTGTCCAAGCTGGGCGGACGCTTCTAAGTCGGCAGGGCCGACAGCCATGGCCTGCCGGGCAACGGAAACCGACCCGCCCGACAAAGATCGGTCGGCCGCGTCGGCGTTTGGGCAGGACAAACCTTTCTGCGGCCGCACGCATCCGCTGCGCACCAACCTAACCCGGGTGTGCGTGGGGGTTTCTTAAGGGACTGGTCCCTTAAGCCGCCGGAGGCACGTAACCCCTACTCATCGCGCCGCCGCACAAACCCCGCTTCGTCTGTCCTTTTCCGCCGCCCCGCACTGAGAATCCGCGGGCGGGAAAAGGCTGAATGAGCGCTTTGTCTGCTGGGAGCGATGAAGGGGCGGCGCACAAACTGCGCGTCCTCAAAATTCATGATTGCAATCAGGAATTTTGAGGCTCCGACGACTGCGGACGGAGTCCGCGGGAGGAGGAACGCGCACATCAGCCCCCATCCCGCACATCGGCAGCGCCTGCCGATCCGGACGCATACATCCGCGCCCGAGCAGATCTGCGCGGATCATCTTCCGAACCGGCCTGCGCAGGAGGAGCGGCTATCCCGCTTTCCTCTGCTTACACTCATCCTCAGAAACAGAATACATACCTTTCAGCCCGCCTGACAGCGTTAGTCGGGCGGGCTGATCTGATCTCTGAACGAACAGGAGCTGAACTATATGGAACAATATAAGATCGACGCCATCGCCAAAATGTTTGAGGACGCCGTCGCCGAGGGCAAGCTGCCCGGCGCGGTCATGCTGGTGGGCAACGGCGGCAAGACGCAGTTCCACGAGGCGTGGGGCTACGCGCAGCTCGTGCCCACGAAGGAGCCGATGACCAAGGACACGGTGTTTGACATCGCCTCACTGTCCAAGCTGGTCGGCACATGGGCGGGCATCGTCCTCCTCCTGCAGGAGGGCCGTCTTTCGCTCGACGACACCCTGCCCGAGATGCTGCACCATCAGAAGATGCATCCGGCGCTGGAGAAGGTGACTCTGTGGAACCTGCTGACCCATACCGCGGGCCTGATGCCGGGCATGCATCCGGAAAAGTTCGGAGAAACCCGCAAGGAGCGCATCGACGGCCTGTTTATGCTGGAGCCGCCGAAGCCGCTGGGCGCACAGGTTCAGTACAGCGACCTGAGCTTCATCTTCCTCGGCGAGATTCTGGCCGAGGCCATGGGCGAGAAGCAGAACTTCGTTGCCAGCGAAATCTGGAACGCGCTGGGCATGAAGAACACCTATTACAACCCGCCCGAGGGCGTCTACTGCGCCGCTACCGAGATCAAAAACGGCGTGCTGCGCCGCGGCAGCGTACACGACGAGACCGCCACGCAGCTGGGCGGCGTCGCGGGCCATGCCGGCGTATTCTCCACGGCGGAGGATCTGGGCAAATTCTGCGCGGCCATCATGCCGCCGACCCACAATCCCGCTTTCAGCGAGGAATGGCTGAAGAAGTCCTACACCAACCAGACGGCGCATCTGGGCGAGAACCGCGCGCTGGGCTGGATTGCATATCTCGAGCGGCCCGAGGGCAACGTCATGGGTCACACCGGCTTCACCGGCACCAGCATCTGGATGGACATGGCCACCGGCGATTATCTCATCTTCCTGACCAACCGCGTCCATCCCACCCGCGACAACGAATATCCCATCCCGATCCGCCGCGCGGCGTTCAAGGTCGCGTTTGACGCGGAGCTGTAATCCTGCGGCGCGGGGAGCGAAACAGTTCGCATACAAGAAGACCCGTCCGGCTCAGATTTATGGCCGGGCGGGTCGTGTTGTGTAATGATATTTTCTGGTGGATTAGCGCTGCATCCGCAGGCTCCCTCTCTGAGGGAGCTGTCTGCGAAGCAGACTGAGGGAGTCGGGGGATCACGGGAGCCAGACAGGCGGGTCGTGCTGTACAGCGGTACTTGGCGGGCGGATTCATTTGGTATCCGCAGGCTCCCTCTCTGAGGGAGCTGTCTGCGAAGCAGACTGAGGGAGTCGGGGGATCACGGGAGCCAGATAGGCGGGTCGTGCTGTGTAGCGGTACTTAGCGGGTGGATTCGTTTGGCATCCGCAGGCTCCCTCTCTGAGGGAGCTGTCTGCGAAGCAGACTGAGGGAGTCGGGGGATCATGGGAGCCCGGCGGGCCATGGGTCCGGGCAGGCTGCGTGAGCCGGAATCTTCCGGGAGTGTGATGCGTTTAACCGGTGTGCTCCCCGTCGTGCGGCGACTTCTGATGATTGATCTTCGATCAATCTCAGAAGATCCCCTTCGCCGGGCGTGCTTCGCACGACGCACAGTT
>JAFQQU010000126.1 GCA_017410445.1 Clostridia bacterium | reverse complement strand
GGAGGCGGCATTGAGCAAGGCCGAGGCCAAAGACATCCACCTTGTCAATGTAACGGATAAAAAGGGGCCGCCCAAGGTTCTGGAGTATAAAAACGAGTGGCGGACCCAGGGCTATACGGGCATCATCCAGCTGCTGGAGCCGCAATTCACCATGGATATGGATGGAGATACCGTCGTACTCAGCAAGCGTGTGGGAACGATAACCCTGTCTGTTCGCGGATGTCAGCCGGGTCGATCATGCGTAAGCGTTGTAGCCCAGGGCGGCTCGAAGATTCCGCTGATGGAGACCTATCGTTTTCCCAGCAATGATATTTCCGGTATTTGCGCATGTCTGCGCGAACTGATCAAGCGTTACAACAAAAAGGAGGAACACTGATATGATGAATATGACCGCTCATGATGCCATGATCCGACTGGATCTCCTGAAGGATCGAAACATGCCCCTGGATACCCCAGGTAAAACCGCTTCCCCGGTGTACAACAGAGCCTACGCTGATTATCTCAGCGCGGGTACTGTGTGCAACGCCCTCAAGGAAGGCAGCGACGCAGCGGGCGGCTATCTGGTTCCCGATGAGTTTGAACACAAACTCATTAAGGCTCTGGAAGAACAGAACGTGCTGCGCAGAATCAGCAGTGTGGTAACCACCACGCACGATCTGAAAATCCCGGTGGCTCTTGGCATCGATAATGCAACATGGGTTCCGGAAGGCGCTATGATTCCTGTGACGGAAGGCCAGTTTGGCAGCGTCACCATTGGCGCATACAAGCTGGCAACGGCTGTGCTGTGCAGCGATGAACTGCTGGAGGACGCCGGTTTTGACATCGAGGCCTACATCGCGGAAGCCTTTTCCCACCGACTGGGAACGGCGGAGGAAGAAGCCATGATCTCCGGAGATGGCAAGGCCAAGCCACTGGGCCTGCTTAAGCAGGTGGAAACAGGGACATTGACGGAAGAGGCCGGGTCGATCAATGCAGATGATCTGCTGGATCTGATCCTTTCTGTTCCGGCAGGCTATCGCAAGAAAGGTGTTTTCCTGATGAATGATGCCACGGAAGGGCATCTGCGAAAAATCAAGCTTTATCATGGCCGTTCGATCTGGGAGGATGATATGGAACGAGACGTTCCCACCACGCTGCTTGGATATCCTGTGATCATCTGCAAGTCGATGCCTGATGTCGCCAGCGGTAACACGCCGATCCTGTTTGGTGATTTCCAGCATTATCTTATTGGTGATCGCGGCCACAGGAGCATCAAGCGCCTGAATGAGCGCTACGCCGATCATGGTCAGGTTGGGTTCTATATCAGTCAGCGTATGGATTCCCGGCTGATTGACAGGAATGCTATCAAGAGCCTGAAGGTCCGATAATATCAAAATCTCCTCGCATATCGGCATATAGCGGTATGCGGGGAGTGCTTTTCTGATTGTGAAATAACACCGGTTGTAAGAAAGCATTTTGTGTGAAAGGTAGAATTGATTGTTTTTTCAACATGACCGTTGACTAATAAACCGGTTTGAGTGATAGATGCCATACCGAAAAACGGAAGGAGGGAGAACCATGGAAACCAATATGAACATGCACTTCGATTTTGAGATGAATCAGTTCGATGGCCGTGTGCTTCACAACCTGACGAATCTGCTCTTCAGCTATGGAGAACTGATCAATCACGCCACGGGCAGCTGTTTTCAGGTGCAGAAAACGCTGATCAGGCTGCTTGCCCAGCAGTCAGCGGAGGACTCTGCCGAAACATTTCTGCAGACGCTTTGCGCACACGATGCAGTATACGGAGCGGGAATCATCGGAGTGGAGTTCTCAGCGGAGCGTGTTCGGATCACCGGCTTTCCGCAGGCTTCGGATATGGTAACGTTGAAGGCTTTTGGACAGCTGGCGGTACTGATCGTAAAGTACTGCCGCGAGTGCACGAGAGTGATTGCCCGGCAGAGAGAAATCACCAATGAACGTTTCAGCATGCGCGGGCTGCTCGTAGCTCTGGGCATGAACGGACCCGCATTCAAAGAGAGCCGTTCCATTCTGCTGCGGCACCTGCAGGGAAACAGCAGCTACTGTTCGCAGGCATCGGCTGAACGGGCAGCTGAAAAATACAGGATTGCACGCGCTGCCAGGGAGGTGAAACCACGTGGACAAATCATCTATGAATATATTGAATGATCAGGATCTGCTGGCTGATATCATGAACACCCAGCCGCAGCACTCGGTGTCACGGAAAAAGAAGGTAGCTGCTGCCAGTATCTCGCCTGCAGAAAGCCTTCGCCAGCAGGCAGAAGCATTTCAGAAAAGCATGGCAATTCTGCTTGCGGGGCAAATGCCCAAGGTGTCCGCTGCTCCGGCTGCGCCTGCGCTGCCCAAGACGCCAGCCCGTTTGCCGGTCAGAGCAACCGGTACCGATCGCCATGTGTTCGCCAACTATGCCTGGGACTGGTTTGAAAAGTTCAAAGTCCCCAAACTGCGTCCCGGTACAGCCATGAACTACCGGCTGATCATCCGCAAGCATCTGGTTCCGTTTTTCGGTGAAATGCGTTTGGAGGAGATAACAACCATGGACATTCAGAGTTTTTACAATCAGCGTTCCGATATGGCCCATTCATCCGTGCGATGCATGGGTATTGTTCTGCATGGTATCTTCGAATCAGCCATTGAGGATGGATTGTGCACGACAGATCCAACCCGCAGCAAGCGCCTGACGATGAGCCGGAAGAAGGTGACACGAGAGGCGCTCTCGCTGGAGGATGCGCAGGATATCATCAACCATCTGGACAGGCTTGAATTAAAGGATAAGGTGCTGGTCGCGCTTCTGATTTTCACCGGCATACGACGTGGTGAGGCATTGGGATTGCAATGGAGCGACATCGATTACGACCGTAAAGTGATCCATATTCAGCGCAGCGTGCGGCATGTGGGCAATCGAGGATACATCGGTCCGACAAAAAGCTCCGCAGGTGTGCGGATGATACCGCTTGAACCTCAGCTGGAGAGGATCCTTCTGGAGTGCAAACCGAGTGGTACATATGTGCTTGGAAACGGTGAATTCCCGATTACAGAAATGACATACAAGCGCGGCTGGGAACGTATCTGCCGAACGATTAACATGCATGGTGCAACGGCGCATGTGCTCAGGCATACGTACATTACGATGGCCGCAGCACATGTGGATATCAAAACGCTGCAGACCATTGCCGGGCATGCGGATATCAGTACGACGATGAACCGGTATGCGCATGGCAGAGAGGATAAAATTATTGAGGCGGGTGGGTTGCTGAGAAATATGTATGGGGAGTGAGTTAAAGATATTCTTATAGCCAAAAACCATAAGTTTACGGTCTTCCAGACTGGCAACTTATGGTTTTCTTTTACGTTTTTAAGAATAATCAGT
>JAFQQU010000125.1 GCA_017410445.1 Clostridia bacterium | reverse complement strand
TCCGCAGCTCCGAATCCTACCGGAGAGAAGCGCGCGCCGCCCTCCGCGGAAAATGGAAAGCCGCCATCCTCATCGGCGTCCTGCTCGCCCTGATCGGCGGCGCCATCATCGGCCCGTCCGCCAATGTGGCAAACTCGGATCAGCTCATCAATAACAACCACAACACCGTGCTTACCGTCACCCTCGGCCCGCTGACCTCCCAGACTTACTGGAACGGCACAAGGCTCGTCCTCGACGCGGCCGACCGGATCGATATGCCCGGGCTCGTCCCGCTGAGCGAGGACTTCCTTTCCGCCGTCGGCGTCGCTATGCTGATCTTCGCTCTGCTCTCGCCCGTCTATACGCTCGGTATGACCCGGCTCACCATGCGGCTGCATGCGGGCGAAAGTCTCTCGCTCTCGATCCTGAAAATCAGTCCGAAGGATTATCTGCGCATGGCCGGAGTTTTGCTCCTCACCCTGTTTACCATCCTCTGGCTTCCGATGCTCTTCCTCATCGGCGGCGCGGCGCTGGCCGTCCTCGCGCCCGACGCCGCCCTGCCGGCCATCGCCCTCCTCATCACCGCCGTTATCCTCACCATCCCGCGGAGCTATTCCTATCAGATGGCGCCCATGCTCTCCGTGCTGAAGCCGGAGCTGAGCATCCGCGAATCCGTTTCCGAATGCGGACGCATTATGAAGGGACACCGCGTGCGCCTGTTCTCGCTGGGCCTCAGCTTCATCGGCTGGATTATCCTGCTCTCCCTCTCCACCTCGGTTCTGCTACTCCCGGCGCAGTTCATCAGCCTGCCGCTTGCCGCCCTGCTGGCGCTTGAAATCATCGCCGGCGTAATCGCCGTCCCGCTGACCGTCTATCAGCAGACCGCCCTCTTCGGCTTCCTGCTCGACCGGGCAAGCATGAGCACGTGGGAAGAGCCCAAGCAGTATGTGCAGCCCGCCCCCGCGCCTGCGCCCTCCGAGGACGATACCTGGACCGATACCACCTACCGCCCCTACGACCAGCCCGAAAAGACCAATCCCTCCGATAAGACCTGACACACAGCCGTCCGCCCGAAAGGAGCGTCCGATATGACCAGAAAACAGCAGCTCAAATGGTGGCAGGAAGCCCGGTTCGGCATGTTCATCCACTGGGGACTCTATGCCATCCCCGGAAAAGGCGAATGGGTGATGTACAACGAGCATATCCCCGTCAGGGAATACGAAAAGCTCGCCGCGCAGTTCAACCCGGTGAAATTCAACGCCGACGAATGGGTGCGCCTCGCCAAGGCCGCCGGGATGAAGTATATCGTCATCACCGCCAAGCACCACGACGGCTTCTCCCTGTTCAAAACGGAGGTCTCCCCCTTCAACATCGTCGACGCGACGCCCTTCGGCCGCGATGTGCTCAAAGAGCTGGCCGAAGCCTGCCGCAAGGAGGATATGAAGCTGGGCTTCTATTATTCCCATGTCCGCGAATGGAGAGACCCGCGCGCGCAGTCCTTCGAGCCCAAGGGACGGCCCGACGTCTGGGGCAACTACGGAAACTTCTGGGATTATCCCAAGGAATCCACGAAGAACCTCCAGGACTACATCGACCGGTTTGACTCGCCGCAGCTTCAGGAGCTGCTCACCAATTACGGGGACGTGCTCACCATCTGGTTCGATACCCCCTCGCACATCACCCCCGCGCAGGGCGAACAGCTCAAGAAGCTCGTCCATAAATATCAGCCCGCCTGCCTGGTCAACAGCCGCTTAAGCTACGACGTCGAAACCGATTACGCCTCGATGGGCGATAACGAAATCCCCGCCGCCGGCAAGGACGAGCCGTGGGAAACCGCCATGACCTGCATGGGCGCATGGGGCTATACCGCCGGCGCGAAATGCGAGAGCTGGGAGGAAATGCTCGGGAAGCTCATCGACATCGCCAGCCGGGGCGGCAATTTCCTGCTGAATGTCGGCCCGGACGCGCTGGGCGTCATTCCGCAGGCCGCGCAGACAGAGCTCAGGAAAATGGGCCGCTGGCTCGAGCATAACGGAAAGGCCATCTACGGAACCTCCCGCTCGCCTTTCCCGGCAGACCCCGCGTGGGGCCGCATCACCGCCAGGGGAAAAAAGCTCTATCTCATCGTACGCGACGCGCTCGCAAGCTCCGTTACCCTCGCCGGGCTCCGCACTCAGGTTCTCAAATGCAGGCTTCTTGAAAGCGGCAAGGGCCTCAGCTTCGAACAGAATCACGACCCCGAAACGGATTGCCATGTCCTGACCATCCGGCTGCCCGGCCCGGCGGAGCCCTTCCGCGTCGTTCAGGTCGATCTCGAAGCCGAGCCCTCCGTCAGCGCCCGCACGGAGCCTGATGCGGACGGACGCATCATCCTCCCCGCGCACCGGGCCGAGCTGATGACTTCGGACGACAACGGACTGCGCATCGGCCCGTCCGGCGTGACGGAAAACTGGATCCGCACCGGCGACAAGATGCAGTGGACCTTCGAAACAGGGCGCGCCGGGATGTACAGCCTGACGCTCACCATCAAGACCGGCTTCTGGAAGCTGTGGGACTGGGACCATGAAATCAATGCCGAAATCGATGATCAGATCTTCGGCGTCACCATCGCGGACGACGGCAGAAAGACCGTCCGCTATGAGGAGCGCACCCTCGCCGCCTGCCGGCTGTGGCTGAATCCCGGGCGGCATGTGCTGACGCTCTCGCCCGAAATCCTGACCAGCCGGAATACCGTCGGCCTCACGCTGCTTCAGTGCAGCTTCGAGCCGGTCAGGTAATGCGCGCCGGTCAGTCCCTGTATTCCCTCCTCATCCGTCCGTAAACTCCACAGAAAAAGACCTGTTCCGCAGGAGATTCGTTCTCTCCCCGGAACAGGCCTTTTGTGATTTATGCTATTCGGAATCGACCGCCGGATCGTTTCCAGACGCCGTCCATCGATAATGCCCGATGATCGGCTTGTAGGTCAGCGCGTCCTCTTCAAACGCGCCCTGACCGGTGTGGTGAATGATCCACGGCACGCCCTGATCGTTCCTCCGGTCGGACACCATCGCCACATGGCCCTCGTAGAACACGACGTCGCCCGGCTGCCACTGATCAATCTGAGAGGCGTCCGTGGTCAGCGTCTCGCCGTTCCGCTCGAAGAATACCTGCAGGTTGATCACGCGCCGGAAATCGATGTTCTTGTCCAGCAGGCCGTTCGGAAGCGGGTATTCCCTGCCGTTGTCCCAGATGTCCGCGTCCACCATGGCCTTGAAATCATATCCCGCCGCGGCAAACGCGCGCCAGATCACATCCGTGCATACGCCCCGGCCCTCCGGCGGAAAACCGCCTGCAAAATAGGTACCGTCGTATTCCGGCCCGGACAGGACGTATTCCCGCGCCGCACGGACCATGTCATAGTTGTCCGCGAGGCCGTCGCCGTCGCCGTCCGCGAGACTGATGTGCGTCTTCACGCCGAATTCCAGATAATAGGTGATCTCCTGCCGGTAGGCGCGGTATATCCATCCCGCGCATGCCAGCGCCGCAATCAGCAGAAGCACAAAAACCATCAGCAGCGCGCGCAGAATGCCGCGTCCGCGCCGAACCGGCCTGCCTGCCGCCCGGCTGTGATTGAGTTCTTCCTGCATCGCGCCCGCCTCCTTTGTATCATATCCTGCTCACCCGAGACCGTTTATGCCTGTGACCGCTCATTCCCGGCCCGTCCTACTCGCACCCGGTCGATATATGGCCTGTGAACCGGGTTTCACCCGCGTCAGCCCATGCAGCCGGACTCAGTCCGGAAGAATCAGCGTCGCGTCGCCGAAGGAGAAGAAGCGGTATTCTTCGCGCACGGCTTCTTCGTAGGCGGCAAGCGTCCGCTCGCGGCCCAGCAGCGCGGATACCAGCATGACCAGCGTGCTGCCCGGCAGATGGAAGTTCGTAATCAGGCCGTCGACCATCTTGAATTCGTAGCCGGGCTTGATGAAGATGCTCGTCCAGCCCGATCCGGCGTTCAGAACGCCCTTCGCCTCAGAGGCCGATTCCAGCGTGCGGACGGAGGTCGTTCCGACGGCGATGATCCTGCCGCCCTTTTCGCGGACCGCCTTGATGCGCGCCGCCGCTTCCTCTGTCACCTCGTAATACTCCGTGTGCATCACATGATCCTCGACGTCGTCCACCTGAACGGGACGGAACGTGCCCAGACCCACGTGGAGCAGCACGGGAATGATCTCAACGCCCATTGCGCGGATCTTGTCCATCAGCTCGGGGGTAAAGTGAAGACCGGCCGTCGGCGCGGCAGCGGAGCCCTCGCTTTTGGCATACACCGTCTGATAGCGCTCCCGGTCCTGCAGCTTTTCGTGGATGTACGGTGGCAGCGGCATTTCGCCCAGCTCGTCCAGCGCAGCCTCCAGCGTGCCCTCGCAGAAGAACTCGACCACGCGGCCGCCCGCATCGGTGTTGTCCTTGATTTCCGCCGTCAGCTTGCCGCCGCCGAAGCTCACCTTCGCGCCGACTTTCAGCCTGCGGCCGGGCTTGACCAGCGTCTCCCACAGCTTGGGGCCCACCTGCTTGAGCAGGAGAATCTCCGCAGGGCCGCCGTTCTCGCGCTCGCCCAGAAGGCGGGCCGGAATGACGCGCGTTTCGTTGACCACCAGCGCGTCGCCGGGGCGCAGATACTCCACAACATCATAAAAATGCCTGTGCTCAATCGCGCCGCCGTTCATCGGAATCACCATCATCCGGCTGTGGTCGCGCGGCTCGACGGGCGTCTGCGCAATCCGCTCCTCCGGAAGATCATACATAAAATCAGAAGTTTTCATCTGTATCACCGCCAAATCATTCTCATACACGCACGGCAAGAGTAACATATTTCCCGGCCTGCGTCAAGGCGCGCCGTGCTAATTATCCGCACACGAAAAGGAGCCCGCGCCCGCAGACTCCTCTTGCATCAGTTCCCCTTTGCCCTATTTCAGATATTCCTCCGCCAGCGCGCACAGGCCGCCCGAAATCCGCGAGACATTCTCTTCCTTCAGGACGGTGTCGTGAACGGTGTGGATGCGGTTCATATAGTAGCCCACGCGCGGGCCCTTGTTCAGCGCGTTCAGCGCCAGAGACTTATTGAACTTCTTCTGGTCGGACGGATACACCGCCTTCTCCGCATCAGCGTGAAGCGCGCCATCCTGTTCCTCGAAGATGGATTTCACCGCGGCATACAGCTTCGCATCCTCCCGGAACGCCTTGCTCGCTACGAGCAGCAGATAGCCGCCGTCGCCCACGCAGTCCAGATTGATCATCGCGGTGTTCTTCGCCTGCTCCTTGTGCGCCTTTCTGAACGCGCCGGAGCCCATCAGGCCCATTTCCTCGTTGTCAAAATAGACGAATGCGCACTGAGAACGGAGTTCCTCGGGCATTTTCAGCATGAGCTCGGTCAGCGTCACGACGCCGGAGGTGTTGTCGTTATACGTGTTCGGATTGGCCGGGCCCTTCATCATCAGCGCGAGAACCCCGAAATACACGATAAACCATACCAGCCTTCCGAACTCCTCCGAAACCAGTTTGGCCGCCAGCACCTCCGCCGCCAGAGAAACAATCACCAGAATCAGCACAATGCCCATCTGATAGGTATAGTACAGCGGCTTGTTCAGCGGGGTGATGAAGTTCGGATAGGGCATTCTGGGGCAGGTGTCGTAATGCGCGCCGAAGATGAGCTTCGCCTTTTCGACGTCGCCGACGATGACGTTCACCGACCCGGCCATGTCCCTGTACTTTTCTTCCCTCGCCTCAATACCGGCCTTTCCCAGTTCGGCCGTCAGCATTTCCCGGAACGCCTTTTTCTGCCCGCCGGTCTTGCGCACCAGATACTGACCGATAATTTTTCCGGAAAGCTCCGTCATGGTATACGCATCTCCTTATCCTTTGTGATCTGCCTGTCATTATATCACAAACACCGGAAAATGAATATCCCCCATGCGGATTTCAACCGCGACGGCGCGCCTGTTACGCTCCCGTTTCTCCGCCGCCCGCCGCCGGATCTTCTTCATGAGGCTCCTTCGCTTCCGCGTCCGCAAGAATGGCCCTCCTCCCCAGAATGACCGCCGCCGCAACAATCACAGCCGCCAGCAGCGCGAAAATCAGGAAGCCGAACTGCTCCTCGCTGTCTCCGACACGATACCGCTCCAGATGGAAGCTGACCTCCGTCCCCGAAATGCTCTGCAGGTCCGGGATGAACGCCCATCCATATCCGGCTTCGATCAGATCATCCCCGGAAAACTCTGCGCCCTGATCGAGATATCCCTGCGCGGACAGCTCGTCCCGGACGAAATCATCAATGCTTCCCTTCCAAGGAAGTCCGCGCTCCTGAAGATTGGCCCGGCAGTATTCCTTCCACGCTTCGCCGCCCTGCGCATAGTCGTCGGTCATCCCGCGATATTCCTTTGCCGCAGACTCGTCGTCAAAGAAAACGGTAAAATGCACGTCCGACGTCACCGTGACTGTGTTCGTCGCGTTCATTACGCCCGAAAACGCCGTCATCAGAACGAGCGCCAGTGTGCAGCCCGCGCACAGATACAGCCGCTTCAGGCGCTTTCGGCTATCCTTTCTGTCTGCTCCGAGCTCCGGCCGGAGAAGGCCGCAGATCCATTCCGTCAGCAGCATGACCAGGCCCGCTGCGGCAATGAGCACCGGAAGAAGCTCCAGATATGTCGATGCGCTGACGACGGAATTGACATATATATCGCTTCTCAGCAGTACCAGCGGAAGTGCAAACACCACCGCCGCCGCACCTGCCCGAATCAGCCCGAGCGTCCTGCGCATCAGCTGAACGGTCGCCGCCCGCTCTTCTTCTCCGGTAAGCAGGCCGCTTCCGATCAGGGCCGTCCGCGCGCTGTTAAACGTCAGCAGGCCGAATACCTCCGCGCCCAGCAGCATCACAAGAAAAATTCCGAAGCCCAGCAGAGGCCGATAAAACGCATAGCTCACCGTGAACAGCGCAATCATGCCCGCCGCCAGAACGGCCGCCGCAATCGTCAGCCCGTTCAGATGCTTCGCCATCGTCCGAACCATCAGGCTGCGCGCCTGCGCCGCCGTCTTCTCCGCCCTTCTTTCCTCCTGCGCGGGCGCTTCCTCCTTCTGCATCCGCCGGCCGCGCAGAATCTCGTCCGCCGTTACAGAAAACATCTCCGCCAGCGCGGGAATCAGCGTAATGTCCGGCAGGCTCTCGTCGCACTCCCATTTGCTCACCGTCTTGTTCGATACGTTCAGCCGGTCGGCCACCTCCTGCTGCGTCATGCCGTTCGCCTTGCGCAACACGGCCAGAAACGCGCCGATCGTCTTTTTTTCCATGTTCATCCGCTCCTTTCGTCCGGAAGCGCTTGTTTCGCTCCCTGTATGTCGGATTCTACGATTCATAGACAGAAAATGCCACCCCCGAACCGGAGAATTCTGTCTCCGATTCGGAGAATGGGACAATCCGTCGATCGGATCCGCTCCATGCAAACAAATATAGGGGGTAACGAGGTGCTCCAAAGGGCTCCCCGAGGGATCTGTCTGCGAAGCAGACTGAGGGAGTCTGTTTTATCGCAATTTCATCTGAAAAACAATCTTTGAGCAGAAAAGTCGGTTCCGAACTCCCTCCGTCGCGCTGCGCGCCCCACCTCCCTCGGCGAGGGAGGCCTTCGCTCTACCGCCTCCTCACCGTTAACCCCCAATTCACAAAAAACCGCGGCACAGCTCCTCGCCATGCCGCGGGTCGTTTCTATGTATCCTCTGTTTCACACCGTTCTGCTCATTATTCCAGCAGGAACCGGTACTGGGCGTCGCACAGGCCCTTGTAGTGGCCGCCCTCGTGCAGAATGAGCTCGTCGTGCGTTCCGGCTTCGGCAATGTGGCCGTCCTGAATGACCATGATGCAGTCTGCATTGCGGATGGTGGACAGGCGGTGCGCGATGACGAAGCTGGTTCTGCCCTTGAGCAGAACGTCCAGCGCCTTCTGAATGAGGATCTCGGTGTGCGTGTCGATGGAGGAGGTGGCTTCGTCCAGAATGAGGATCTTGGGGTCGTTCAGAAGCGCGCGCGCAAAGGAAATCAGCTGGCGCTGACCGACCGACAGAGACGAGCCGCGCTCGTTGACCTCGGTCTCATAGCCCTTATCCATCTGCATGATGAAATCGTGCGCATGAACGGCCTTCGCCGCCTCGATGACCTCTTCGTCCGTCGCATCCAGACGGCCGTAGCGGATGTTGTCCATGATGGTGCCGGAGAAGATGAAGCTGTCCTGCATCATGACGCCCATCTGTTCGCGCAGGGAGAGCAGCTTCACGTCGCGGACGTCGTGGCCGTCGATCTTCACCGCGCCGCCGATGACGTCGTAGAACCGGCTGACCAGGTTCACGACCGTGGACTTGCCCGCGCCCGTCGGGCCGACAAGGGCGATCGTCTGGCCGGGCTCCACATGGAAGGAAACGTTCTTCAGGATGACCTTTTCCTCGTTGTAGGCGAAGGTGACGTCCTCGAAGTCCACGCGGCCCTCGATGGGCGGCAGGTCGTAGGCGTCCTCCTTGTCCTGAATGTCGCTGGGCGTATCCATGATTTCAAAGATGCGCTCCATGGAGGCCATCGCGGAAAGCAGGTTGTTGTAGAAGTTGGAAAGCACGTTCAGCGGCTCCCAGAACTTGCCCAGGTACCACAGTATCAGCAGCATGTTCGCCAGATCCAGCGATCCGCCCTTCATGAATACCACGCCGAAGTAATATACCAGCACCGTGCCGATCGTTCCGACAAAGTCCAGCATCGGCCAGAAGGAGCTGTTGACCTGAATGGCCTTCATCCAGTTGGTGCGAATGTCCCCGGCGACGTTTTTGAACGTGCCCAGGTTTTCTTCCTCGCGGACATACGCCTCGGTCACGCGGATACCGGCCATGGACTCGTGCAGATAGCCGTTCATGTTCGAGGTATTCATGCGGACAACCTGCCATCTCTTGCGCATGATGCGCTTGATCTTGAACAGGATGAACAGCAGCAGCGGGATGATGCACATGCCGATCAGGGTCAGCTTCCAGTTGACCACCAGCATGATGATCAGCAGCATGACCAGCGTCAGGCATTCGATGAGGACGTTTACAATGCCGTTGGTGAACAGATCGTTCAGGGCGTTGACGTCGTTGATGACGCGCACCAGAATCTTGCCGGCGGAGCGCGTATCAAAGAAGGAGAAGCTCAGGCCCTGAATGTGATCGAACAGGTCCTGTCTGAGCTTTGCCAGCGCTTTGCGGCCGGCCGAGTCCATCAGGCGGACGCGGTAGCGGGTGCACAGCGCGGCGGTAACGGCCATGACGACCATGGCGATAACCAGCGAATAGGGAACGACGGGCGTCTCCGCCTCAAGGGAGCTGATCGCGCGGCTCAGCAGGAAGGTCTGGCCGAGGATGCACACCATGGCGATGACCATCAGAACCAGCGCAATGGAAACCGTCTTGATGTACGGCTTCATATACTGCAGCAGACGGAAGAACTGACTTTTGTCAAACGGCCTTTCAATCGCTTCGTCGTCAATCTGTCTCAGAACGCGTGCCATCAGGCCTCACCTGCCTTTCCTGCGGCGTACTTCTCGAAGTCGCGGTACTGATCCTGTACCATGCCGTAGTAAATGCCCTTCTTGGCCAGCAGCTCATGATGCGTGCCGCGCTCGGCAATCCGGCCATCGTCCAGAACGAGAATCTGATCGGCGTTCTTGACCGAGGAAATGCGGTGCGCGATGATGAAGGTCGTTCTGCCCTTGAGCACTTCCTTCAGCTCCTGCTGGATCTCGTATTCGGTCTCCATGTCGACCGCCGAGGTGGAGTCGTCCATGATGAGGATGCTCGGCTCGGTCAGAACGGCGCGCGCAATCGATACGCGCTGCTTCTGACCGCCCGACAGGCCCACGCCGCGCTCGCCGACGATGGTCTCGTATCCGTGCGGCATCTTGCCGATGAACTCCTTCGCCTGCGCAACCTGCGCCGCGCGCTCGACCTTCTCCATCTCTGCATCCGGACGGCCGAAGCGGATGTTGTCGGTCAGGGTGTCGGAGAAGAGGAAGGTTTCCTGCATGACGTAGCCGAGGCTCCGCCTGAGCGGCTTCAATGCCTGCTCGCGGATGTCGATGCCGTCCACCTTGATCGAGCCCTTCTGAATGTCATAGAAGCGGCCCAGCAGAGTAACCAGCGTCGATTTGCCGGTGCCCGTCGCGCCCATGACCGCGATGGTCTGGCCGGGCAGCGCCTCGAAGGAGATGTCCTTGAGGACGTCCTCGCCGCCGTAGCTGAAGGTCACATGGTCGAATACGACATGTCCCTCGAACTTTTCGGGCGTCTTCGGCTGCTCAGGCTCCTTGATCTCCGAGCCGAAGTCCATATAATAGAACAGCTTCTCAGCCGAAGTGACCGCCTGCGCGACCATGTTGATGATGCCCGACAGCGCGCGCATCGGGTTGATGATCAGCCATACATAGCCGTTGACCGCAATCAGAGTGCCCAGGTCCAGATTGCCCTGCACCAGCAGAATGCCGCCCACCAGCAGCATGACCGGCGTGCACAGGCCGGAGAGGAACTCCATCAGCGGCACGAAATCAGACCAGATCCACGTCGCCTTCAGGTTCAGCTCCAGCAGCCTGAGGTTTTCTTTGGAGAATCTTTCGGATTCATGCTTCTCGCGCGCAAAGGCCTTGACCACGCGCATGCCGGACAAATCCTCCGTCGTGCGGGTGTTCAGCACGGCGTTCTGCTCGCGGATGTCCCGGAATACCGGGCGGATGCGCTTGTTGAACTGCCATGCGACCACGCCGATGATCGGCGCGAAGATGAGCAGCGACAGCGTCAGCTCCCAGCTCATGAACGAGAGGAAGATCAGCGCGCCCACAAAGTTCAGAAGGTTGTTGAATACCGTGACCATACCGCCGGCGATCAGGTTTCTGACGCCTTCGATATCGCTGGTCATGCGCGACAGAATCTCGCCGATGCGGAACTTGTCAAAGAATCCGTACGGCAGTTCCTGCAGATGCTGATAAAGCCCTGTTCTCAGGTCGTATACCAGATTCTGCGATACACGCTCCAGAATAAGGCTTCTGGAATACGTCGAAACGGAGCGGATCGCCACCAGCAGAAGAAGCCATCCGCACAGCGGCGCCAGCATGCCCAGATCCAGGCTCGGAATTACCAGGTTGATGATGTCCTTGGTGATGAACGGCGCAATCAGGCCGCTCAGGATAACGAGCAGCTGCAGGCTCAGCGCCAGGAAGACCCGCTTCTTGTACGGAGCAAGCATGCCCGCCAGCCGTTTGATGATGTCCATCGAAGACCCCCTTTTTCAACCGAGTGAACGTTATCCGGTAAAGGTATTATAAAGGGTTTTGGAAACATTTACAATCAAACGAATTTCCGTCAGCCCTTTTCAGTCCCCGTTTCCTTCGTTCAGCTCTGTTAAGTTCGGGATTTCGGCAAATTGCTTCGAAATCCTCTCGATTCCGGCCGATTTCGCTTCATCATGAAAATTTGTCCTTCCCCGGCCTTTCGGGAGGAAAGCCGCGCGCGCGGCGAAAATGCCCCGGCGGCGCGTACCGGCAGATGACGGGATACTCTTCCTGATTTCTCGGAACAACTCTCATTTCTGCATCCTCTCCTCTCTGAAAGAAAATCATCTCTCACAGTAAGAATACCACGGAATGCACACCCTTGTAAATCGCTTTTACAGCGAAAATGACACATTTTTTAACATATTCCCCGCCGGATACAGAATACCGGACGAAGCGCAGCCGCTCCGCCCGGTAAATTCATTTATTCTTCTCGCTCCGACAGCGCATAGGAAATCTGAACGATCTTCTCGCTCTGGTTAAACAGAATCTGAACGTTGCTGTCGAATTCGTCCATCCAGATGAACACCTTCTCGATGTCCGGATTCATCGACGCATCCTTGACGATGGTCGCCAGCTCGCAGGGCTTTCCGCCCAGCGCCATGCAGGCCATGGCAAAGTCGTCCTTGGTATCCAGCATGGAGAAGTTGGTAATGGAGGTCGCCATGGAAAGCTCCCTCAGCTGGCGCATATCCTCATACTGAATGACCTTCGCGCGCAGCACGCCGTTGTCATAGAAGACTGCGGCAAAGCCGTAGCCCTCGTCGTTCGTCCAGGTATAGGTCTCGCCGTTGAGATCGGTCGCAACGGAGGGCTCGCCGTAGCGCGCCTTCAGCTCGTCCAGCGTGTCGCCCACCTCGACCTCGTTGTACATTTCATACACCTTGTCTCGGTCGGTGAACATCGGGGCGGTCATCGGGGGCATGGTCGGCGCGGCCGTCGCGTTGGGGTCGGCAGCGTTCTCCATCGCAGAAAAATCCACCATACAGCCGGACGTCAGCACTGCCACCAGAATCAGCAGCGCCGCCAGCATCATCTTGCGTCGCATTGTCGTTTCTTCCTCCCACATTTTCATTGGTATTCTTTATTGTACCACATTCCGCCCGTCCCGCGCAACCTTTTCACAACAATTCCTTAATTCGCGCCGGTCAGCGCCCGCTCCGCGCCGAGGAAATACCGCTTAACGCCCCATTCGAGCGCCGCCGACCAGAGCGTGCGCATCGCCGGAACCGGCTCGCCCTTCCCGTCAAACGAAAAGCTCTCAAGCGCATGCGCGTTCCCTTTCCCCTGCTTTCTCACAAACACCCGCCTCTCCGGGTGCCATAAAAGCACGCCCACCACGTCGCCCCGGGTCACATAGTTCACGCCCTGCGCCCTCAGCCGGTCCTTCTGCGCCCTGCCGAGCTGTCCCGGCGCAAACCCCTGTCCGTTGAACGCCACCGCCGCCGCCCGCCGGTTCGGCGTCATCGCCAGCGCATACAGCGCGTTGTGCGCGCCCTTCGAATGGCCGGAATACACCACCCGCTCCTCCGGAAACCGCCCGGCCAGCGCGCGGATTTCCTCATACTGAACCGAACCTGCAAACGGCGCAAGAATATTATCCACCCAGTCAATCCCGGTCGGCACGCCGCAGCCGGGCGATTCCGAGCCGCGAAAAATGACATGCATCCCGCCATCCGCCGCCCGGAAGAGATACGCCGCCAGCCCGCTGCCCCGGTTCCTGTTGATATATTCCGTCAGATACAGCCCGCTCAGCTCCCCCGTCTCCCGGATGACCCTCAGCGCCTCCCTTTCCTCACCATGAAGTTTCCCGCACGGAAGCCCGCCCCGTTCGTCCCGCGCCATGAGCTCCCCGGCGATGCGGCCCAGCGTGATTCCCCGCTCCTTGATCAGGTCCTCCGGCAGGTCTATGTAGGAAAACCGGCACAGCCACCGGTAATGCCACGGCGTCATGCGTCTCCCTCCTCCTTCCACACCCCCGTAATATGCACGCCGACCGCCCCGGCCAGGGCATATCCGTTCAGCGGACGCAGCCAGCTGTCCGCCGTGTGCGCGGCAATCAGCGGCGCTCCCTCGTTCTTCACCACCAGCAGCGAATGGTAAATCCGGCCCCCGCTTCTTAAAAATACCACGTCCCCGGGCAGAAGCGCTTCCGGCTCCCGCTCCTCGCCCACCGGCCCAACTCCGCCCTTTCTCACAAGATACCTGTGAAGAAACACGGCTCCGCTCCACGCCGGGCTCCGCCGGTTCATCCCCCGGTAATACCACCCGACGTCCGCCTGTTCGTTCATCACACCGCTGCCCGCAAACAGGCACTGCGAGATGAAGTTCGCGCAGTCTCCGCCCATCCCGCTGAAATCCCCATACGCCGGATTCCGGCCGAGCGCCCACTTTTCCGCATACTTCACCGCCGCCGCCCGGTCATACGCCGCCCATCTCATCTTCGCATCCCTCCTCTTCTACCCGTATGCATAATTCCGTCTCCCGGTGCGCACACTACGCCTGAAAAGGAGGGATTTCCCATGGTAAAATTTGAAGAAAGCAGCACCCGCGTCAATCTCATGCGCGCCTTTGCCGGAGAGAGTCAGGCCCGAAACCGATACACCTTCGCCGCCGGACAGTGCTCCGCCAAGGGCCTCTATGTGCTCGAACGCCTCTTCCTGTTCACCGCCGGGCAGGAGAAGGAGCATGCCGAGCTGTTTTACAACCACCTCGCGCCGCTCTCCGGGCAGAACATCGCCCTTGACGCCGCCTATCCTGTCGGCAACTATCCCGACCCCATCGCCCTGCTGCGCGACGCCGAGCACAACGAGATGCAGGAATACAGCCATGACTACAAGCAGTTCGCAGAAGCCGCAAAGCAGGAGAATTTTCCCGAAATCGCCGCGCTCTTTCAGCTGATCGCGAAAATCGAAAAGACCCATGCCGACCGCTTCGCCCGCTACGCCGCCCTCGTCGAATCCGGCGCGCTCTTTACCGAACCCCAGGAAACCCAGTGGCTCTGCCTCAACTGCGGCCATATCCACACCGCCGCCTCCGCGCCCCTTCAGTGCCCGGTCTGCCGGCATGAACAGGGATATTTCGTCCGCGCGTGCAGCGTAGGATAAATTTCGCCCCGTCCAGCAGAGAATCTCTCCGCCGGACGGGGCGCATTTTTATATTGTCAGATATCCATCTTGGTCTGGCTGCCGTCTGCGGGAGGCAGCGGCGCGCTCATGCCCATGTGCTCGTAGGCCATCGGCGTGCAGATTCTGCCGCGCGGGGTCCGCATGATGAAGCCCAGCTGCAGAAGATACGGCTCGTATACGTCCTCAATCGTGGCCGCATCCTCGCCGGTGATGGCCGCCAGCGTGTCAAGACCCACCGGGCCGCCGCCGAATTTCTTGATCATGGTCTCCAGCATGGTGCGGTCGGTGCGGTCTAGGCCCAGCATGTCGACTTCGAGCATGTCCAGTCCTTCCTGCGCCACCTCCGCCGTAATCTTTCCGCCCGCGCGCACCTCGGCATAGTCGCGGACGCGCTTGATCAGGCGGTTGGCAATTCTCGGCGTTCCGCGGGACCGGCTCGCGATTTCCAGCGCGCCGTCGTGATCACAGTCGATCTTCATGATCTGCGCCGACCGCTGAACGATGACCGCCAGCTCTTCCGGCGTGTACAGCTCCAGGCGGAAGCTGATGCCGAATCGGTCTCTCAGGGGCGAGGTCAGCATACCGGCCCGCGTCGTCGCCGCAATCAGCGTGAATTTCGGCAAATCCAATCGGATGGAGCGCGCGCTCGGGCCCTTGCCGATCATGATATCCAGCGCGAAGTCCTCCATCGCCGGATACAATACCTCCTCCACCGAGTGGGACAGGCGGTGAATCTCGTCGATGAACAGTACGTCGCCCGCGTTCAGGTTGGTCAGGATGGAGGCCAGATCGCCCGGCCTCTCAATCGCCGGACCGCTTGTCACGCGGATGTTGTGGCCCATCTCCGCGGCGATGATGCCCGCCAGCGTGGTCTTGCCCAGACCGGGCGGGCCGTAGAGCAGGATGTGATCCAGCGGCTCTTTTCTGGCCAGCGCCGCCTGCATGTAGATGCTCAGGCTGTCCTTGACCTTCTTCTGGCCGAAGTATTCCGCCAGCGTGTGCGGCCGCAGAGACCGCTCGACCTCGTCGTCCTCGCTGCGGAAGCCTGTGGTAATCAGCCGATCGTCTTCCATCATCGTTTATTTCACCATTCCCTTCAGCGCCAGACGAATCACCTCGTCCACCTTATCCGGCATCGGGCTGATCGCCGCAACCGCCGCCGCCGCTTCGCCGGACTGATAGCCCAGCGCCATCAGCGCCTCGATGGCCTCGCCGGTGACGTCCGGCCCCTTTGCGCTCGCCGCAGGCCGCACGGCCGCCGCGCTGCCCGTGAGCTCTTCGTTTTCAACCTTGTCCTTCAGGTCCAGAATGATCTGCGCCGCCAGCTTCTTGCCGACGCCCGGCGCGCGGGAGATGGCGTTTGCGTCGCTCGTCACCAGCGCCAGGGAAAGCTCCCTCACCGACAGGGTGGAGAGAATGCTCAGCGCAATCTTCGGGCCGACCTTGTTCACGTTCTTCAGCTTTGCAAACATCTGCTTTTCTTCCTTCGTCGCAAAGCCGAACAGCTCCAGCGCATCCTCTCTGACCGACAGATGCGTGAAGCATTTCATCCGTTCGCCCACCGCGGGAGCCTGAGAGAGCGTCGTTCCGCTCACCGAAAGCAGATACCCCACGCCGTGGCAGTCAATCACCAGCATGCCCGGCCCCTTGTCGGCCACAATGCCGTCGATATGTGCATACATATATCATTTCCTCCTCGGGCAGCGCCCGAATCCACTTGCCGCCGCACACCCACATAACCCGCGTGAGCGTCGGGCTGCGATCAATCCGCACCCACATAACCCGCGTGAGCGTGCGGGATTCTTATGGGATTAATCCCTTACGCCGCCGGAGGCACGCAACCCAACTCATCGCGCCGCCGCACAAACCCTCGCTTCGTCTGTCCTTTTCCGCCGCCGCACAAACCCCGCTTCGTCTGTCCTTTTCCGCCGCCGCACAACCCCCGCTGCGTCTGTCCTTTTCCGCCGCCCGCACAAAATCCCGTACGAGCCGGAACCGGATATCCCGCACTCCGTTCCGTGGGAGCGCGCGTATGAAAATCAAAGATTTTCATACGCCCCCGGGCGGCCGGTAACTGCGCGTCGTGCGAAGCACGCTCGACGAAGGGGGCCTTCTGAGATTGATCTCCGATCAATCATCAGAAGCCGCCGCACGGAGAGGAGCGCACCCCGCAGAACATCTCAGCCCGTTCCGCCATACGCCCAACCCGCGCGCATTCTCCTCCGCACGCACATCCATCACTTAATCTTGTACAGATGCTTCATCCGCATGCTGTTCGCATGCGTAATCGCCACCGCAATCGCGTCCGCCGCATCGTCCGGCTTTGCAATTTCCTTCATGCCCAGCAGCGCCCTGACCATCTGCTGAACCTGGTTTTTCTCCGCCTTGCCGTGGCCGGTTACCGCCAGCTTCACCTGCATCGGCGTGTATTCGTATATCTCATCCGTCTTCTGCGCCACCGCGACCAGCGCCGCGCCGCGCGCCGCGCTTACCGCCATGCCCGTCGTGATGTTCTTCGAGAAAAACAGCTCCTCAAACGCCACTTCCTCCGGCTCGTACATCTCCATCAGCTGCTGAACGCCAATGTAGATCGACCGCAGCCGCTGCGGCGTCGGCTGACCCGCCTGCGTCTTCAATACGCCGAACTGAATCAGCTTGTGCCTGTCTCCGTTGCTCTCAATCACGCCGTAGCCCATGGTCGC
>JAFQQU010000124.1 GCA_017410445.1 Clostridia bacterium | reverse complement strand
TCCGGTCGCAGATCAGGCACATGTGTATCTCCTCCTTCGAATACCTGGGCAATTATGCGCTGTATTTTACGAGGATGGACTTATATGTTCTCCACATCAGATAAATACCAGCCGTGCAGAGCAGGCAGATGAGCGCGACGCCGAGCGGAGGGTACACAAGGCAGAGTGCGCCGGAAAGGAAGAAAGCGGCGGAACAGGCCTGATACAGCCGGGCCATCTCCCTGTTGTAGGCGGGAATGTTCTTTACTTTATCCTTAAGCGTATTGTCGCCGGACCAGAAGGCGATAGGGGCGGCATTTTTCTGCTTTCCCTCCCATGCAAGATACAGAAAGGGAAGGGCGCAGAGAATACATGAGAAACAGCCGATGATTCGTCCGGGCATGAAAGCGCCTCCTTACAGCGTATTGGCGTTCAGAAGGGCTTTGAGCTCCTTCTGGGATTGTCTGCACCGCTGAATCACTTGATCCGCATGAACGCGCAGAAAGGCGCACAGCGCGTCACAGGCGGCCTGAGCGGCGACAGCTTCTTCGGGGGAGACGGCGCCTGTTCTGAGCGCGTCGGACAGCTCGTCCTCGTCCAGCGGGAAGAGCTCTCCGCTGTCGTGCATGACGACGTCCAGATACATATCGCGGAAGGTCGGGTTTTCGAGATTGTCGAAGCGGTTTCCGCCGGTGATATCGAAATAGAGCTGAAGTAGCCGGTCCTGTTCGTCGAACATGACGGTGAGCCACCAGCTGGCGTTCTCAGCGGCAATCTGCAGCCATGAGTAGCCTTTTTCGACGATCTTTACGGCTTTTCCGGTGCTCGTGACGGTGAGGGGAGAGGTGATATCCTCGATGAGGATCAGGCTTTCACGTCCGGGTAGTCCGTCGATGGTGCATGCGCGGGAGACATATTGGCGCTGCTTAATGCGCGTCCAGTTTGTTCTATACATATCTCTGAGTTTCATGATGCGCTCCTTTACCGGATCAGCTTTTCGTAGGTGCGGTACCACTTGAGGCCGTATTTTTCTTCAAGACCGAGGTCTACAAGTCCGCAGTAATGATAGCCGCATTTTTCATAGAGACGGCAGGCGGGCAGGTTGTTTTCATGGGTATCGAGGCGGACGGCAAGAACGCCGCGTTCGCGTGCGAGTGTGTCTGCATAATCGACCAGCGCGCGGCCGACGCCCATTGCGCGGCAGTCGGGATGCACGGCGAGGATATGGAGCGTGAGGACGGGCGAGTCATAGGGAATCTGCCAGTCTGCGGTGCGGTAGGACGGGTCCTGCGTATGCGGATACATGACGGTTCCGGCGATGCGTCCGTCGATTTCGGCGACGTAGAGGATGTCTTCTGCGAGGCCTTCTTCGGCGTCTGCGCGCAGGGGATAGCTGCCCTTGCGCCAGCCGGGGTAGTTTATGCCATGCTCGAGTTGATCGAGCAGCGCCTCATAGAGCTGTTCGACGGAATCGAGGTCGGAAGCGACAGCTTTGCGGATGAGTATGCTCATGGGATTCACCTTTCGCAAGTTTGTTTACCAGATGAAGGGAATCAGCCGGTATTTCACTTTCTTCATATATTCCTGATAGCCGGGGAGTTCTTTGGCGAGCACCTGTTCTTCATTGCGGATGCGCTTTACGATGATGGCGGGATATGCGAAGAACACGAGAAGCGCGGGAATCGAGCCGAGAATGAGCGGCATGGAGATAAAGAGCACGAGCGTCACGGCATACATGGGGTGGCGGACGATTCCGTACAGTCCGGTATCGACCACCTTCTGCCCTTCCTGCACGCCGATGGTGCGGGAAAGATAGGCGTTTTCGCGCAGGACCTCGGCGTAGAGGAGATAGGCGAGAAGGAAAAGAACAGAGGCGGAAACAGGAACCCATGCGGGCAGGCGGCTCCAGCCGTAGCGGAAATCTTGGCCGGCGAGGAGGAAGCCGAAGACGAACATGAGTCCGCTGAGCTTGATGACGTCCTGCTGGTCCTTCTCCTTTTCCTTGGCGCCTAAGCGGCTTCTGAGGAGATTCGGGTTTTTCTTCATCATGACGAGGCCTGCGCCGAACATGGGGATGAAGAGGATGGCCATCAGCAGCCAGCCGTTCGGGAAATTCAGGGTTCGGGCGGGCAGGAAGATGAGCAGGCCGACGTACAGCACGCCCGCGAGGAATTTTGCGATGGCTTCGGTGAAGAGCTTCTTATTCAAATGAATCACTCCTGTTTGAGGTTTGATTCAAGTATAAGGGTTTGATTGGGGGATGTCAATAAAAGGCGGCTGAATGATGTGCTTTCTGGTTTGAAATGTCGAAACGGCATGGCATGACAGGCTGGTATAGCTCAGAAGGATATACGACGGGGCGACGGACAGAGCGTCTCTGTTCAACAAAAACGGTGCAAAGTATACTTGTGTGTACAACCTGCAGGGAGATGTCATTGCTCTGATTGACGCGTCCGGCAATATCGTGGTAGAATACAAGTACGATACATGGGGCCAGGTGATTGGCAGAACCGGCATTCTGGTTGACAGTCTGGGCTGGCTGAATCCGTTCCGGTACAGGGGCTATGTCTACGACGAGGAGACGGGTCTGTATTACCTGAAGAGCAGGTATTACAATCCGGAGTGGGGTAGGTTTATCACCTTTGATCCGATAATGGGCATGAAAAATGCGCCGCTAAAGCAAAACGTTTTTTGCTATGCGGCAAATGATCCTGTTGCCTGTGGAGACTACGATGGACTTTGGGTTATAACGGTAATCAGTGGCATTTATAGCTCGGTATGTGGCGCGATATCTACTGCTGTAATGGGCGGAAGTGCACGCAAAGTTGCGGCAGCAGCATGTGGTGGTTTTGTAAGTGGAGCAATTAAAGGAGCTGCTACAGAATACGGTTGGGGAATGGGTATACTGATGGATATGCTGTTTGGAGGATTGGCAAATGCAGCAGGTGAGGCTGTGACACAATACTTGGCGTATGGTGAAGTTAATGTGGGTGAAGTTGTTCTAGCTGGTCTAACTGGTGTTGCCTTTGATAGTATTTCAAATGCAGTAGTACCGGATGTTAAAATAGATTATATGCCAATAGTGGACGAGGTATATAAAGAAATCGCACAGTTGTATTCTATGGGAGTGGAGCAGGAAATGATTGATGCGGCATACAGGCACTTGGCGAATGAAGTGCAAGCGCAAATATCGGCTATGTGTACAAATGTTTTTCTATATGATGTAGGCACACAATGCGTAGATTCGATGATTCGCGGTAGTATAATTAAAAAGCGCAAGAGTGCTGGAAGCATTACTGTCGGCAGTATGGGAGGTGGAAGATACTTTTCGGTTGCCTCTATGCGATAAGGAGGACATGTAGAAATGGTTGTAAGAAATTGGGATGCGTTCTGTAAAGATCTGGTCGGGCTTATTTCAGCAATTCTGGGCTTCATAATATTGAAATTTCGCGCCGTGGAGGTAATGCCTCAGTATATATATCTGTGCTTAGTTATTGTGATGGGTGTGATAGTGATGAAAAGCTATTTGTGGACGCGGAGAAATTATTGCTTGATCAATGAACGAGGAATCATTGTGTCTGCAAATGGATATATGCGATCGTATGGTTGGAGGCAAATACAGGTATATTCGATGAGTGCGCGACGTCAAAAGCAATTGCTATTTATTCTCGGACTTGAATTAGAAGATACTAAAAAAATTGCACTGAAGTATTCAAAGAGACGCCATGAGTATATATCTCGATTTACAACTGTTTTGGATCAGATAGGGTAAGGATGAGTCCCCGCATACAGTAGAAGAGTTGCAAGGAGCAGGATATATTCAAGTATATTACCATAGAAGTCAGAGAAAAGATAAACGATTCCGTTGAACGGATTGGCGGGAGCAATCAACAATGCAATGGATAGCCTGATTCAGCAGAAAGGGTGGCAATTCGATTGATTCGATATATTGAAACTGAGTATTATACGAAGCAAATGGACAGAATGATTCCCAGACTCCGTCCGGAACTAAAGGTGTACAGATGGATGGCGATCATCTTTTGCGTAATCGGAATCGTTTTTTTTGAATTCATTTATGATGGAACTGGTAATGTAGGTCAATCGCTTGCGATGTATGCGGTTCTTCCTGCATTTTGTGGCTTTATGGTCTGGCTCACGAAAATCAAGTTGAGTGAGTGCCTTCATAGAGCGAAGACGATTTCTTTACTTGAAGACTCCGTTGAAGTGAAAAACTGGAACGGAGAGTTGAGGCAGAGGCTTTCGTATAAGGACTTTCAGTATATCGAGGTGGTCTATCTGCATAAACTAGCTTCGGTTGGTGGACCTTATGGCGGCGGCTATGATAAGTTGCAGGTTATCTGTCTGTATACAGGTACGAATCGCGTGCAAGAAGGGGGTTATAGTGAAATCTATTCAACAAGCAAAGATATCATTATGTTCCCTTATGATGCTGAAGCTTGGGAAGAATTGTTAAAACACATTCCGCTGGAAAAAGTGAAACTGCTGGAGGACTGCACACCTTTTAATAAGGTAAAATGGATCAAGCAAACTGATATAGTATGGAAGAAGAATCATTGATATGCGCGCCGCACTCAGTAATGAACGCTGGGTGCGGCACTTTTATAGGAAGAAGGAATTCAGATGGAAGCATCATTGACTAACATTCTCGAACTTGCGCTGCAGCAGGGAATCTGGGCGGCGCTTTATATTTACCTGTTCTTTCGAATGCTTTCCGAAAACAAGGAGCGCGAAGATAAATATCAGACGATCATCGACCGTCTGAGCGGAAATATCGAGCAGGGTATCGAAGATATCCAGGAGCGGCTGGAACAGCTGGCCGCGAAAAACAATAGCGAAGCCGCATAATCTCTCCATCGCCTCATTCAATCAAAGCCATCAGGCATCATACACGCCGCACTCAGTCATGAAACGCTGGGTGCGGCGTTTTTCAGCATCCGAAGGAGGAGAAGGACTGTCGGGCGAACAGGTAGAAGGGATAGAGCGGGACCAAATGAAGCAGAGGTGCGCGTTCCTCCTTGCGAAAACTCCGTTTCCACTTCGTCGGAGCCCCAAAATTCCTGATTCTGATCATGAATTTTGAGGACGCGCAGTTACTGGCGCCGCCCGTTAGGCGCGTTTCACGCGCCCGCTCCCACAAACAGAGTGCAGGTTACGGCTCGCGTCTTGTACAGCAGCTGTCTGCGGGCGGCTTTCAGGGTGCAGACTGAGAGGAATCTGACAGATTTGACCAGCTCTGGTTTATGGCCGGTCAAATCGTGTTGCTTTGCGCGGCAGCAAGCGAAACTGGGCTCAGCCCAGCCTCCGGCGGCTTAAGGGTCCAGACCCTTAAGAATCCCTTCACGCTCACGCGGGGTTATGCTTGAGGGGAAACAATAGTGGGCAGTTATAAAAAACGAAAGTCCGCCCGACGCAAAGGCTCTGATTTATGGCCTGATGCGTCGGGCGGACGTTTTATGTGCGGTTGTTTTCGTATACCGTGACCGCAGAAAGGATTCCCGATCACAAACGCCGACCCGGCTGACCGATCTTTGTCAGCCGGGTCGAGTTATAGAAGCGCCAGCGCATGCCCGTGGGGGCATCCCCACTATTCGAGAAGGAAGCGGTACCGGGCGTCGCAGAGGGCTTTGTAGTGACCGCCCT
>JAFQQU010000123.1 GCA_017410445.1 Clostridia bacterium | reverse complement strand
CGCGCTTCATCACCATTTTGAGACGAGCCAGCTGAACTTCCTTCATTTCCTCGCGGCTCATGGTTTCTACTCGTTCATTAAAGAACATGATGGGTACCCTCCCGCCAAACTTGCCGTATTTCATCGGCGTTTCCCGGTCCATGCCGGACATAAGGAAGCGCCTCTTTATATTATATCTTAAAGCACACATAAATGTAAATGACAATTTCCTTGCAACCTGCAAAAAAAGCTGATAAAATGGCAATGCATATCTATTTCAGGCGAATATTTGGAATATTAAGAAGAATTTCCCAGATAAGGAGACTTGCAGAATGAATCTGTTCGATATTTTCAGGAAGAAGAGCGAGCCGCCCAAGCCCCCGTCGAAATGGGATCTGATGTGGGAGATGTGGGCGGAAGGCAAAATCGCCTCCCCCATCGCCGACATGATGAGCTACGACAGCGAGGTCAACAACGGCGGCCATGCCCAGTATTTTTTCAACACTGCCAACTGCTCCGATCTGGACGCCGCCGTCCGGCGCATTCTGCCCGCCTTGCCCGAGCCGCTCAAGGGAAATCTCGCCCGGGCCTATGAAGCCTTCGCCTCACAGCCGGAGATCGACGACGATTCAAACGACGATCTGTTTTCCGAGTGCGACGATGTGTTCTACGAAAACGAACAGCTCCTTCTGGACATTCTCGAAAAACACGCCGACGGGCTGACCCTGTAATCCCGCCCGATCCGTTCATCCGATCATCCACTTCATTCACACGGAGGTTTTATTCATGAGCAAGCGCAAAAAGACCCGCCGCAGCCGCACCGTCAAGTCGGTCGTTCAGATCGTCATCCTTCTCGCCCTCGTCTGTCTGATGCTGGGCCTGATTTCCTCGCCCGACGTCATCACGTCTATCTTCCCGACGCCGACGCCCGCCCCCACGGCCACGCCGACGCCCACGCCCGTTCCCACCCCCATCCCGACGCCCACGCCGACCGCCGTTCCCACCCCCACGCCGGTCCCCACGCCCAAGACCCTCACCGTCAGCGCCGCGGGCGACTGCACGCTGGGCGGCGACATGGGCGGCAGCTCTGAGGAGGCCTTCACCAATACCATCAACGCCGATCCCGAGCCGCTGACCTACTGCTTCCGCAACGTCGCCGACATCTTCGCGCAGGACGATCTCACCATCGTCAACCTCGAAGTCGTTCTGACCGACTCGACCGATTACCTCGATCGCGAGGACAAAATCTTCATCATGCGCGGCAAGCCCGCCTATGTCAACATGCTGACCTCCGCCTCGGTCGAAATCGCCAACATCGCCAACAACCACATCACCGACTTCGGCGACAAGGGCATCGAGGACATGGCCACCCTGCTCAACATGGCCGGCCTCGGCTACTGCGGCTACGGCTACACCTACACCACCGAGATCAACGATTTCACCGTCGGCTTCGTCGGCTTCAACACCTGGACCACGAAGAAGGCCGAAATCGAAGCGATCATGGAGGAGATGCGCCCGCGCGTCGATATCCTGATCGCCTCCTTCCACTGGGGCAACGAGCTGGAATACATGGCCACCTCCCGTCAGATCGAATACGGCCACATGGCGGTCGATCTGGGCGCGGATCTGGTTCTGGGCCATCATCCGCACGTGGTCAACGGCATCGAGGTCTACAAGGGCGTGAACATCGTCTATTCGCTGGGCAACTTCTGCTTCGGCGGCAAGCGCAACCCGGACGACAAGGACACCTTCATCTATCAGCACACCTTCACCGAGAACGAGGACGGCTCCATCACCGGCGAGGGCACGGTCATCCCGTGCAAGATCACCTCGGTCGAAGAGGACAAATACAACAACTACCAGCCCACGCCCGTCACCGACCCGGACGAAATCGAGCGCATTCTCAAGAAGATCGAATACTATTCCCGCAAGTTCGATCAGCCGCTGGACATCATCCCCGACGAGGAGGACTGATCTTCCATGCACGAGGCATTTCTTGCGGAAATCCGCGCGATTCTGGGCGATGAAACGCCCGCCTTCCTCGCGGAGATGGACCGCCCCTACGCGCACACCCTGCGCCTGAACCCCTTCCGGGAAAACGCAGAGGAAGCCGCTTCCCCCTTTACAGAGGGCGCGGTTGAGTGGTGCGCAGACGGACGATACTACAGAAACGATACGCGCCCCGGCCTCTCTCCCCTTCATTTTGCCGGCGCATACTACATTCAGGAGGCCAGCGCGATGGCCCCTGCCATGGCGCTTGACGCGCAGCCCGGCGACAGAGTGCTCGACCTGTGCGCCGCGCCCGGCGGAAAGAGCGGCCAGCTGGCGGCGGCCCTCAGGGGCGAAGGCCTGCTGATTTCCAACGAGCCCGAGCCCTCCCGCGCGAAAATCCTGTCCGCGACGATGGAGCGGCTGGGCGTGAGCAACTCAATCGTCGTCAATTCGCTGCCGGAGAAACTTTCCCCGGTGCTGCCGGAATTTTTCGATAAGATTCTGGTGGATGCGCCCTGCTCCGGCGAGGGCATGTTCCGCCGCGACCCGGCCACCCGCAGCGAATGGACCCCGGCCTCTCCCGCCGGATGCGCCTCCCGGCAGGCATTCATCCTCGACCACGCGGCAAAGATGCTGCGTCCGGGCGGCCGCATGGCCTATTCCACCTGCACCTTCAACCGCGCCGAAAACGAAGAGACCATCGCCGCCTTCCTCGGCCGCCATCCGGATTTCCGCCCGGTGTCCTTCTCGCTCCCAGGCATCGGCGAATCCGAAAACGGCTGCCTGCGTCTCTGGCCGCACAGGCTGCGCGGCGAGGGCCATTTCCTCGCGCTGATGGAAAAGACCGGCGAGCCGGAGCGCGATTCCGCAAGGCCGAAATCCGCCAGGCCCGACAAGGAGGTTCAGGCGGCGGTTAAAATGCTTCTCGACATCGCGCCGGGACTCAAAACGCTCCTTGACCGGGGCGAGGTCGTGCGCGCGGGCGAGATTCTTAAGCTCGTCCCATCCTGCGCGCCGGAGCTTAAGGGCGTCAAGGTTGTACGCCACGGGCTTCACCTGTGCCGCATAGGAAAGAACTACGTCGAGCCCGACCACGCGCTGTGCATGGCGCTGCATCCCTCGGACGTCTCCCTCGTCCGCGAGGTGACGGACGAAGAGGCGCTGCCCCTTCTGACCGGCGAGACGCTGCCCTCGGACGCGCGCGGCTGGCTGATGTTCACCTACAAGAATATGCCGCTCGGCTGGGGCAAGGCCTCCGGCGGCGTCGCGAAAAACCATATTCCCAAGGGATTGAGGATACAGAGATGATCCTTTCAGAGCCGGACAGGTTGTTCCGGCTCTTTTTTGCCGGAATTGACTTTCTTACCGGACTCCGGTATACTGAATCAGAGTTATTTTCAGAGGAGGCGCGCCCCATGATTCAGCTGATGTGCATGCCCATTTATCCTGAGCAGATGGAAATCCTCTACAGCCGTCCGTTCAGCGAAGAAATGCTTTCAGAGGATTTTGAGATCAAGGACGGCAAGTGGTATGTGGACGGGGACGGCTGGCTGATCGGTGAAAACCGGAAAAACTCCGCCGCCATGTGCATTTCCAGGGCCGAATATTTCGGCGACGTGCTGATCGAATTCGACGCCGCCACCGTGCTGCCCGCCACCCGGGACATCAACGTCTCCTGGCACATGAGCTGGAACGAGGAGAAAAATTCGCGCGGCGTCGCCTATGTCATGGGCCTTGAAGGCTGGTACGAGGGATATGTGGGCTTTGAGAAATCACCCGAGTACAAGTTCGTCGTCAACACCAAGCTGCTCGACTTCGTGCCGGGCAAGGTGTATCATGTAACCGTCGGCAATATCGGAAACCGGCTGTTTGTCGCGGTGGACGGCGTTACCGCCCTCGAAATCCGCGATCCCGATCCCATCGACCTCATGGCGCACGGACGGATGGGCTTCGAAGCCTTCTGCACCCGCGTAAAATATAAGAATCTCGTCATCCGCCGCGCCGCGGGCGAAAGAAAGTACACTCCCTACGAGCCGGAGTTCTGATTTCTTCATACATCAAAAGGCAGCCCGTTCCGCGCGGACTGCCTTTTTTCGTATTTTGCTTAGTCAAACGTCGGAATGATAATTTCCTTTCCGTCTTCCATCGCCGACTGATGCGCGCACAGGCCGGCCGCCGTGATATTCGCGCCCAGCACCTCGTCGATGCACGGCTTTCTGCCCTCGACGATACTGCGAACGAACTCATGCACCAGATGCGGATGAGAGCCGTGATGGCCGCCCGCCGCCCCCTTGGTGAGCGACTCCTGCGGATTGGTCTCATCGTAGTCCGAGGAAGAAACGGTGTATTTCCGGATGGACTCAGGCAGCATTTTGTAGTATGCCGGCGCCTTGACCGTCTCGCGCGGAGTGGCGAATCCGCGGTTTTCCTTGGACTCCAGACGGGTGATGATCGGGTCGTCATTATCCGCAAAGCCCCATTCGACGGACGCCTTGCTGCCGTATACATACGCGCCCTCGAGATACACGCGCGCCGTCTCGAACAGCGAGCGCGTGGCCTCGCCCTTCAGACCGTTGTCGAAGGCAAACAGCGCAGACTCAATCGGGAAGGGGTTGCCGTACTGCGCGTGCAGTTCCTCGCGCATCGTGCCCGAGCCGAAGCACACGACCCGCCCGATGCGCGAACCGGACAGCGCGATCATCGGCGCAATGGCGTGCGTGCCGTAGAACATGGGCGGAAGGCCCATCCAGTAACTGGGCCAGTTTTCCATATCCTGATAATGGCAGCCGCGCAGGAACTGAATCCGCCCCAGCTCGCCCTTTTCAAGCATTTCCTGAATCATCATGAACTGGCGGGTATAGAGGGTCGTCTCCATCATCATGTAGTTTTTGCCGGAAGCGCGCTGAGCGGCTGTGATGCGGCGAAGTCCGTCCAGCGTAATGGCCATGGGAACGGTGCAGGCGCAGTGCTTGCCGCTTTCAAGCACCTTCACCGTCTGCTCCTCGTGAAGCGGAATCGGCGTAACCAGATGCACCGCGTCTACAGAATCGTCCTTCAGGACGTCCTCGAAGCTCGAATACGTCCGCTTGATGCCGTGCGCTTCGGCCACTGCCTTCAGCTTCTCCGGATTGATATCGCAGATGCCGACGCTCGCCACATCCGGATGATCCCGGTAAATCGGCACAAACGACGCGCCGAACTGCATACCGCACACCACTACATTGATCTTCTTCATGTTCGTTCTCCCTCCTTGCTGATTTGTTTCTATTGTAAACCGCCATAGAATCGGTTACAATGTACAAAAGTCGATTTGCATGTATAATCTGACAAGGAAGTGCATTCTATGATCAGTTTTCTGCAGCCCGGAGCCGGACGCAGATTGAGCGCGGCCAATTTCTCCAACTATCCGGATCCGTATCTCCATCCAGACCGGGTGATGAACGAGCATGATCTGGTCTTTCTGATTGAGGGCGAATGGGAGATCTGCCAGAGCGGACAGCGCTATCTGATGGAGCCGGGCGATGTTCTGATTTTGGAAGCCGGGCAGCACCATTACGGCGAAACGCCCTGCACGCCCGGAACCCGGACCATGTATCTGCACATCTCCGCCCATCCGCAGGACGGCCAGCCGCTTCCCGGGCAGCTGAAGATTCCGACGCTGACAAAAGCCTCCGCGCTCAATCTGCGCAGAGGCTTCCAGCAAATCATCAATGAGTTTTATTCAAAGGATCCCCGGCGTTCAATCCGCATCGCCGCCCTGATTGATCTGCTGCTGTGCGACCTGGCGCAGGCTGCCGAGCATCATCAGGATCAATGGCCGGTAGGCGCAGTGCGCTCCATCCTGCTGAATAATCCGGGCGTCAACTACTCGGCCGATCAACTGGCAGAACAGATGAATCTTCCCGCGCGCCGCCTGCGCCATCTCTTTCAGAACGCCTGCGGACAGCCGCTTCACCGCTATCAGCTCGATCTTAAGCTCGATATGGCGCGTCAGCTCCTCCTGACCGAGCCTGACCTCACCCTTTCTGACGTCGCCGAAACCTTCGGCTTCACCGACGCCTTTCATTTAAGCCATGCCTATAAACGCCGCTTCGGATATGCGCCGCGAAAAGAACAGAAACTGCCATAAATCAAGCGAAAAACTTTTTCTGTATGCAGGCGATGATTTCCCGTTCTCCTTCAACGTCCGCCGCCGAAGGCCATGTCTTCGCCATCGATTCAAACTGCGCAAGGATTTTCTCCGCCTTGTCCGCATCGCCTTCGCCGAGCAGCGCATCGGCATACTGGGTTCTCAATACGCAGATATTGGTCTTCATGGCCTTCATGATCTTCTTCACCTGCACGTTGTTCAGAATCCCCTCGGCCTCTTTTTTCTCACCCACCATCAGCGCACAGCATACCATGTCGATCTTCATGGACGCGGCGTGCAGGCCGACCATGCCGTGCTTCATCCGGAGCACATTCTTCATAGCGGTTCTGGCCTCGCCGAATTTCAATTCGTCCATCAGCCGCGAGCAATGAAACACGGCGAGCGCCGCACACAGGCTGTTCTTCATCTCAGTGCGCGGAGGCATAGCAAACCACTCCTCCGGCATATCCTTCAGCCGCACGCCCCATGCGTTCTGCTCGGCAATCTTCAGCTGTACCCACAGGCTGCGGATCGCCGCATCGCTCTTCTTCATGGAGAGGATGTTGTATCCGTCGTTGTCCGCCGCGCCCAGCCGCAGGGGAATCCCGTTCATTGCGCCCAGAATCAGGCCGACCAAAGCGCAAATCTTAAGAAGCGCTGCCGCCGCGGGAGCTTCACAGGCCGTCGCCGCCGCCAGAGCGATCAGCGAAACCACCCCGTTCATGATCACGCCGCCCAGATTATACAATGCGAACGGTATCTTCCCGTTCTTCAGCTCCGGCGGGCTCATCAGGCACTGCCCCGCCGCGCCCGACAGCGGAGAATGGCCGAAGGTATACTTCCCTTCCCGCGTCCTCTGAAGGACAAAGGAACCGATGCGGAAGGAGACGAACTTATATCCGGTCATGAGGCCGAAGACCATGTGTCCCGCCTCGTGCAGGATGATATGAATCAGCATTGACAGGTACACGCCTGCAAAAAGCAGCAGAAGCATCTGAACGAAGCCTCCGCCGGCTGCATCCGTCGCCTGCGCGGCAATCATACCGCATCCGAAACCCATCGCCATATAGAAAACGAGCATCACAATCTGACCGATGTTTCTCTTTATCCAATTTCCGCATTTCTTCATGTTCATCTCAGCATCCTCCATATCCGCATACACTCATTCTATCACAGGACGCGCAGTCCGCGCAATCACGATCGAAAGATGGCGTAAATAAACCAAAATTCTGTTGACCGAAACAAAATCCTCTGATATTATATTGGAAGATAAAGGGGAGTAGCCTGCATCGGAAGATGCCTGAATGCCGTCGTCAATCCCGGCCCGGATCTCTCTTTCCGCGCCCGCGGCATTTACAGAATGAACCATATGTACATTCTGCGGCGAGACTTTTATTGTGACAGATCGGCTCACAATAAAGGTCTTTTCTTTTTTATACAGGCATGCTCACCCAAATATAAGGAGGAGACATCATCATGTCTTTCTTTAACGAACTGTTCGGCAACGTACTCAACATCGGCTCAGATCCCAAAATCATCATCATGTGGATCATCGGCGGCGTACTGATCTACCTGGCGATCAAGAAGGAAATGGAGCCCACCCTTCTGCTGCCCATGGGTCTGGGCGCCATCCTGGTCAACCTGCCCAACTCCGGCGCAATCGAAACGCTGGAGGTACTGTTCAACGCCGGTATCGCCAACGAGCTGTTCCCGCTGCTTCTGTTCATCGGCATCGGCGCGATGATCGACTTCGGCCCCCTGCTGACCAACCCCAAGCTCATGCTCTTCGGTGCTGCCGCTCAGTTCGGCATCTTCATGACCATGAGCCTGGCCGCCCTGTTCGGCTTCGATCTGCATGACGCCGCCTCCATCGGCATCATCGGCGCTGCGGACGGCCCCACCGCCATCTTCGTCGCCAACACGCTGAATTCGAAGTATCTGGGCGCGATCATGGTCGCCGCTTACTCCTACATGGCTCTGGTTCCGATCGTACAGCCGCCGGTCATCAAGGCCCTCACCACCAAGGAAGAGCGCCTGATCCGCATGCCCTACGAGCAGAAGAACATCACCAAGACCACCCGCATCCTGTTCCCGATCATCACCACCGTCGTCGTCGGCCTGATCGCTCCGACTTCTGTCGCGCTGGTCGGCTTCCTGATGTTCGGCAATCTGCTCCGTGAGTGCGGCGTTCTGAACTCCCTGTCCGAGACCGCTCAGAACGTTCTGGCCAACCTGATCACCATCTTCCTGGGCATCACCATCGCCTTCAAGATGCAGGCTGCCGACTTCCTCAAGCTCGATACCATTCTGATTCTGTGCCTGGGCCTGTTCGCCTTCATCTTCGATACCGCGGGCGGCGTTCTGTTTGCCAAGCTCCTGAACCTGTTCTCCAAGACCAAGATCAACCCGATGATCGGCGCTGCGGGCATCTCCGCGTTCCCGATGTCGGCCCGCGTCGTACACAAGATGGGCCTGAAGGAAGATCCTCAGAACTTCCTGCTCATGCACTCCATCGGCGTCAACGTATCCGGTCAGATCGCCTCGGTTATCGCCGGCGGCCTGATTCTGAACTTCTTCATGTAATGAGGTGACAGATATGTTTAGCTTTTCTCCTGACAAGTTCGTTCAGACTCTGCCCATCCTTGGCAAGGGCATGATCGGCATCTTCATTGTTACCGCCGTTCTCGTTCTGACCATCACCCTGCTGAACAAGTCCGGCTCCAAGAAGGCTGAGTAATCAGTTCATCAGCACATGTCCCCTCCCGTCTCACCCGGCGGGAGGGGATTTTTCTGTCTTCCGGGCCTTCACTCCTCCGAATTTGTATTGTCCCGGATTGCTTCATGTGCTATAATGTTCTTATCATCAATCAATCAATCATTTCAGGAGGCGTATCGCATGAAGAAGTTTCTTGCCTGTCTGCTAGTTCTGCTGATGAGCGTCACTGCCGTCGCTTCGGCTGCCGCGCTCCCCATTCCCAAGGGCAATGCCGGAAAGCAGAGCACGCGGAACCAGTCCCGGACCACCGAAGCGCCCACCGCAGAGCCCGAAACCACCGCAGAGCCCACCGCAGAGCCCGTAGTCACCGCACTCCCTACTGCCGAGCCCACAGCCGTCCCCACTGCCGTCCCCACTGCCGCCCCCGCAGCCGACGATACCGCCTTCTCCTTCAGAAACGGCGTCCACTGGGGCATGACGCCCGATGAGGTCGCCGCAGCCGAAGGCCGCGAAGCGGACTTCTCCGAGGACCTGAGCGCAGCATATAGCCAGATCTGTTTTTCGGATGTTGCCGTCAGCCGCTACACTGCCGAAATCGGATACATCTACTGCGGCAGCGCGCTGCAGGCAGCTGTTTACGGAGGATTTGAATCCGATCACCAGTCATCCGATTTCACCTACCTCTCCGGCGCCCTGTCCAGCGTATACGGCCAGCCGGAGAGCGCGGATGCGGAAGAACTTTTCGCCATGACCGATCATTTCGGTCCGCGTCCGGAGATTGATCCGGCCAGCCTCATCCGATGGAGCCTTGAGGACGGCACCGCCGTTTACATGTTCACCTTTGCTCAGGACTTCTGCATCCTGTACATCAATACCGGATTCTTCGAAAGCAGCGCCGCATACGACGTCACCGGCCTGTAATCCGCCCGAGCATACAAAAACGCCCTTCTGCACAGCGTCTAGCCGCACAGAAGGGCGTTTATTATACATTTTGGGGGAATGTTCCGTCAGATGACGTTCAGCGTGGCATACGCCTTCACCCACTGCCGCGCGATGACCTCATGGCCCGCCGCCGTCGGATGGACGCCGTCCCACAGCCAGTAGCTCGCCTCGCGCTTCTCGCACAGGGCGCTGAACTTCTTCTGAAGCGGCACATACGCCGCGTCGTAATCCTCAGCGATCTTCGGAAGCACCGCCTGAATGGGCATGATCAGCTCCTGCCACTTGTCAAACTTCTCCCCGATCGAGCCGACCGGCAGGATGAACGGCTCCATCAGAACCAGCTTGACGCCGGGCAGAGCGGTTTTCGTCTCGTCCAGCATCATGCGGTAGATCTTCTCGTATTTGTCCGCGCGGGAGCCGGAATTGTTGTTGATCTCCGCGCCGCAGTCGTTCACGCCGATCAGAATGCTGATGGTGTCCGGCAGCAGGCAGATGGCGTCCTCGCGCCAGCGGGCATACATATCGAGAATCCGGTTTCCGCTTACGCCGCGGTTATGTACCTTGAAATCCCTGTCCGGATAGTCCACACCCAGCCGGGCCGCGACCATCTGCGCGTAACCATGTCCCAGGTAGTGGTTCAGATCCCAGAAGTTTCTGGTATCCTTTGTGCGGTTGCCGTCCGTTATGGAGTCTCCCTGAAATACGATGACATGACTCATGCCGCTGCTCCTTTCTCAGTTCCGCTCGATGGCCTCCAGCAGCGCCACGCGCTCGGCATGACGGCCGCCCTCAAACTCTGCGCCGAAAAAAGCGTCGACGATGCTCAGCGCGGTTCCCTCGCCGACGACGCGCGCGCCGAAAGCGATGATATTCGCATTGTTATGCTGACGGGTCATCTGCGCCGAATAGGGCTCGGAACAGACCGCCGCACGGATGCCGGGCACCCGGTTGGCCGCCAGAGAAATGCCGATGCCGGTTCCGCAGATCAATACGCCCAGCTCGCACTCGCCGCCCGCAACCGCGCGGCCCACGCGCTCGCCGTATACCGGATAATCACAGCGATCCGGCGAATTGCTGCCATAATCCACACACTCATAGCCCTTCGCTTCCAGATGAGCGCGTACTACCTTCTTCATCTCAAAACCGACATGATCCGAACCCAGTGCAACTTTCATTTCAAAATATCCTCCCGGAAATTTCCCGTGATGTCATTTTTCTCTGACCGCAGTCATGGCAGCCGCCTTTCCGGCAGCTCCGCACACATTCCATCCTATGCGCTTCATAGCCCGCGGGCCCGTTTGGCAGAAAACCCGACCATTCCTCCGGCTTCTCCAAAAATCAACGGATGTCTTCATCATAGCATGTTTTTACAGATGTTTCAAGACATTGACGGTACACAAAAGGTTACAAAGTGAAATTCCGGTCGACCGCGCAATATTCCCGCCCCGCCGAATATAATGGATTCAGAAGAAAGCAGAGACGGGAGGACAGGCCGGTGGCAGAGAAAACAGAGCACTTATTCGTCCGGCGGGCGCGCGGAGGGAGGCAGCTGACGCGGATCCGGCTGTCCGGCATATCGCCCAATCCCGCTCAGCCCAGACGCATCTTTTCTGAAAAATCCATTTCCGAGCTGGCCGATTCCATCCGCCGCTACGGCCTGCTGTCGCCCCTGATCGTGCGCCGGACAGCTCCTGACAAATACGAGCTGGTCGCCGGAGAACGGCGGCTGCGCGCACTCCGGCTGCTGGGCGAGGAAGAGACCGAGGCGGTCATTCTCACGGCGGGCAGCAGGGAATCCGCGCTCATCGCGCTGGTCGAGAACCTGCAGCGGGAGAATCTGAGCTTTTTCGAGGAAGCAGAGGCTTATCAGGCCCTTCTGACCGAGCACGGGCTCACCCGCGACGAACTGGGCGCAAGGCTGAGCAGAAGCCCGTCCGCCATCGCAAACCGCCTGAGGCTCTTAAAGCTCCCCGATTCGGTGCGGGCAACGGTCTCCGGCGGCGGGCTCACCGAGCGGCATGCGCGCGCCCTACTGCGCCTGAGCAGCGAAGCAGAGCAGCTGGACGCGGCGGAGAAAGCCGTCCGCATGCAGCTGAACGTCCGCGCCCTCGAGCAGCTGATCGAGCGGATGATCAGAAGCCGCGCCTCCTCCGGACAGACGGTGCGCGGCGTATACCGGGATCACCGGATGTTCGTCAACGCCATGATGAACACCGTGCGCTCGCTGCAGTCCTCGGGCGTCGGCGTGACCAGCCGGGTTATAGACCGGGCGGACGGCGTGGAGATCACGGTGATCATTCCGCGGCTTCCGCATCCGCCCTCCCCGGGCACATAAAAAGGAGCGCATTACGCGATGTAATGCGCTCCTTGCAATCGGAAGAATGATTAGCCGATCAGGGAGACGTTCTCGCCGAACCACTTGATGGTGATCTCGGCCAGGGAGCCGTCCTGAGCCATCTCGTACAGAGCCTCTTCAACGGCGCCGCACAGCAGATAGTCGCCCTTCGCGAAGCCGATGCCGAACAGGTCGGCGTACAGCTCTTCGATGGTGATGAAGTCGGCCAGGGCTTCGTTGGTAGCGATCTGATAGTCGGCGTAGGTGCTGTCCAGCATGACGGCCTGAGCCAGCATGACGTCAGCGGTGTTCTCCTCAACGGGCTTGCCCTCGTCCTTGGCGGCGGCGGCAGCGGCGTCGATTTCAGCCTGAGCGATGACGGCAGCGATACCGGCGTCGGAATCGGCAACCTTCACGATGTCCTCAGCAGCGAACAGGTGGGCATAGTCGGTGGTCAGGATGGTCTCGGCGAAGGAACCGCCCTGAACAGCAACAACCTTACCGGCCAGGTCGTCGATGAAGCCGGCGACGTCCTTGTGAACCAGCAGGGTGGTGTTGGAAGCGAGGTAAGCGGTGGAAATGGTCATCGCGGCCTTGCGCTCGTCGTTGATGGACATACCGGACCATACGCAGTCAACGGTGCCGTCCGCCAGAGCGGCAGTCAGATTGGCCCAGTCAACCTCTACGAACTCAACGGCAACGCCCAGCTTCGCGGCAACGGCGGTGGCCAGCTCGATGTCGTAGCCGACGTAAGCGCCGGTCTCATCCTTGAAGGTCATGGGAGCGAAGGCGGCGTCAACGCCAACCTTCAGAACGCCGGCGGCCTTGACGGCGTCGAGGGAATTGGTCTCTTCAGCGAAAGCGACGGACGCGACGCCCATCATCATAACGACAGCCAGTACCAGAGCGAGCAGCTTTTTCATGGTTCCATCCTCCAAATTCGTTATTGGGATTGTTCATGTCTGCGCCGGATGCGGTTGCCCGGAAAAGGGAGATCCCTGAATGAACCCCGCGCATTTCCCGGCTCCGGAAGGCGGCAGGCGGATCAAGCGGGAATTACTTGCCGATCAGGGAGATGTCGGAGCCGAACCACTCGGTGGTGATGGCGGCCAGAGTACCATCCTGAGCGAGAGCGTACAGAGCCTCTTCAACAGCGCCGCACAGCTTGTAGTTGCCCTTGGCAAAGCCGATGCCGATGGGATCCTCGGACAGGTTCTCGATGACGGTGTAGCCGGCGAAAGCCTCGTTGGAGGTGATGTTGTAGCTGGCAACCAGGCCGGAGATCAGAACGGCGTCAACAGGAACCATGGCGTCGTCGGCGCTGGGGATGGCTTCGGTGGAAGCCTCGTTCAGCAGAGCGGTGAAAGCGTCTTCATAGGTGTCCATGCCGATAACGGTAACGGAGGCGGCGAAATCAGAGAACTCCGGCTCGCACAGCAGCTCTTCCATGGAAGAACCGGCCTGGATGGCGATGGTCTTGCCGGCCAGATCCTCGAGGGAGGCAACGCCTTCGGCGACCATCAGGGAAGTGGTGTTGGCCAGGTAAGCGTCGCTCAGGGTCATGACCGCGGCGCGCTCCTCGGTGATGGCCAGACCGGACCATACGCAGTCGACGGTGCCGTCGTTCAGCGCGGTCTCGATGTCGGCCCAGGCGATCTCAACCAGCTCAATCTGAACGCCCAGCTTCTCGGCGACGGCGTTCATCAGGTCGATTTCGTAGCCGACGATATTGCCGTCGGCGTCCTTGAAGGTCAGGGGAGCGAAGGTCGCCTCGACGCCAACCTTGAGCACGCCGGCGTCCTGCACGGCCTGAAGGGAATCGGTCTCAGCAAAAGCGACGGACGCGAAGCCCATCATCATAACAACAGCCAGAACGAGAGCAAGCAGTTTCTTCATTGTTCATTCCTCCAAAGTTGCTAATTAGGTCACATGTGATCATAGCACTTTCTGTTATATATGTCAATCATTTTGATGGTCGCAATGTAAAATTTAAAGTTACTTCGCGAAAAGGGGGCCTTGTAATACGAATTTGACAAGAATTCCCTTGCCTTACATTGATTCAAGTGTTAAAATAGTTAGGTTCGAGAAAGGAGGCCAAACTTCCCATGATAGTGGAACGTCTGACCAAAGATCAAATCAAAGAATCCATCGTATCCAAGCTCCAGAGACATTTTGGCTGCGAAACCTCTGACGCTACCGATGATCAGATCTATCAGGCGGTCGCCCTGACCGTCCGCGACGAGGTCATGAAGCGCCGCACCGCGTCCCGCGGCGAGCGCAAGCGCCAGCAGGCCAAGAAGCTTTATTATTTGTCCGCTGAGTTCCTGGTGGGCCGCGCCATGCACAACAACATGGTCACGCTCGTCAATGAGAACGCCTACATGGAAGCGCTGGATGAACTGGGCATCGAGAAGAGCCGCATCTTCGAGCGCGAGCCCGAGCCGGGCCTGGGCAACGGCGGTCTCGGCCGTCTGGCTGCCTGCTTCCTGGATTCCCTGTCTGCCCTGAAGCTCCCCGCAATGGGCTGCACCATCCGCTACGAACTGGGTCTGTTCCGTCAGCGCATCGTCGACGGCTTCCAGGTCGAGCTGCCCGACAACTGGCTGAAGAACGGCAACTCCTGGGAGATCTGCCGCGCCGATCAGGCAGTTGAAGTCCGCTTCAACGGCTACGTTGAGGAATATGTCGAGGACGGCCGCATCAAGTTCCGCCTGATGAACTACAACGCCGTTCAGGCCGTACCCTACGACATGCCGGTGCTGGGCTACGACAGCAACATGGTCAACATGCTGCGCACCTGGTCCGCCCGCTCCATCACTCCCATCGACATGCAGGAGTTCAACCGCGGTCAGTATGTCGCGGCGACCGAGGACAAGGAGCTGGTCGAGGCCATTTCCAAGGTTCTCTATCCCGAGGACAATCATAAGGAAGGCAAGGAGCTGCGCCTGAAGCAGCAGTACTTCCTCTCCTCCGCGTCCGTTCAGTATGCTCTGAACGACTTCGAGAAGACCTACGGCCCCAACTGGCACATGCTGCCGGACAAGCTGGTCTTCCATGTCAACGATACGCATCCGTCTCTGGCGATCCCCGAGCTCATGCGCATCCTGATGGACGAGAAGGGTCTGGGCTGGGACGAAGCCGAGGACATCACCCGCCGCTGCTTCAACTACACCAACCACACCGTTCTGCAGGAAGCCCTGGAGCGCTGGCCGCAGCACATGATGCGCACGCTGCTCCCGCGCATCTACATGATCCTCGAAGAGATGAACCGCCGCCTCTGCGCCGCGCTGTTCGACGCCTTCCCGGGTCAGTGGGAGCGCATCGGCCGCATGGCCATCCTGGCTTATGACCAGGTTCACATGGCCAATCTGTGCGTCGCCATGACCTCCACCACCAACGGCGTTTCCCAGATTCACTCCGACATTCTGCGCAAGCAGACCTTCAAGGATTACTGCTCGCTGGATCCTCAGAAGTTCCTGGGCATCACCAACGGCATCACCCATCGCCGCTGGCTCATGCAGGCCAACCCGGCGCTGGCCAACCTGCTGAACGAGGCGATCGGCGACAGCTGGCGCAAGAATCCGCAGGATCTTGAAAAGCTGCTGCCCTTTGCCGACGACGCCGCCTTCCGCGACGAGTTCGCCAAGGTCAAGTACAGCAACAAGCTGCGCCTGGCCGAGTTCATCACCCGCAATCAGGGCGAGGCGATCGACCCGAACACCATCATCGACGTTCAGGCCAAGCGTCTGCATGAGTACAAGCGTCAGCTGATGAACATTCTGGGCGTTCTGGTGCTGTACAACCGCATCGTGGACAACCCCAACTACACCGTGGCCCCGCGCACGTACATCTTCGGCGCCAAGGCGTCCGCCGGCTACTACCGCGCGAAGCTGATCATCAAGCTGATCAACTCCGTCAAGGAACTGGTAGCCCGTCATCCGCGCGCCAGCCAGATGATCAAGATCGTCTTCCTGCAGAACTACTGCGTATCCGCTGCGGAGACCCTGATCCCGGCCGCCGACGTATCCGAGCAGCTCTCCACCGCCGGCAAGGAAGCCAGCGGCACCGGCAACATGAAGTTCATGATGAACGGCGCAGTCACCATCGGCACGATGGACGGCGCGAACGTCGAGATCTTCCAGCAGGTCGGTCCGGAGAATATCTATATCTTCGGCATGTCCGCCGACGAGGTAGACGCCTCCTACGGCTCCTACCGTTCCAGCGGCATCTACGAGACCATGCCGGAAGTCCGCCGTGTGCTCGAGCAGCTGATCGACGGCACCCTGTCCCCCGACAACCCCCATATGTTCCAGGAGCTTTACCATGCTCTGCTGTTCGGCGATGGCGGCGGAATGGCCGATCCGTACTTCGTACTGAAGGATCTGCCCAGCTACATCTCCGCTCAGTATCAGCTGGGCGAGGATTACGAGAAGCGTCATGATCTGTGGCTGCGCAAGGCGGTTATCAACACGGCGAAGTCGGGCATCTTCGCCAGCGACCGCACCATTGCCGAGTACAACGAGCAGATCTGGCATCTCAATCCGCTGGAGCTGTAAGTGCTGTATCACGATTCAAGAAACCCCGAATACCGTCTGCCGCTGGGCGCGCGCAAAGCCGGAGAGGTTGTTACCCTTCGCCTGCGCGTCCGGCGCGGTACGCCTGACCGGGTCATATTGAGGCTCTGGTGGGCGGATGCCGAGCAGCGTCACGAAATGACCGCCTCCCCCAAAGGAGACGGTCTTTTCGAATATGCCCTGACGCTTCCGGACAAGGCAGGCCTTCTGTGGTATTACTTCATCGTTGAGATGGACGGATGCACCTTCTATTACGGAAACGCATACGACCAGATGGGCGGCGTCGGCGCCATGTATGCGACGCAGCCGCCGAGCTATCAGCTGACTGTATACGATCCCGAATACAGGACGCCCGAGTGGATGAAGGACGGCATCATGTATCAGATCATGTGCGACCGGTTCTACGGCGTGAACGTAAAACAGCCGCCGCAGGGCTGGATGCATGAGGACTGGCACGAGCCGCCGTCCAACCGCGTGCTGGTCGCCACGGGCGACAACACCGCGGACGACTTCTTCGGCGGCAATCTGGAAGGCGTGGAAGCCAAGCTTCCTTATCTTAAGGAACTGGGCGTGACGGTGATTTACTTCAATCCCATCTTCAAATCCCCGTCCAACCACAAATACAACACCGGCGACTACAACCAGATCGACCCCTCCTACGGCACGGAAAAGGATTTCACCCGCCTGTGCAAAAAGGCCGAGAAGCTGGGCATCCGCATCATGCTCGACGGCGTGTTCTCCCATACCGGCAGCGACAGCAAATACTTCAACAAAAACGGCAACTACGGCCCGGGCGGCGCATACCGCTCCAAGCGGTCGCCCTATTTCAAGTGGTTCAGTTTTGAAAAGTGGCCGGATAAATATGATTGCTGGTGGGGCTTCAAGACCCTCCCCAACGTCAACGAGATGGAGCCGACCTATATCGACTACATCCTCACCGGCGACAAGGCGATCGTTCCGAAGTGGCTGAACAAGGGCGCATCCGGCTGGCGGCTGGACGTCGCCGACGAGCTGCCGATGGACTTCCTGCGCATTCTCAGAAAGTCCGCCAAGGCCGCAAGCCCCGACTGCTGCGTGCTGGGCGAGGTCTGGGAGGACGCTTCCCACAAAGAGGCGTACGGCGAGGTCCGCTCCTACTGCCTGGGCGATACGCTGGACAGCGTCATGAACTATCCGCTGCGCGAAGGCGTGATCGACTTCCTCATCGGAAAGATCACCGCGCCGCAGCTCAAGCGCCGGCTGGACAGCCTGTTTGAGAATTATCCCGAGCCCTTCTACATGGCTCTTATGAACCTTCTGGGAAGCCATGACAAGGCGCGCATCATCAACCGCCTCTCCGGCGCAACCCCGGAAAACCGTCCGAAGGAAGCCCGCGAGCACCGCCCGCTCTCTCCCTCGGAATATGCGCTGGGCCGCCTGCGCTATATCAAGGCCTGGGAATTCGTCTGCTCCCTGCCCGGCATGCCGTGCATCTACTACGGCGACGAGGCCGGCCAGCAGGGCGAAGACGACCCGTTCTGCCGCGCCACCTATCCGTGGGGCAGAGAGGATCTTGATCTGCTCGGTCACATCCGGGAGATCAACCATCAGCGCCTGAAGAGCGAGGTGCTGCGCCGCGGCGACCTGAGCCTGTACGTGCCGGACGACGACACCCTGATCGTCACCCGCACGCTGAAGGGACACCCGGACTATACCTATACCCTGAGCAGACATTGATCCTGATCGAACACCGTAAAAATCCCCCGGAGCCGCCGCGCATCTTGGCGGAAGCTCCGGGGGATCTTTCTTTTGGGAGGCAGATTCCGGCTCTGTCTCAGCCGGAGTCCATCTCCTTATCTCTTCTTCATCGCCCGGCTGAACTGGGCGATCTGCTTCATTTTGGCCTGCTTCTGCGCGCGGCGGGCGGTTGCATCGGCCTCATTGCGCAGCTCCAGCCAGCTCTTCACCCGGCCCGGGTCCAGCTCGCCCGAGCCCAGCGCCGTGCGGATGGCGCAGCCCGGCTCGCGGGTATGGGTACAATCTCGGAAGCGACAGCCCTCCGCCAGCGCTTCGATATCCTCAAAGGTATCGCGCACGCCCTCCAAGCTGTCCCACAGGCCCAGCTCGCGCATGCCGGGCGTGTCGATGACGGTCGTTCCGCAAGGCATCATGAGCATCTGCCGGTGCGTCGTGGTATGGCGGCCCTTGTCGTCGTCCTCGCGGATTTCTCCGGTCGCCATGATCTCCTCGCCGGCCAGCGCGTTCACAAGCGTCGATTTGCCGACGCCCGAGGAGCCCATCAGGACAATCGTCACGCCCTTCTGAAGATATCCGGCCAGCTCATCCAGCCCCTCGCCCGTTCTCGCGCTCACCGCATGCACCGGAACGTCGCCCGACGCCTGCACGGCATATAGAAACGCATCGGCGCTTCCGATATCCTTCTTGGTCAGCACGACCACCGGCTGCGCGCCGCTCACCCTCGCCTGCGAGAGATACCGCTCGAGGCGGCGGGTGCGGTATTCGTCGTTCATCGAGGTGACGATGAACACATAATCGAAATTCGCGGCGACCGCCTGACGGCCCCGGGCGGACCAGCCGTCGCTGCGCTCGAAGAAGGAACGCCTTTCGAGCACCTGCGTGATCATGCTGTCGCCGGACGGATTATAATGAAGAAACACAAAATCGCCCACCGTCGGATAGACGGAAAACTCCTGCTGAAACGCGCTCTTCTTAAGCCGCGCCCAGCTCTCGCCGAATTCGCACACGACGGCGTAGCGCTCTCGCTGCACCTGCGTGACACGGGCCAGCGTACAGGCGGAAGGGATAAAAACGTCTCTCATCCGGGAAAAACCGTAATCGGTCAGATCAAACTGCATTTCATTTGCCTCCTGTTAGATGTTGTTGTCGGTCAACCGGGAAAAATCCCTGCCTGCAGACGGCTATGATCTGATGACGGAGGCGGAAAGCAAATAAAAATACGCCGAAAGAAAGCAGCCGTTCATCGGCTGTTCTCCATCGGCGCAAATCCGTAAACAGTCTAACGAAAGGTTACTCGGACGGCAGGCAAACGGCACACTCCAAAAGACCGTCCTCCCCGCAGGAAGGCGGCACAGCGGCCCCTGTTCGCGCTGCCCTATTTGATTTTAGCTCTCCATCACCATATCGAAAGCAGTCATCAAACCCATCTCCTTTCGGAAAATACTTCATTGCGGCGGTCCTCCCGCCTGCGCGAATTATAGCATACATTCTTTCTCCGTGTCAATGCGGATTTCCGGGCGGGCGCCGCCGAAGCAAATTCCCCGCCTCCGGCGTGCAAAAAGGAGCCGCCTCTTTTTGGAGACAGCTCCCGTTTTCATGATCCGGATGAGTCCCTCCGGCTTATCCGAAGGTTCTCAGGGCGTTCAGGGTGAAGGTGTATTCGCCGCCGTTCACCGGTTCGTCGGTGGTCAGCGTCAGGCGGTAGAGCGCGCCGTTCCAGAGCTTTTTCCACGGCTCGTCGCTCAGCTCAAGCGTTTCGCAGGAAGCGGTCAGGCCCTCTTCCCAGCGGATTCTGACCGGGCCCAGCTGAGCAAACCGCTCGCCCAGCACCGGCTTGCAAGGCGTCATGAAGTTAAAGCGGATCGTTTCGAAGGAATTGAGATCGAACACGTCGATCAGCTGCGCCGTTCCGTCGTCGCGGTTGAACACGGCGGTGCGCTGCCAGGACATGATATGCGCATCCCGCGGATAGAGCTCTGTCAGATTCATCGTCAGCATGTCGTATTCGTCGCTCAGATGGAAGGTGACGTCCTCCGCGCGCCGGTTCGCGCCGCTCTCCTGCTCGTATACGCCGATCACCGGCAGCGAATGCATGGAGGTCATCGGGAAGCAGCCCGCGTCCACCAGCACCGGCTGGCCGTGCGCAAACACAATCAGATCGCCCACATCCTCATGGCCGCCGATCTGCCCGTTGTTTCCGCCGTGAACGGCAATCGCCAGGCCGTGCTCGCTGTCCTCCTGCATGCGGGAGAACATCAGCTCCTGCGCGTTCACATAGCCGTGCATACGGAAGGGCGGCTGCGCCTTCTCCATATCCTTTTCCAGCCGCGCCCGGAGCTGCGCATTCTGGCAGCGGTGGAGCAGCAGCTCTTCCTTCGGGCCCTCGCCCTGCGTTTTCAGAAGGAATGCGCCCAGATCACGCAGCGCAGAATCGCGCGCTTCCACGCCGATGCGGTACATCGCCGGGCCGGACAGCTCCGGCTTCATCGTCTGCGCGCCCATGTTGACAAACCAGCCCTGCGCGATATGGCACAGCACCGGATAATGGCACATCAGCTGCACCTGCAGCTCGCGCCTGAGATCGATCTTGCCGCGCGTGGCCGTGCGGACCATGGCGAGGCAGTCCATCAGCGGGCCGGCCGTGTCCAGCCATTCGGTGACGCCGCCGGGGATGCTTCCGTCCTGCGGAAGGCTTTCAATCAGCCAGTCCAGAATGCTCCATGCCTTCTGCATGCACTGCCAGCGCCTGCGGTCGTCCTGCTCAAAGGAAAGGAAGGAGATCATGACGCCGCGCAGACAGACCGCCGCGGAGGCGTTCGAGCCGCACATCCATTTCATGTCCCGCGCCGCGAGGAAGGGCGTTATGATGCGCCGGTCCAGCTCGTAGGCGATGCGCTGCAGCAGCTGCGGAGTCATTCGGTAGAGCCGTTCGCCCAATACATGCGCCGTCATGCACAGATCGGCCGCGGTGTCCGCCGCCGCCGCGTCGACCAGCGGCTCGTAGATGTCGGGCAAAGGCAGGGAATTTGCGCCCAGAGCGAGCGGATTATTGACCGGAATGGTCCAGCTGGATTCCTCGCAGATCGCCCAGATCAGATCGGCAATCCGCGCGTCCGCATGCTCTTCCGGGCGCGCCGCCTGACCCAGAACCAGCGTGTTCAGCATATTTCTGCGGGCGAAATACGGAGTGCTGTAAGCGCTTCGGTGTCCCTTTTTCTGAAACCGCATGTAATCGGACGCATACAGCGCCGGAATCGGCTCCTCCATGACGCGCTCGGCCTCCCGGATGAGCTGCCGGCGGCAGTCGTCGGGCAGACCTTCCCATGCCGGCCTGTCCTCCGCCGAGGGCGCCAGCTCGAATATAGACGCATCCTTCATTTCAAATAGAAGCTGATCCAGATATCTCTCCAACATAAAAATCCCGCCAATTTAAATAATCTTCGTCAGTCAAGGGCGACCCAGCGTCCCTCCCGGGCGGACTGAGCCAGCCTGTCCATCATCACCTGCAGGCGCGCGCCCTCAGAGAGGGAAGGATGCGGCTCCTTGCCGTGCGCGACGCAGTCGAGGAAGCTGTAATAGCAGTGGATATGGCCGCGGTCCCAGCCGATCGCGTTTTTGGACGGCAGGAATACGCCGCCCGGCGCGGGATATCTGCCCACGCACTCGATCCTCGTAAAGCCCCGCATGCCGCCCAGCGCGACCTCGGGCTGAGTGTTGTCGTAATATTCCAGCCAGTTGGGCTCCATCAGGTTCCAGCGGATCGCGCCCTTGGTTCCGGCGATCTCGAGATACATTTCGTCCGCCGTTCCGGAGGTGATCTTGCTGGCCTCAACCGTGCCCAGCGCGCCGTTCTTCATTCTGAGCATCATCAGCGCGTGATCCTCGGAGATCTCATTGCAGATTCCGCCCTCGCGCGTGGGCCGCTTGTCGTAAACGGTGTTCATCGCGCAGAACACGTCCTTCGGCATGCCGATCAGCCATGTCACCAGATCCAGCGCGTGCGAACCGAGGTCCAGCAGCACGCCGCCCTCCATGCCCTGCTTCCAGCCCATCGGCCGGTCGGGATCAATCGAGCCCGAATGCAGATACCGGCAGGTAAAGCTGAGCACCTCGCCGATTTTCCCCTCCTCAACCAGCTGCTTTGCGCGCATGGTGGAGGTCAGGAAGCGGTTGTTGAGCACGACCTGCGCCTTGCCGGGCGCGTTTTCCGCCGCCGCAAGAATGCGCAGGGCGGATTCTCCGTCGGTCGACAGGGGCTTATCGATATATACATGTTTTCCGGCCTTCAGCGCGTCGATGGCCATCTGTTCATGCTGGCCGTTGGGCGTGCAGATGCTGACAACATCGATGTCCTCGCAGGCGAGAAGCTTGCGGTAATCGCCCGTGGCAAACCGGAAGCCGAACAGCTCCCTGGCCTCCTCCGCCTTGCTCATAGTTCTCGAGCACACGCCGACCAGCTCGGGCTGAAAATCAATGCCCGGGTAAAACAGCGGAATGCTCCTGATTGCATGGGTGTGCGTTTTTCCCATGAATCCCCAGCCGATGATGCCGATGCCGATTCTGCGCATAGCCGTCCACTCTCCATCTTCATTCAAGCAATATCTTCCTGTATTCTAACATAAACAGAACGTACAGACAAGTCATGCATAAAAGAATTCTCCGCCCGCTCAATCTTGACATTCTGCCCGCCCGCGCGATATAATGAAGCCATCCGAAGAGTGCACGGGCATATGTCCGGCGTACGGCCGAAAAGGAGTGTATTTCAAATGATGAAGACCATGTTCGTAGAAGGCATGATGTGCGTCCGCTGCAAGGCGCGCGTCGAAAAGGCGCTGAACGCCATCGAAGGCGTCAAGGCCGAGGCCAATGTTGCCACCAAGACCGTCGACATCACCATCACCGGCGACGTCACCGACAAGCAGCTGACCGCCGCCGTCACCGAAGCGGGCTACACCGTTAAGTCCCTCGTCTGATCGCCCCGCGCAGCAGAAACGCCCTTCCGGAAGCAAACGATTCCGGAAGGGCTTGACGCGTTGACATGGTCAACGCTTGCGGACGGGGCACTGCGGTTCCCCGCCACTGCCACCCCTCAGAGAGGCATTTTCTGAAAATCTCACGATTTTCCGGGCGAAAATGCG
>JAFQQU010000122.1 GCA_017410445.1 Clostridia bacterium | reverse complement strand
CTACCCCCGACTTGAAGGAGGGCGAGACCTACCATGTCTACCTGGGCGGCGAGATCCAGGGCGAGCAGCAGGACGGCCTGTACACCAGCATTACCGCCTACACCCCCGGCACCCGGATGCAGCACGGCGAGGGCAATGCCCAGCAGCGCGGCGGTATGATGGCGCCCGGTCAGGGCGGCGAAATGCCCATGATGCCCGAGGGCGGCATGAACCCCGGACAGCAAGTAATGCCCGGCATGAACGGCATGACGGACAACCGGGCAGCGTATGCCGAGGCGCTCGCATCTCTGGACCTCAACGAGCTTCTGAAGGATGCGGATCTTGATGAGCTTCTTTCCGGCGCGGACCTTAACAAGCTGCTGACCGGCTTCTCTCTGACTGATCTTCTGACCGAAGAACAGATCAAGGAGCATTTCGGCGATCTCGATATCAGCCGATTTGACTCCTTCGGCGCCATGGGCGATATGCGCGGCGGTTTTGGCGGCGGCTTCGGCGGCATGCGCGGCCTTGAATCCTCCTCCGACATCGCGACAACCGATTTCTTCCTGACCCGTTCGAATACCGGCTTTACCAACATCGTCGCTGCCGACAAATAACCTATATATGCAGAAAAGCTCCTCTCAGGCATGACGCCCGGGAGGAGCTTTCGTATTCATTCGATTGATTCATCGCCTCAGCTCAGATCGGTCATATGCTCATGCATAACCGCGCCGCTCTTGACGCCGCTGCTTCCCGTCAGAACCTGCGCACCGTAGATTTCCGGCGATTTCAGGATGCCGGCCGGCTTCAGCTGATACTCATAACACCACAGATCGCCCGCGCTTCTCCACGAATTTGGGCTCTGATAGAAGTATACGCCCGGGGTATGATGAAGCTGCGCAAATCCGTTCTGCCTCGTACCGTACAGACGCACGGCCACCTCATGTTCGCCCGGTTCGGTCGTCACATCCAGCCGGTAGGGCGAGAACGCAATATTGCCCGCGTCCTCTCCGTCCACAAATACCTTCACTAGACCGCCGCGGTATCTGGGTACCCGCACGGTGAAGCGCCCGTCGTCTGCCGATATTCTGAACCGATATACGATATTGCCCGTATAAAACGGAAGTCCCTGCTGCGTGATATCGGAGAAACCGAGTTCGCGTACGGGAGAGATGATCGTCTTTTCCGTGCCGCTGACGCGGACGCCGAAATCGCCCAGCAGATAGAATGCCTCCAGGTTCGTTCTCCGGCCGATGGGAACGGTGATCTCCATGATGTTTTCCCCGCACTTTATATCCGGCAGGCAGATTGTTTTGATCGCCCGGTCGACATACCAGCCGTCTTCCTTTATCTCTACCGTTTCGCCGTTCAGTCTGATCTGTGCCTGCCCCGGCTCCTCCAGTGCAAGCCTGGCTCCGCTCACCGGGACCTCGCTCGGAACACGGAACCTGAGCGTCAGGAAATCCTTTGCTTCTTCCTTTTCCACCAGATACGGCTGAACGACCTCCTTGCGGCGCACGGGGATATTCAGCTTCCGGCGCGCAATATTGTCGATTCTCAGCAGCTCATCCGCCGCATAGAACTCGCCGCCGTTCATCGAATACTCCGCCATATCGAGCAGGAGCATGTTCGGCTCTTCCAGTTCTACGGATACCTTGCCGAAGATCATGTCCGGCGCGTTCTGAGCGCATTTTTCTTCCTTCACCGCCTCTTCTCCGCGCCCCGGCGTCAGAAGAAGCAGCATGCTCTCGTGAATATACCACTGACGCTCAAGCACCGTCATTCCGCCCTGATATACCGCGGAAACCGGCCTGATTTCGCCAGTCATGGTATCGTAGAGCGTCAGCGCATACTCGCCCCTGAGCGTAAAGCGCAGCCTGCCCGCGTCGTCCACATCGGGACAGCCGGGGTTGACGCCGTTGCAAACAAACAGCCAGAGCTTATCCCCATCCTTGCGCAGCTGATGAAGAAGCCTGTTTTCGCGGCTGCCGTCCATCCGGCGGATATCAATAAAACGGAACGGCTCCAGCGCGCCCAGAATGGCGGACTGATCGAAGGACACCCTCTTTGCCTTTTCATACAGTTCCTTCGCCGCGCCGGACGCATGCGCATCCACATATCCGGGGCACTCTCCCGTAACAATCAGCGCGCCGCCGGCTTCCCGGAAGGCGTTCAGCCGCTCAATCGTCGTGGAGCGGATGGTCGTCAGCGGCGGTACGATGACCGCATCGTATTCCATCTTTCCGACCTTCAGCGGGTTTCCCGCCTCCCCGCACAATACCGGCAGCTCCGCCTCGCACAGATAATCAAAATCTATGCCGCCGAACAGCAGCGTCTTTGCCAGCTCATCAAACTGCTTCTCCATCTGACTGCGGACCGCTTCGGTCTGATCGGACGGTCCCCAGTGCATCCAGTAACTCTCAATCGGATGAACCACGGCAACGCGCACCTTTGCCTGTCCGCGGGTGAGCGCCGTATTGAGCCGGGCGAAGTGGTTTTCGATCATCGAGAACTGATCCCACCACGGAGACTGATAGCTGATCGAAGCCGGATAATCGCGCTTAGCCTCGCCCTTCATGGTCATCCATGCCAGATGCGGCACGCGGACCGTTACGCCCAGCGCCGCCTGCCAGTCGCCTTGCAGCTTATACCCCCTGAAATCATAATCCCAGCCGGTCACGCCGTACAATTCGGAAAGCATGCCCTCCGCCCCGGTCTGATGCACCATGGACTGAGTCTGCTTTGCCGTCGTATACTCATGGAAATCACACAGCATATCAATACCGGGAATACCGAACTGACGATAGCAGCGCATCGCGTCGCCGACCGCCTGCGTCTGGCTGGCCAGCGTCTGCTCGCCCATCACATGTCCGGTGAGCGCAATCCCATGCTCCCGGCACCAGGAACCGATCTTCCGGCAATAGGTTTCGACAAACAGATCGGTCAGCATGTTCTGAAACTGCCATCTGGCCGCGCTCAGTTTCCCGCCCGGCAGCTCCCAGAGAAGCTCCGGAATCGCCTGATAAAGATTCTCTCCGTACAGCGCGCGGTATCGCTCGCAGAGTCCGTCCGTCCACGGCAGGAATACATCCTTCTGCTCTCCCGCAAAGGCCAGCGTGCTCTTCGGCGTGAACTGCGGTTCATCGGTAAAAATCGCCGGAATCACTTTGCCGAAATCATCCCCGACGCCCTTATGATACACCTCATGGGTGTTTTTGATGAACAGGTCGATCGCTTCCTCTTTGAGCGTATCGACATAGGCCTGATTGTTGAACCACGGATCCGCCGTCGCATGCTCCTGATAGGCATACCACTTCGTGCCCCGCGCGGTATCGTGTTCGCCGATGAGCTCGGCGGAAGCGAGCGTCCCGTCCTCATTCAGGCAGATATCGTAAACGGCCAGAAGCGTACCGTTGTCCTGACGCATGCTCTCCTGTCCGCGGCCCGGCTCCGGCTTCATACTCAGGTTCGGCCGGTCCGGCGCATAGGGCTTCGTCGTCAGCAGAAGGGACTTGCGGGCGCTCTCGGGCTTGTCCTTTGTGACGCTGCCGCCCGCCGTACCGGAAGGCCATCTGTCCTCATCATACAGCCAGGCAAGCATTTCCTCATCCTTCGCCGCCTGCACGCAGAAGCGGATGAAATCCATGAATTCTTCCGTCAGATACGGCGTGTCCATGCCGGTCCTGACATGCATATGAAATCCGCCCAGACCCATCTTCTTGAAGATTCTGATCTGCCTGAGCAGTTCTTCTTTATCGAGTTTTCCGTTCCATGCCCAGAAGGGCGTTCCGCGGTATTCGCTGGTCGGATTCTTAAACAGCCCGTCTCTGAGCTGCGCATCTTGATTTTTCGGATACAGCAATATGACCTCTCCTTCCGAATCAGTCTTTTTTTGTAAAACATATCCATAACAATAGTATAACGCGCTTTCCCGCTCCGTCAAGTACCAATTTGGGCTGTAAGGTCATCCTTCCTTTGACACACACCGCCGCCTGTGCTACAATATCCCTGTACAAAGGAGGCCGATCAAATGAAACTGTATCTGGTCCGCCACGGACAGAGCGCCGCCAACTTAACGCACACGCACAGCGGCTGGTCTCAGGTTCCCCTGACCGAACAGGGCGAAAGGGACGCTGCACGCGCCGGAGAATACCTGCGCACGCTGCATTTTGACCGTGTGTATTCAAGCGATCTTCTGCGCGCCGTTCAGACGGCACGGATTGCGCTTCCGAAAAGAGAGCCTGTTCAGCTGCCGGTGCTGCGCGAACGGAATGTCGGTATCCTGGCCGGCCGGCTCTTTACCGACTGCATGGAGGAATACGGAGAACCCTACCTTCAGGCGCGCGCTTCATTGGACTTTACCGCGTACGGCGGCGAAAACCACGAAATGCACAAGGCCAGAGCGCTGGAATTCCTCAAAATGCTGGAAGCCGATCCCGCCGAAAGCGTTGTCGCTTTTACGCATGCACACTTCATACTCTGCTGCATGGAAACCGTGCTGAAGACGGATATTTCCCACCATCTGCTCAACTGCGCAAACGGCTCCGTCACCATTTTCTCCTTCAACAACAATTGCTGGCGGCTCGACTCCTACGCCCGCTGATTCCGGACAAAAAACAAACCGAAAGGAAGGATATCACCATGAAACTGGTTACCAATACCTGCACGCCCTGCAAGAAATACAGCATCGAAGAGCTGATCGACATGATGCACGACGCCGGCTTCGACGCCATCGATTTCTCCTTCGACGCCGCGCCCTTCAACACCAGCGAAGGCGAAGAATTCCGCGCCTGGCTCAAGACCCTGCGCGAGCGCGCCGAGAGCAAAGGCATGCGCTTCACTCAGGCTCATGCGCCCTTCCCCAGCAGCGACGCCGACCCGGTCAAGAACGAAGCCATCTTCCAGTCGATCGTCCGTTCCATTGAGCACGCCTCCATTCTGGGCGTCGACATCATCGTCGTTCATCCGATGCAGCATCTGACCTACATCGAGGAAAACAACGTAGAGAAGCTGTTCGAGATGAACATGGCCTTCTACCGCCGCCTCGAGCCCTACTGCAAGCAGTTCGGCGTGAAGGTCGCGCTGGAGAACATGTATCAGGTCCCGCTGCGCAGAAAGACCATGAATTCCACCTGCGGCCGACCCGAGGAATTCAACCGCTATCTGGACGAGCTGAACAGCGAATGGTTCGTCGGCTGCCTCGATATCGGCCATGCCGTGCTGCTGAGTGAAGACCCGGCCAATTTCATCCGTCAGATGGGCAAGGACCGCCTCAAGTGCCTGCACGTTCACGATGTGGACGGCTCCAACGACTCCCATACCCTGCCCTATTTCGGCATCATCAACTGGGACAGCGTGGCCGCAGCCCTCAAGGAAATCGGCTACGACGGCGAATTCACCTTCGAATGCGGCTATTTCTTCTCCCCGCTTCCTAAAGAGCTCTATCCCGCCGCGTTCCACATGGCCGCCGCAACCGGACGCCACATCATGAACAAAATCGAAGGCTGATCATTCCAAAAAACATCCCGTCAGGCATTCATTCACGCCCGACGGGATGTTTCTTAGTTACTCCGGCTTCTTCTCGAGCTTAAGCGGATAATCGCCCAGATGCTTGAGCTTGAAACCATTCTTCTTGTATTCCTCGTAATCAAACGCTTCCAGTTCGTCAATGGCCAGCTTATGGAATTCATAGAAGTTGTGCCACCACTCATATCCGCTGCCCAGCTCCGCGCCCAGATAGGCGTCGGCAATATCGCAGCCCATCTGCGGGGCAACATAGAACGCGCCCATCGAAAGCACGTTTACGCCGTTTCCAGTGATGGCTCTCAGCGCCGCCGGAACGCTCTCGACTACGCCCGCATGCACATGCGGACACTTGCTGGCGGCAATGTGAATGCCCATGCCGGTGCCGCAGAACAACAGCGCTCTTTCAAATTCGCCCTCGGCTATCATCGCGCCGACGCGCAGTCCGACCCGATGGAACATGAGGTCGGTATCATCATCCTCGGGCGAGCGAACGCCCACATCCGTTACCGTCCATCCCTTTTCCTTCAGATGCGCCACAACCGCTTCCTTCAGGGGGAATCCTGCAAAGTCCGCGCCGACCAGAATCTGCTTGTCCTTGACCATTTTCATAGGAACCAACCTCACCTTCCTGTTTTTCTATATCTTAACATACATTCAGCCCGAGTTCAACTCTTTCTTGCGACAAATATGTATCTGGCCATCATCTTTCAGAATTCTTCATAAGACAGGGCGGCATAACCTGTCTGCATTATCAGACATACGGCCGCCGCTCTTCATCTCCGCCGACCTCCCGGTACATCAGAGCCGACTCGATCTCCCGAAATCCGTTCTTCAGATAAAACCGATGCGAAGGAAAGCCATTCTGCGTTCCAAGCAGCAGAGAATCGCATCCCATGCGCTTCGCTTCCCCGACGATTCCTTCCATAAATCTGCTCCCGAAGCCGCTCCTGTGATACTCTGCATCAATACAGAAATCCTCAATCCTCAGATACGGCGCGTCAATGCCCGGAACGAGCATCATTAAGGCCAGTCCGCGCACTTCCCCATCCTCAGTCAGCACAAAGCACCGAGCAGACCCTGCCGCCATGAATTCCTCCAGATACTTCAAAACCTCTGTCTTCTCATATTCCTCCCGCCACGGCTCCGCAGCATACGCCGAGCGATACGCATGAACACATGCTTCAATATCTTCCTCACGCATTATCCGGATTTCAGTCATACATCTCTTCTCTCCCCGCTCAGCTTATTCAGGAGCCTTTCAATCCGCTCCGTACAATCTGCTTCGCGCGTTTCCTTTCTCCGCCAGTCGTCGCTCAGCGGAAAATACACGCCGTCCTTTGCCGCCTTGCCCAGATCCCATTTTCCGTTTTCGTTTCTGTTTTCCATCAGCCAGTCAATCACGAAAGAGAGTTCCTCCTTCGCGCCTGCATATTCCGCCAGCATTTCAACCGCGCCCAGATACCGGCTGACGAGCTTCCCGTCAGGCACAGCGGGCAGCTTCCCGATGCATCCGTCATACACATAATAAATACCGTCCGGCTTGTTCAGAATATAGCGGATCATCGCTCTCTCCGTCGCTTCGTCCAGTTCGCCGACAAGCAGCGACAACACATAGAACTGAACAAAGTCGATCAGTCTTCCGCCTTTTGCCTTCATGCCGAAGGTTTCAGTATATGCCTTTGTGTACGCATCATTGTCATATCCGCCCGAAGCAAACGCGCACGTCACCACATAAGCCCACTTCCGCGCCATTTCACTGGCCGCTTCATTCGCTCTTGTAAATCTCCTGATCCATGCAGAGAACATCATATGAGTAAACAGCGTCCAGTCATGGAGCTTCTCGGTCCGGTCGGGAATCTGCTTCCTGCCGCTCAGGCAGTCCTCCAGATACCTTACCGCCTTTTGAATGCATTCATCTTCCATGGTGTATCCCAGAATCTGCAGTCTCCTCAGCGCCTGCTCGGTGGTCAGCGGATTGATATTCGCAGAAGACAGAGAATGAAAGCTGCCCCACATGGTTTCGTCATCCTGCATCGAGATAATCTGCCGCGCCCACTTGCCGTCCTTGTGCATCTCCGTTCCCTCCTCCGCCATCGTTCCTGCTTTGAGGATACAATATCTGTCCCTCACCTGTCAAGACAGAAAGCCGGCTGCGGATCATTCGCTTCCGCAGCCGGCTTTATTTGTTTACTTTTTGCTGTCCTGTTCTCTCAGCGCTACGCGGCGGATTTTGCCCGAGATGGTCTTGGGCAGCTCCGATACGAATTCAACCACGCGCGGATATTTATACGGCGCAGTCGTGCGCTTTACATGATCCTGCAGTTCCTTCTTCAGCGCGTCGCTGGCCTCATAGCCCTTGGCCAGAACAACCGTCGCCTTGACGATCTGTCCGCGGATCGGGTCCGGTACGCCGGTGACCGCCGTTTCGACGACCGCCGGGTGCTCCATCAGCGCGCTCTCAACCTCGAACGGACCGATGCGGTAGCCGGAGGACTTGATGACGTCGTCCTTGCGGCCTACATACCAGAAGTAGCCCCACTCGTCGCGCCAGGCAAGGTCGAGAGTGTGATACATGTCGTCGTGCCAAACCTCGGCAGTGCGCTCAGGATCCTTGTAGTAGCCGGTGAACATGCCGACCGGCACGCCATGGCGGGTGCGGACGACAATCTCGCCAACCTGACCGGCAGGCAGGGAATTTCCGTCGTCATCCACCAGATCAACGTCAAACTGCGGGGAAGGCTTGCCCATCGAGCCGGGGCAGATCTTCATCCACGGGAAGGTACCGACGGTGACGCACAGCTCGGTCTGTCCGAAGATTTCGTACAGCGTGTGTCCGGTCATTTCCTTCCACTTATTGAATACTTCGGGGTTCAGCGGCTCGCCCGCGATGGCGCAGCGCTGAATCTTGGACAGGTCATACTGGCTCAGATCTTCCTGCAGGAAGAAGCGGTACATCGTGGGCGGCGCGCAGAAGGTGGTAACACCCTCCTCGCTCATGATTCTCAGCATGTCCTTGGGCACAAAGCGGTCGAAGTCATACGCCAGAACCGCGCTGCCGGCCAGCCACTGTCCATAGAGCTTGCCCCAGATGGCCTTCATCCAGCCGGTTTCAGAAATGGTGAGATGGATGCCGCCGTCCACGCAGCCCTGCCAGTAAACCGCGGTCTGGATGTGACCCAGCGGATAGCGGTAGTCGTGCGTTGCCATTTTGGGATAGCCGGAGGTGCCGGAGGTGAAATACATCATGGTGATGTCTTCGTTGGTGTTGAGGTTCTCGGGACGCTCCCATACTTCGCTCTGTTCGGCCAGCTCCGCATCGAAATCGACCCAGCCCTCACGCGGGCCGCCGGTGATCATCTTGACCTTGAGTGTCTCGCACTCAGGTTCGGCTTCCTCCATATGGGAAGCAAAGGTGCCGTAAGAGGTGCCGATGAGCGCCTTTACGCCGGCAGACTGAGCGCGGTAGACGATGTCCTTCTTCATCAGCTGGTTGGTGGCCGGAAGCGTGATCGCGCCGATCTTGTGAAGCGCCATGACGACGAACCAGAACTGATAATGCCGCATCAGAACCAGCATGACGATATCGCCCTTGCCGATGCCGTATTTGGTCAGGAGGTTCGCGCACTTGTCGGATTCGCGCTTGATGTCCGCGAAGGTGAAGTCCTTTCTGCGTCCGTCCGGATGAATCCAGCGGAGGGCCAGCCGGTCCGGCTCCTCGCGGGCGATGCGGTCGCAGACGTCATATGCGAAATTGAAGTTTTCAGGAACTTTGATTTTGAAATTTTTCAAATAGTCTTCGTAGGAGCCGAAATCAGACTGCTCAAGAAACTCGCGGTACAGTGCCATATTCTCTCTTCCTTTCCTAAGTTCACTTGATGACTACGGCGATGAACCGCGCATCGGCGTCGACGGCGTACATGGCATGTGCAATCGAGGAATCATAATAGAGGGAATCGCCCGGGCCGAGGTAAACCTCGTTGCCGCCCAGAACAACCTTCATATGGCCTTCCAGAACATAGTCGAATTCCTGTCCCTCATGGGAATGAGCGGTCTTTCCTTCAAGCTTTCCGTCATACTCTACGGTGACGATAAACGGCTCGGCTTTCTTATCCTTGAAGTTGTAGGCCAGATGCTGATAATGGTATGCCTTGCGGCGGTCGAACGCCAGTCCCTTGCCGTTTCTGGTGAGGATATAGCCCATCAGTTTGGGGCTTTCGCCGGTCAGCAGGTCTGAAATATCAACGCCCAGCGTAGAGGCAATATTGAACAGATGACTGAACGAAAAATCCTTCTCGCCCTCTTCATAAGCCACATACTCAGCATACGGAACACCTGATTTCTCCGCTACCTCTGCCTGTTCCATACCCATAATTTCTCTCAGGTCCCTGATACGGAACGCAACTGCTTTAATCTGATCAGACATAATAAAACTACCTCCTTACCATGCTCCTAAAAAAATAACGCCCCAATCCGAAGATTGAGGCGAGATTCACACCCGCGGTACCACTCAATTTTCCATCATATCATTACAGATATTTCCGGAATCTCAGCAGGACTCCATCAAGTCCCTTGCCTGTAACGGGGCATACCGGAAGCGCTTACTTGATTTCTGTTTCAGCGTTCTGCTCGGGAGTGATGCGTAATCTGGGTTCTGCACCGGCTCACACCAGCCGCCGGCTCTCTGAAGCGATCCGCCAAATCCGTCTGTCTCCGTCAAAGCATTTGTCCTTTTGATGTGCCTTATTATAGCGCGCATATTTATTCATGTCAAGTAGACAACATCAAATTAACAAAAACTTGTACAGCCACGCATTTCCATATGCTATAATGAACTCAGGGAGGGATCTCATATGCTGAAACGCTTGCTTATCCTGATTTTGTCCGTCTGCATTCTCTTTGCGCTTCCGTCTGCCGCCCTGGCCGGCCCCGAATACGAGATCGAAAACTACGCTATGACGATCGACGTCGAAACCGACGGCAGCGCCGACGTTACAGAAATGCTCCACTATGATTTCGACGGCGAATACAACGGCGTCGTGAGCCTCTTTGATACCGACGGAATCGGAGGTATCGAAGATTTCCACGTGTACATCGACAACGCGGAGATGCAGCTCGTCGATGAAATGACTTACATCGATGACACCTACACCGTCACGGAAGCCGGGGAGAACCTCTTCGAAATCCGCGTCTATTCTCCCGGCCGGAGCGACACGCGCATCGTCCGCTATGAATACACCATGACGGATCTTGCCGCACGCTACGCCGATACCGCCATGATTCACCGCAAATTCATCGGCGAAAACAACTCCGTCACGCTGCAGCAGGCGAACATTGTCATCGCCCTTCCCGGAGACTGTTCCGGCGAAATTCCCGAAGTCTTTGTCCACGGCGGTATGGATCAAACCGACGTCTCCCGATCTGAAAAACACATTGTTATCGGGCCGGAAAACGTTTATTCCGGCAGCTCCGTAGAGGTGCGCCTGCTCTTCCCCGCCGAATGGCTTCCCGATGCGCCGCTGATTGATCAGCCGATGTACGACGCGGCCGTCACCGAGGAGGCACGTATCACAGCGGAAGAAGCTGCGCAGGCTGTCCGAACGGAAAATGCAAAATACATCTTCTCCGCCGCATACATTCTCGTTTTCTCTGCCGCATGGCTGATGCTTGCAAAGAAGTACGGCCTGAAAAACAGGTCTCCGCAGACGCCTGATCCATCTCTCATCACCCGCTACCCCGCCGCATTCCTGACCGCCGCCGTAGAAGATGAAGCGGATACCGACGCGCTTTCCGGCACCCTCATGGAGCTGACCGCAGGCGGACATATCACCATGGAGCATTCCGAAGAGAAAGGCCTTCGCTTCACCCGGAAAAACTCCGATTCCGCAGGATTGTATCCGCATCAGGCGTTCCTGCTGAACTGGCTTTTCTTCAAAAAGTCCTTCTTTCTTTCCGAGCTCAATGCCGGCACCAACTACAAGCTCGCACAGTCCTTTGAGAAGGGATACAATGGCTATGTTCAGAAGGTAGCTGACGACATGCTCGCAGCCAATCTGCGCTATAAAAACGACGGGATCCGTATTACCCTGAACGCACTGATCATCATCCTCGGCACCATGGGTACTGGCGGCATTCTGCTGGCCGGTACGCCCAATGTTCCCCTCGCGATTATCACCGGCGGCATGATGTTCCTGCTGATTGCGCTGATGTCCCGCGTGCGCCGACTGACCGACGAGGGCGAAGCCCTGCAGGCAGCCGCGCTCGTCTTTCAGAAAGCCGGTATTCCTACCAACCCGGATTATGCCGAATACATCGCTTATTATGCCGCGCTCGGCATGACCGAACCGCTCGTCGAGGCAATGGCTGCCAATCGCGCAGCTTATGACTCCGGCAATGATGCGCCCGTCTGGCTGTACGCCGGATGGCATTACAGCCTCCATACCCTGAACCGGACCATGCGTGAAACGCATCACCACAACGCATCCATTCCCGACCCGAACGCCTCTCACAGTTCTTCCTCCGGCGGCAGCAACGGCGGAGGCGGCGGCCACGGCGCATGGTAAAACCACACATTACAGCAGCCTCCGGCATGACGCTTCATCATGCTGGGGGCTCTGCGCGTTGACAAAGTCAACGCTTGTGGACGGGGAACTGCGGTTCCCCGCCACTGCCACCCCTCAAGGCGGCATTTTCTGAAAATCTCACGATTTTCCGGGCGAAAATGCAGGGAAAGAAGCATTTTTCTCCGCT
>JAFQQU010000121.1 GCA_017410445.1 Clostridia bacterium | reverse complement strand
CTGCTCATGCCTCCACGCCGCATCTGGGTGTGAATGCAGTGGGTATCCTGACCAAGGGACTCAAGAATGCAGGCGTGGGCAGCGGCACTAAGGCGGCCATCTGCGCGCTGGCTGAGAAGATAGGTCTGGAAGGTCACGGCGAGTCGCTGGGCATTGCGACGGAGGACGAGCTGTCCGGAAAGTTGACCTGCAACATGGGCATTCTGCGCTTCGACGGACGCGTGATGACTGCGCGCCTTGATATCCGTTATCCGATCATTGTCGAGCAGGAGGGCGAAGGCGTCACCTGCGGAAGAATGTGCATGGCGCTGTCCGGCACTCCGTTTTCCGTCAAGCGCGTGGGCGGCCACGGCGTTCTGCATGTGCCGGCCGAGCACAAGGTGGTTCAGGGCCTTTTGAAGGTATATCATGACATTACCGGCCTCGAAGCCTATCCCATCGCCATCGGCGGCGGTACCTATTCGCGCACCATGCCCAACACGGTTGCGTTCGGTCCGTGCTTCCCGGGCGATCCGGATCCGTGCCATATGCCGGATGAATCGATCGACGTCGAAAAGTACATGACGAGCATCCGCATCATGGCGCATGCCATTGAAACGCTGGCCGGAAAATAATATATAACCTTAGTTTCATTTGCGTATTCGGCGTAAAATTGGTACAATAACATATAATGCACAATGGAGGCGAAAACATGAACGGAGAACGGATCGAGATTCTGGATACCACTCTGCGCGACGGCGCGCAGGGCGAAGGCGTATCCTTTTCCGTTCAGGACAAGCTGAAGGTGATTGCCGAGCTGGATGCGCTGGGAGTTACTTATATTGAAGCGGGAAACCCATATGCCAGCCCGCGGGACGCCGAGCTCTTTGCCTATGCTGCGCGTCATCCGGTATGCCGGAAGGCGGTGTTGGCGGCGTTCGGAGCAACCTGCCGGGCCAACACACAGGCGGAGTCCGACGCAGGACTGCGCGCCCTGATCGAATCAAAGGCTAAAGTGGTTTCCCTCTTCGGGAAAAGCTCGCTGTTTCATGTGAACTGCGTGCTGAAGGTGACGCCCGAGGAAAATCTTAGGATGATTCATGACTCGGTTGCGCTGCTGACGGCAGCCGGTCAGCAGGTTTTCTTCGACGCAGAGCATTTCTTCGACGGATGGCAGGATAATGCGGAGTATGCGCTTAAAACCCTCCTTACGGCGCAGAAGGCAGGCGCTGCGCGTCTGGTTCTGTGCGATACAAACGGAGGAACGATGCCGGACGAGATCGAGCGGATCACCCGCGAGGTCTGCGCGAAGGTGAGTGTGCCGGCTGCGATTCATTGCCATAACGACTCGGGTCTTGCGACGGCCTGTTCGATGTACGGAGTCATGGGCGGCGCAAAGCAGGTTCAGGGAACGATCAACGGCCTGGGCGAGCGATGCGGAAATGCCAATCTGTGCGAAGTGATTCCGAATCTGATGCTCAAGATGGGGAAGGACTGTCTTGAAGGCGGCGAATTGGAGCGGCTGACCGCTTCTGCGCGCACCATCAGCGAAATCGCCAACATGCGGCTGAGCCGGAAGAGCCCTTATGTAGGAAAATCCGCGTTTACCCATAAGGGAGGCATGCACATCGACGGCATGCTTAAGGACAGCCATACCTTTGAACATATCGAGCCGGAAAAGGTCGGCAATCAGCGCAGATTTCTGGTCAGTGAAATGGCCGGACGCGGCGCGCTGATGACCCGGCTGAAAACCGTAGCGCCCGACATCAGGAAGGACAGCCCGGAGGCGGCCGCCATCATGGAGCGACTGAAGACGCTGGAAGCGGCAGGCTATACCTTCGAGGACGCGGACGCGTCGCTGGTTCTCAGAATTCTCGGCGCACTGAACAGGCGCGTCAGTTATTTTGATATACTGGATTTCCATGTCGTATCCAGAAAACCCGAGGACGACAAAAACGCGCAGGCCTATGTAAAGGTTCGCGTGGGCGAACGGGTGGAGATCACGGCGGACGAAGGCGACGGCCCGATCAATGCGCTGGACAATGCGGTCCGCAAGGCGCTGGCGCGGTTCTATCCGTCCATTGAGAGCATGAAGCTGATCGACTTCAAGGTGCGAGTCATCTCGGAAGCGGGTACTGCTTCCCGCGTCCGGGTGCATATGGAATCTGCCGGCGGCGGAAAAACCTGGTCCACCGTGGGCGTGTCGGGAAATGTCATTGAGGCCAGCTTTATTGCGCTGACCGATTCGATTGAATATATGCTGATGAGCGAATCGTGAGGAATACCATGGGAAAGATTATTGCAGTTTCCAATCAGAAAGGCGGCGTGGGCAAGACCACGACCTCAGTCAATCTGGCGGCCTGCGTGGCGGACGCCGGTCAGCGCGTTCTGCTGATCGATATTGACCCGCAGGGCAACGCGTCCAGCGGACTGGGGCAGCAGGCGCAGGAAGGATGTTCGGTATATCAGGTGATCATCGGCGAGCTGGAAGCGGAAAAGGCGATTGTACATACCGACTTCGGTTCGCTGGATGTACTGCCTTCCTCCATTGAACTGGCCGGCGCGGAGATCGAGCTGGTTGCCATGCCGGGGCGCGAGACGCTGCTCCGGGAAGCGCTGAGGCCAATCAAGGACCGGTACGACTATATCTTCATCGATTGCCCGCCCTCGCTGAGCCTGCTGACGCTGAATGCGATGACGGCGGCAGACAGCGTGCTGATTCCGATTCAGTGTGAGTATTACGCACTGGAGGGCGTCGGACAGCTGATGAACACGCTGCAGCTGGTTCGAAAGCGCCTGAATCCCGAGCTGAGGATTGAGGGCGTTGTGCTGACGATGCTGGACGGACGCACCAATCTGGGACTTCAGGTTGTGCAGGAAGTCAAAAAATACTTCAAGGGCAGAGTATACGGATCGATTATTCCGAGAAACGTGCGCCTGAGCGAAGCGCCCAGCCACGGCATGCCTATTCATGTGTACGACGCCCGATCGACCGGCGCGCATGCATATAAGGAACTGGCAACTGAATTCATCGAGTGGAACGAGGACGAAGAATAAACAAGCGACAGCGGAGGCGTAGAACATTATGGCGAAAAGACAGGGACTGGGACGCGGACTGGACGCGCTGCTGGGCGGCATTGTAGAGGATGCGGCCCCGGCGGCCGAAAAGGCGGCTTCGGCTGCTCAGCCGGAACGCGAACAGGCGGGCGATGCAGTCGTTACGCTGCGCCTCAGCGATATTGACCCGAATCGTGATCAGCCCAGACGGCGGTTTGATGAAACGGCGCTTCAGGAGCTGGCGGATTCGATCAAGGCGGTCGGCGTCATTCAGCCGATTCTGGTCAGGAAAGAGGATGGCCGCTATACGATTATTGCGGGCGAACGCCGCTGGCGTGCATCGAGACTGGCCGGGCTGGATGAAATCCCTGCGATTGTCCGCGACTGGGATGAAGTCAAGCGGCTGGAGGCTGCGCTGATTGAAAACCTTCAGCGCGACGACCTCAATCCCGTCGAAGAGGCGATGGGTGTCAGCAAGCTGATGGAGCAGTGCGGATTGACGCAGGAACAGGCGGCGGAGCGGCTTGGCAAGAGCCGTCCGGCGGTTGCAAACCTGATTCGCCTGCTGACCCTTCCGGAATCCATTCTCAATATGCTGCGTGAAGGCAAGCTGAGCGCAGGTCATGCGCGCGCACTGGTTCCGCTGACGAAGGAGCTTCAGCTGAGACTTGCTCAGCTGGCGGCAGCGCAGGGCTGGTCTGTGCGTCAGCTTGAGAGAATCTGCGCGCAGCAGAATACCGAAAAGAAGCCGGTAAAGGCGCAGAGACCGAAGGATCCCGAGTTCAAGCGGCTGGAGCGGATGGCCCGGGATGTATTCGGCACCCGCGCCGAGCTTTCCGGCGATGAACAGAAGGGCAAGCTGGTTGTTCATTACCAGACGGCGGAGGATCTTCAGCGCATCTGGGATTTGCTGGAGTTCATTCAGCAGAACGAGGTTTGATAGGATTATCGGAGAGGGTTATGAGCCCTCTCCGTTTTCAATGATTATTTTCGCAGGTCGGTAGGATATGTATTTACGGGAGCTGGCATTAAGATGATTCGATTCAAAAAGGGACTGAAGGACGGACTGCCCATCGGCCTTGGATATCTCTCGGTATCCTTTACATTCGGCATGATGGCGGTGAGCGAGGGTCTTTCGATCTGGGAAGCGGTGCTGATTTCGCTGACCAATGTGACCTCGGCCGGGCAGCTGGCCGGGCTCTCTCTGATGGTAGCGGGCGCGCCGATGATTGAAATGGCGCTGACCCAGCTGATTATCAACCTGAGATATGCGCTGATGTCGGTTTCACTGTCTCAGAAGCTGGACGATACAATGACAACCATCCACCGCGCCGCCTTTGCCTTCTGCAACACGGACGAAGTGTTTGCGATGGCGAGCAGCCAGCAGGGAACGGTCGGGAAGAAATACCTGTACGGACTGATTCTGATCCCGTATTTCGGATGGGCGCTGGGCACGCTTCTTGGCGCCGCTGCCGGAACACTTTTGCCGGTAGCGCTCCGTGCTGCGCTGGGGATTGCGATTTACGGTATGTTCATCGCGATCATCATTCCGCCGTCGAAGACGAATAAGGCGGTGCGGACGGCAGTGATTCTGGCATCTTTCATGAGCTGCATCATGTACTATGCGCCGGTGCTCAATCGGATTTCGAGCGGATTTGTCATTATCATCTGCGCAGTGGCAGTCTCTGCGCTTTGCGCATGGCTGTTCCCGGTGAAAGAGGAGGCGGAATGATGGACTGGAGCAAGTATCTGGCATATCTTGCCGTCATGGCGGGCGTCACTTATCTGATCCGCATGATTCCGCTGGTGGCATTCCGGAAGAAGATTAAGAGCCGGTTCATCAAGTCGTTCCTCTTTTACGTTCCGTATGCTGTGCTGGGCGCGATGACTTTTCCGGCAATTATCTATTCGACGGGCAGCATTCCTTCGGCATGCGCCGGTTTGTTTGTCGCGCTGTTGCTGGCATGGCATGAAAAGTCGCTGCTTACGGTTGCGGTATTTGCGAGTGTTTCCGCGTTTGTCGTCGGGCTGTTTGCGTAAACATAGGCGATGAAAGCGTATACGG
>JAFQQU010000120.1 GCA_017410445.1 Clostridia bacterium | reverse complement strand
AGGCCGTCCCGCTTCAATCGGGGTTTAACTGTATAGCTGCGGTAGAGCGAGAGCCTCCCCTGTGTAAGGGGAGGTGGCGCTGAAAGCGCCGGAGGGGTTGTAGCATATCGAATTCGAACTAAGATTGCGCCAGAACGGCTCCAAATCAGCACGCCGATTGCTGACTTAGTACGGAATTGGAGCGTTTCAACCCCTCAGTCGCGCAAGCTCGACAGCTCCCCTTGCACAGGGGAGCCTCTTGGAGCACACCGATAAACCCCAATTTAATTATTCCGCGCTTTTCAAAAACCTCTCCGCCGAATCGATCGACGCCTGCACTGCCTCAGGCGCGGGGCCGCCCGGCACCTTTCTCAGATTCACGCACGCCAGCAGAGACGCCGCCTCGTATACGTCCGCCTCGAACATATCCGAGAACTCCTTCAGCTCCTCGAGCGTCAGCTCAAGAATGGCCTTCTCTGCCTTCACGCAGTACAGAACCACCTTGCCCGATACCGCATGCGCCTCGCGGAAGGGCATGCCCTTCTTGACCAGATAGTCGGCCACATCGGTGGCGTTGGTGAAGCCGCCGCCCGCCGCCTGCTCCATGACGTCCTTGCGGAAGGTCAGCGTCTTGATCATGCCGTCCATGACGATCAGGCACTTGGTCCAGGTGTCGTGCGCGTCAAACAGCGCTTCCTTGTCCTCCTGCATGTCCTTGTTGTAGGCCAGCGGCAGGCCCTTCATCGCAGTCAGGAGGCCCATCAGGTCGCCGTACACGCGGCCGACCTTGCCGCGGATCAGCTCGGCGACGTCCGGGTTCTTCTTCTGCGGCATGATGGAGGAACCGGTCGCGAAGCCGTCGTCCATTTCAACAAAATGGAATTCGCTGCTCGACCAGAGAATCAGCTCCTCGCACATGCGGGAGAGATGCATCATGGAAATGGACGCGGCGGAGATGTACTCCAGCATGAAGTCGCGGTCGGCAACGCCGTCCAGCGAGTTTTCGGAAATTGCACGGAAGCCCAGAAGCTCCGCAACGCGCTCACGGTTCAGCGGATACGTCGTTCCGGCCAGCGCGCCGCTGCCCAGCGGCATCACATCCGCGCGGACATAGGCGTCGGTCAGGCGCTCGTAGTCGCGCTTCAGCATCTGGAACCACGCCATCACATGATGGGACAGCGTGATCGGCTGCGCGCGCTGCAGATGCGTGTAGCCCGGCATGACCGTATGAAGATGCTCCTTCGCGATGCTCACCAGCGTATTCATCAGGTCCTTCAGCAGGTCCTTCGTCTGGAAGATCGCTTCCTTCACATAGATTCTGCCGTCCAGCGCAACCTGATCGTTTCTGGACCGGCCGGTATGCAGGCGCTTGCCCGCCTCGCCGATGCGCTCGATGAGGATGGTCTCCACGTTCATGTGGATGTCCTCGGCCTCGAGGGAAAACTCAATCTTTCCGGCCTCGACGTCGGCCAGAATGCCCTTCAGGCCCTCGACGATCTTCTGCGCGTCCTCCGCGGGAATGATGCCGGCCTCGCCCAGCATGGTCGCATGCGCGATCGACCCGGTGATGTCCTGGCGCGCCAGGCGCTTGTCAAAGGTAATCGAGGAATGGAAATCGTCGACCATGCTGTCGGTCGCCTTTTCAAACCGTCCGCCCCAAAGCTTCATATCGGTAGTCTCCTTATTTCATGTAATCAAAGAACATGCGCGAATCCTTTTGTGAATCCGCGCATGCATTTATTCAGCTGATCCGAAAGAATTACTTCTCCAGCTTCGCCTTCATCATGGCCTGAACCTTGAGCGGCAGACCGAACAGATTGATGAATCCGCCCGCATCCTTGTGGTCATACAGCTCGCCGGAATCGCCGAAGGTGGCGATGTCTTCCATGTACAGGCTGTAGGGAGACTTGACGCCGGCCGGAGTGACCTTGCCCTTGTACAGCTTCACGCGGACGGTGCCGGTGACGTTCTGCTGAGTGGAATCGCAGAAGGCGGTCATGGCCTCGCGCAGGGGAGTGTACCACATGCCGTCGTATACCAGCTCGGAGAAGCGGATGGCCATCTGATCCTTGTAGTGGGAGGTAGCGCGGTCCAGGGTGATGCTCTCCAGCAGCTGATGGGTGGTGTACAGGATTTCGCCGGCGGGAGTCTCATAAACGCCGCGGCTCTTCATGCCGACCAGACGGTTCTCAACCAGATCGGCGATGCCGACGCCGTGCTTCGCGCCCAGCTCGTTCAGCTTCTCGATGATCTCGATCGGGCCCAGCTTCTCGCCGTTGACGGCTACCGGGATGCCCTTCTCGTAATCGACGGTGATGTATTCGGCCTGATCGGGCGCCTTCTCGGGGGCGGTGCAGATCAGGTACAGGTCTTCCATGGGCTCGTTCCACGGATCTTCCAGATCACAGCCCTCATGGCTCAGGTGCCAGAGGTTGCGGTCCATGGAGTAGGGGCGCTTCTTGTTCAGCGGAACGTCCAGACCGCGGGCTTCGGCGTATTCGATTTCCTCTTCGCGGGTCTTGATGTCCCAGATGCGCCACGGAGCGATGATCTTCATCTCCGGAGCCAGCGCCTTGATGGTCAGTTCGAAGCGGACCTGATCGTTGCCCTTGCCGGTCGCGCCGTGGCAGATGGCGGTAGCGCCCTCGGCCTTGGCGATCTCAACCAGACGCTTGGCGATGATCGGACGGGCAAAGCTGGTGCCCAGCAGGTACTTCTGCTCGTAAACCGCGCCCATCTGCAGGGTCGGCCAGATGCAGTCGGTGACGAACTCTTCGCGGACGTCTTCAATATAGATCTTGCTCGCGCCGGACTTGATGGCCTTCTCGTTGAGGGGGGCCAGCTCTTCGCCCTGACCTACGTCAACGGCGACGGCGATAACGTCGTAGTCATAGTTCTCCTTCAGCCACGGGATGATAACCGTGGTATCCAGACCGCCCGAGTAAGCAAGAATAACTTTTTCCTTAGCCATGGTGTTTGCCTCCAATATATCTTTCAAATTTTGTTTTTCAAGCAACAGACCCTATTATAGACCCTTTTGCATAAAAATGCAACCACTCGCATTGTTAATTCATGGTTATACCTTCCCCGGCGAATCCGCTTGCACAACCGCCCGCCGACTGCTATAATGAACGCAGAAAGAAGGCGATTTTTGCCCATGAACGCCTATGAAGGAAGATATATCCTCTGCAGAAAATGCCTCGACCGGCCGGTTGACGAGCGCGAGCTGATGAATTATCTGGATTCGTACGCCGCCTCCCTGCCCGACCAGATCCGTGCGTCAGCGGATGTTTATGCATTCAGGCTCGAATTATGCGCATATTGTCCGCGTCTTATAAATCACATGTGCAGCCTGTGCGGCTGCTATGTGCAGGCCCGGGCAGCAAAAAAACGCATGCGCTGCCCCGAGCCCGGCGCGCCCCGCTGGCTCGAGGAAGAGGAAACACCGATATAAAAACCAATTTCGAAAGGATGATATACAGATGATCAGAGTGCTCATGACCGGATTCGAACCCTTCGGCGGTCAGAAAATCAATCCCTCCTGGCAGGCCGTGCTGGGCGTGACCGCGCCCGAAGGCGTGGAGCTCATCAAGCGGGAGCTTCCGGTGCGCTGGTTTGAAACCGGCGCGGCCGTGGAACACCACATCGGCGAGCTTGCTCCCGACGTCATCCTGCTGACCGGTCAGGCCGGCGGCGCGGAGCGCATCCGCGTAGAGCGCGTGGGCCTCAACCTGCGCGATTCGGGCGCAAAGGACAATGCGGGCGTCATCGTGCGCGACGCCCCGGTCTTTGACGGCGCGCCAACCGCCTATTTCTCCACCTTCGCCTATAAAGAAATCCTCGCCGCGCTGACCGGCGCCGGCCTGCCCGCGGCATATTCCTTCTCCGCAGGCGCCTATCTGTGCAACGAAGCGCTGTATACCGCGCTTCACCTCATGCCGAAGGCAAAATGCGGCTTCATTCACCTGCCCTACCTGCCTGAGCAGAGCGACAAGCACTTCACTCTGCCCATCGACAAGCAAATCCTCGCCCTTCAGCTTGTTCTGAACGCGCAGATTGCTGCGATGAAAGACTGATTCACCCTCCCTCTCCGACGGAACTGCCGCCGAAGCCCGCCCCATGCTCTGTCTCCGACGGTACTGCCGCTGAAATCCGTCACAGGCTCCCTCCCCGAGGGAGCTGCCGCCAAAGGCGGCTGAGGGAGTCCCCCCACCGCCCGCAAAGGAGGCTCAAACCATGAAAAGCAGGATTATCCGCAAAAACCATATCCATCTTCTCGAAATCAACCGGGAGCTTCATCCGCTCTATGGCTACATGTCCTATCAGCCGGAAAAGGCCTGCTACGAAGCCTTCCGCGAGGCCGGCGTAAAGCTGTTCTTCGCGCCGGTCTATGCGGGCGACCGCGGCATCAACCAGCAGAGCGGCGTCCGCCCCTTCCTGCCCGGCTTCTGGAAGGGATATGACCGGTATGACTTCACCGCCGCCGATCAGGTCTTGCGCCGGATTGCGGGCGGCGCGGAGCCGGGCGAAATCTACATCATTCCCCGCCTGATGGTCGAGCCGCCGTCGTGGTGGGAAGCGGAAAATCCCGGCGAGCTGTGCCGCGACGCGCAGGGCACGCCCGTGCATCATTCCTACTGCTCGGAAAAGTGGTTCACCGATACCGAAATCATGATGGCCGCCTTCCGCGACTGGCTGAAGGAAAGCGGCTGGTCCCGCTATATTGCCGGATGGCATCTCGCCTGCGGAAATACCGAGGAATTCCTGAGACCGCAGCTTCATCCCATGCAGTATACCGATTATTCGCCATGCGCGCTCGCCGCATTCCAAAGCCGGCTGCGCACTCAGTATGAATCGATCGACTGCCTGAACGAAGCATGGCACACCGAGTACGCCGACTGGGCCGACGCGCGCTTCGCCTCGCCTGCGCAGCGCATCTTCGCGCGGCAGGGAGACCTGCGCGACCCGTATTATGAGCGGCAGGCAATCGATACCTATCGCTTCATCAGCGAGACGAACGCCCGCGCCGTCGTCCGCCTGTGCGAAACGGCCAAACGCCTGACCGGCGGCGACGTCGTCATCGGCGCGTTCTTCGGCTACAGCCTGATGAACCCGGACATCGGCCACGCCGCCGCAGATATTGTCTTTTCCAGCGACGCCGTCGACTTCCTCGCCAGTCCCTTTTCCTATGCGCAGCTGAGAAAGCCGGGCGTCGACCTGCCCTTCCCCGGCTGCGTCGGCTCGTCCATGCTGCACGACAAGCCGTGGTTCATCGAGGCCGATGTCCGCACCTGTCTGAGCAGGCCCATCAGCCAGTGCATGCCCCATGCCGACCCGGCAGTTAACCGCGCCTACGACGGTCCGGTCTGGACAGGTCCCGATACTGTAGAAGGCTCGCTCGGGCAGATGAAAAAGGCGTTTTCCAAGGTGCTGACCAGCAACACCGCCGTCTGGTGGTTCGATATGTTCGGCGGCTGGTATGACCATCCGGATTTCATGGAGTTCCATCGGAAGGCCGCCGAAATCTACCGGGAGCATGCCCTTTCGGGCGGTTCCGGCTGCGCCGCGCCAATCGCGCTGTTCGTGGGCGAGGATTTCTCTCTGCAAACAAGGCCGGAAAGCCCGCTGAACGCATGGTTTCATGAGCTGCTCATCCGCCTCGGCTTCACGGGTGCGCCCTTTGCCCAGTATTCCTTCGCCGATTTCGAACAGGTCGATCCCGACGGATACCGCATGGCTGTCTTCTTTGTGCCGACGCACTGGACAGATGACCAGCTGAGCGCCCTCCAAAAATGGAAAAAAGACGGGCGCATGCTCGTCTTCCTCGGCCCGGTCATCGCCGAAGCCGCCAGCGGCATCGGGCAGATCTGTCTCGACGGCACGGAAGCGCTGCCCCGCGAACCCGGTCAGCCCGCACCCTTTGCCGCGCCCGTCATCCGGTATGAGCCGGACTTCAGCGATCTCATCCTGAGCACCGGTGCGGACGGGCATCCGACCTCCGTCCTGCGCTGTATGCAGGACTATACGGTATACAGCTCCACCGCGCTCGTGCCCGGCCTGAGCCTCCTTCATAAGCTGATCTCCGCCGCCGCGGGACAGGTATACTGCTTCGACGGGGACGTCGTCCACGCCAGCGAAACGCACATTGCCATTCACGCTGCGTCGGACGGAATCAAGCGGATCAATCTCCCCTTCAAGGCGCGCCTTGCCGACGCGTTCACCGGAGAAGTTTTCCCCGGCAACGAGACGTTTATCGACGTTTCCATGAAGACAGGCGAGACGCTGATGATGAACATCGAGCGCATCTGACCGTCCTGTGCCGCATCAAGCTCCCATCCATAACAGCGCGCCCGCATCCGGAAAGCAAACCGGACGCGGGCGCGTTTATTATGTATCTCATGCTTCTCTGCAGCAGCATCCCCGGGAGGTCCGGAGGGCCGCAGCCCATATATGGGAACTTAATCAACGGTAGCGCCCAAGCGAAGGCTCCCCTGTGCAAGGGGAGCTGTCACCAGAGGTGACTGAGGGGTTGTAAGATGGCGTTTTCCGATTAGATTTCAATCGAAAACTTGGTTCAAAATGTAACGTTTCAACCCCTCCGGCTCTCACGAGCCACCTCCCCTTGCACAGGGGAGGCTGAAGTCGCGCACCCTAATCCTTAAATTCCCAGGTATAGGATCCCCCCACACAAAAACATCACCTCTGCACAGACCGGTACATCGGTTTCATGCAGAGGTGATTTCTTACTGAATCAGTTCTTCAGGCTATTGATGGGGGCCGGGATACGGCCGCCGCGGCTGATGAACTCTTCCGCGGATTCGGGATGCACGGGGATAATCGGCGCGCGTCCGAGGAGTCCGCCGAATTCTACCCAATCGCCCACCTTCTTGCCCTTCGCAGGAATCAGGCGCACCGCCGTCGTCTTCTGATTGACCACGCCGATGGCCGCTTCATCCGCCAGAATGGCGGACAGCGTGCTTGCGGGCGTATCGCCGGGAACAGCGATCATGTCAAGGCCGACCGAGCACACGCAGGTCATCGCCTCAAGCTTATCCAGCGTCAGCGTGCCCGCGGCGGCGGCGTTGATCATGCCGATGTCCTCGCTCAGCGGAATGAACGCGCCCGACAGGCCGCCGACCGACGAGCTGGCCATGACGCCGCCCTTCTTGACCGCGTCGTTGAGCAGCATGAGCGCGGCGGTCGTTCCGTGCTGGCCGCACCTTTCAAGGCCCATCTCCTCCAGAATATGCGCCACCGAGTCGCCCACGGCAGGCGTGGGAGCCAGAGACAGATCGACAATGCCGAACGGCGTGTTGAGCCGCTTGCTCGCCTCCATCGCAACCAGCTGACCCATTCTCGTGATTCTGAACGCCGTCTTCTTCACGACCTCCGCCACCACGTCGAACGGCTCGCCCTTGACCTTCTCAAGCGCCCGCTTCACGACGCCCGGGCCGCTGACGCCGACGTTGATCGCCGCGTCGCCCTCGCTCACGCCGTGGAACGCGCCCGCCATGAAGGGATTGTCCTCCACCGCGTTGGCAAAGGCAACCAGCTTGGCGCAGCCCATGCCGTCCTGATCCTCGGTCAGCCGCGCCGCCTCGACCATGACCTCGCCCATCAGCTTCACCGCATCCATATTGATGCCCGCCTTGGTGCTGGCCACGTTTACCGAGGAGCAGACCTTATTCGTGCGCGCCAGCGCCTCGGGAATGGACCGGATCAGTCTCAGATCGGCCTCGGTCGCGCCCTTCTGAACCAGCGCGGAATAGCCGCCGATGAAGTTGACGCCCGTTGCGTCCGCCGCTCTGTCCAGCGCCAGCGCGATCTCAACGGGGTCCTGTCCGCCCGCCAGCAAGAGCGCGACCGGCGTAACCGAAATGCGCTTGTTGACGATCGGGATGCCGAATTCGTTTTCGATGTCCTCGCCGGTGGAAACCAGCTTCTCCGCGCGTCTGGTCACCAGATCATAGACCTTCTCAGGCGTATTCCCGCCGATGCATTCGAGCAGAGAGAGGCCCATCGTGATCGTGCGGATGTCCAGCTTCTGCTCGCGGATCATCTCAATGGTCGTCAGAATTTCAGAGGTATTCAGCATACTCCGTCACCTCACACGCGGTGCATCGCGTCGAAAATCTCGCTGCGCTGCATCCGGATCTCCATGCCCAGCTCTTCGCCGCGCTTCTCCAGAAGGCCGGTCATCTCCTTGAAGCTCACCTTCATCTTGCTCAGATCCACCAGCATGACCATGGTGAAATAGGTGCCCAGAACCGTCTGGCTGATGTCCAGAATGTTGACGCCGTGCTCATACAGCATGCCGCTGACCTGCGCGATAATGCCTTCCCTGTCCGTACTGAGAACCGTGATAATTGCTTTCATTTGTTTTACCTTCTTTCCGTTATTCGTTTATCCGTGATATTTCATGCCGTCCTGCCGGTCCCGCTCCTGAAGGTAGACCACCGACACCGCCGTCATCGACAGCGCGCAAGCCGCCGCAGCCGGGACGTCCATGATGTATGCGGCTGCAGGAGCCAGAAGATACGCAAGATCCCGCGCGCCGTATGCCGCCAGCAGCAGAACAAACACCGGCGCAAGCGCGCCTATCAGCCGCCGTCCGCCCGCCTTTACGATATTCAGCGCCCTGTCCAGCTGCGCCCGTCCGCTGACGCCGTCCGCCGTGAGAACGAGCATGCCGACGACCAGCGCCGCGTGAGCGATAAAGCCCGCCGCCGTTTCAATGAGCCAGCCGACGAGCGACACCGCCGCGGAAACCGCCGCGCCGAGCACCGGAATCCAGCCGATCAGCGCCGGTATGATCCCGAGGACCGATTGAGCCGCAGACGCGACCCCGCCTGTGAGAAACCCGATCGCTCCGGCGGCCAGCCCGGTCAGAAGGATTTCCTTCACCCGGATACGCAAAAGATGCGCCGCGTCTTTAAGCCCCGCGCTTCTTCCCTCCCAGCTTGCGCCGGAAGCATAGGTGATCATGCCCGCGGCGGCCGGGGTCACGGCGAGCCCGGAAAGAAGCGATATGAGTGCGCCACCGCCCGCGGCGGCCGGCACGGTCTGCGTGAGCGTCATGAAAAGCCGCATGAGAAGAAGCCCCAGCGCGCAGGGAAGGAGCACGCCCGCCGTGCGCCGCGCAACCGACGAGGTCTGCTTCATCAACCCGCGCGCCGCCTTCCGTATATCCGTAAGCCATGCTTTCAGCTTCATAGTTAGCCTCCCGATGATGAAATTCACCGCAATGATTCATGATTATACAGGACAAACGGGCGCAAAACAAGCACGCTCCGGCAAAGAAACGCGCTTGCTCCCGGTCCGATGTAAAGAATTAGCCCCGACGACCATACCATCGCCGGGGCTCAGCGGATTATTCCTCGTCTTCCATCGCGGAGTTGATGATCTCGAACAGCTTGTCGGCCAGCTCCTCGTCCTCTACAGGCAGGAACTCGACGTCTTCCTCGCTGCCTTCAACCGGAACAACTTCGGCGAACATGATCTCGGCGGGCTCGCAGGTGCACTCTTCGCCCTCGGGGCACTCGCACTGCTGCTCGGTCATCTCGGTCAGAACAGCAAACTCCTTGCCGTTGTAATAGAAGTAATCCAGAACTTCCATTTCGATCTCGTTCTCGTCTTCATCAACGAATACGACGATATCTCTCTCTTCCATGTTCAAAAACCTCCCTCGGCTGCAGTTTGCCTGCGCCTATGCCCATCAATTATACCGAATCTCACACAGGAAATCAATGCCCATGGAAAATTTATCCTGCCCATCACAATTCGATGAGTCAGTCGATCTGCGCGCCGTGCACGCCGACGCCCCTGAGCGCATCGGTCAGCGCGCTTTCGGGCAGCTCCTCGCCCTGCCAGACGCGGATGGCCTTGCGGCCCATGACCAGCTCCGCAGCCACCACGCCGCTCAGCGCGCCCAGCGCATCCCTCGCCTCGGCCAGCTGACGCGCGCCGCAGTCCAGCGAAACGATCCTCTTCAGCATAAAAAACACCTCCCGGGCACAGTCTGCCCGGAAGGTCTGATGAATATGCGCCGGCATAACCCTTGCCTTTTTACAATACGCCCCTCAGATCGCCCTTCTCCGTGCCCTTGATGACGCACAGATAGGTCGCCGCGGTGTCATACCGCGCGTCGTGCGCCTGACCGCCGCCGCCGAACCATTCCTCGGATTTCTCCGCGACATACTCGGGCGTCAGGCCGTAATACTCCACCAGCTCCTCCAGCTTCGGGGGCTTCGGCCGGCCGGTATTGATCTTGCGCTTCAGGTTCATGACGCAGGTGAAGTAGTTCATGGTGCAGAAGGTCTTGATCTTCTTGAGCTTCATATTGAGCCGGTCGAACTCCACGCGGATATACCGGTCGTCCGCGGATACGTTGTGACCGATCAGAAGATTCGCCGAGGAAAAGTCCTCAAACACCTCGTCTGCCCGGTCCTCGAACCGCTCGCCGCCCGACAGCTTGTCAAGATCCTCAATGCTCATGCCGTGAACCTCATACGCGCCCTCGCTCATGTCGTCCACCGCAAAGAACATGTTCTTGCCCGTCACCTGTCCGTCTTCGATGATCAGATAAGACAGCTGGCAGATCTGACCGGGGGTCAGGTCCGTCGCTTCCGTGTCAAATACAATGAGTTTCATCCTCGGTAATCCTTCTTCCTGTGCATCTTACGCCATGGTCTCCAGCATTTTCATAAAGACTTCCGCCGGACTTGCCTCGCCCGTCTCAACCGCTTCCAGCGCCTCAATGATCCGGTCCGCCATGCGCTGAACCTCCTGTCCGCTCGAGCCGGACATGTGCGGGGTGACAAAGCAGTTGGGCAGGTGCGCAAGCTCCTTGTCGTCCGAATCCTGCTCGTCGATCATCACGTCCAGCAGCGCCGTGCGGGTCTTATCCTCGACGAGCGCGTCGTAGAGGTCCTGTTCATTCAATTGCGCGCCGCGGCCGGTGTTGATGAAGGTCGAATACGGCTGCATGCTCATGAAGCACTCGCGCTTGATGATGCCCTGCGTCGTCGGGAGATTGGCCAGATGGTTGGAGATGACCGTGCAGTTTTTGAAAATATCCAGCATGCCGGTCTTCTTCACGCCCAGCTTCTGCGCGCGCTCGTCCGGCAGGAACGGGTCGAACACCCATACCTCGCAGTCGGTCATCTTCAGCATTTCGGCAATCTGACCGCCGATCGCGCCGCAGCCCAGCAGGCCGACTTTGATATCATAAGCGCCCGGATAGTTGGAAAACATCCTCCGGGACGCGTCTCTTCCTTCTTCGTCCATCGCCTGACGGACGCGGAGAAACCCCTTCGCCGCCAGCAGAATCTGCGCAAAGGTAAACTGAGCGACTGCGGTTCCGTTTCCCCGCCAGCCGCTGAACACGCGCACGCCACAGTTGAGGAAGGGGCGCGCAAAGCTCTGAACGCTGCCCGCCGCGTAGAACACGGCCTTGAGCGAGGGCAGATGCTCTCGGATTTCCTCCTCCGTCAATCTGGGCATGCCCCAGGTGGAGAATACATATTCGACGTCCTTCACATCGGCTATGGAGAGGTCCTCCGCGCCGGTGTAGATCTTTTTGTCCAGATCGGCATACCGCGCGATCCTGTCCAGGTGTTTTTTTGCATATACCCGCTCGACAATGCCGGCGGCAGCATTCAGAAAAATGGCTTTTTTCATGCTTCAAACGCCTTTCTGATAATCTCTTCCACGAACAGGTCATGCATTTCGACGGTGGGATGGTTGATGCCGTTGGAGAGAAGCGCCGTCGTGTCCACGCCCATATCGCGCATCTGCTCCCAGCGGCGGTATGCGTCGGCCACGGGCACGTTCAGCTTCTTTGCAGCTTCGCGCGCCGCTTCAACATACCGGGTCAGGATCCCATCGTTCTGTACCTTTGCCGCCGCCTCCGCGACGCCGCGCAGCTTATCGCCCACGACGATGGCCGGAACATAGCTGCACATGAAGTTGGGCGTCACCAGCATGGCCTCTGCGCCGGATCCGAGGATACGCCGGAAAATCTCAGTCATGTTTTTTTCATAGGCCGCGACGCCCGCGTCCGGGTCCGGATTCATGGAGTCGTTCAGGCCGAAATTGACCAGCACGAGGTCGGGCTGAAAGGAAAGCACATCCCGCTCCAGCCGCTCAAGGCCGCCGGCCGAGCTATCTCCGCTGATGCCGGCATTGAGCACGGTCACCGCCGCGCCCGGGCACATTTCGTTGAGCTTTCTGCCCAGTCTGGCAGGATAGCACTGCTCGGGCAGGAAATGCGGCACATAGTCCCCCGTCGGCTCGACAAACAGATCGAAAACGCCGTGGGTCACGCTGTCGCCCAGACACGCGATGACCACGGGCCGCTCCGACCGGGTATCCGCATGGCGGGCAGCCAGTCTCCGGACAAACCTCATATCAGAAAGCACCCCTTTCCGGATGTTCGCAGGAAAAACCGTCGGCTTTATTATACCACCGCGCCGTCCGAAAGACAATCTTCGCGGACGAATTATACGCGGAGTTGATATGTGCGCAGGATATTTCTGCCCACAGATCGAATTGTATATTGTTGACTGAAGGGAGAGGCATACCGATGAACGAGAACCGCTTTGCCGCGCTCCGGGCGCTGCTGGACTGCCTGATGAACGAAAGCCGCTCTGCCGAGCTGACGCAGTCCCTCGGGTCAGTCTCCGGTCCGCTGCCGGCCATCCTCGAAAATATCCTCCGCCGGGATGACCTCCCGTCCCTCCCCGAAAACGCACGACTGCTGCTTTCCATGATTCCAGAGCTGTATCGGATGTGCGCATCCGAGCAGATGGGTCAGCATCCGCAGCTGAATACGCTGCAGAAAGCCGGGGAATACGCGCATCTTCAGTTTGTCAACCTGCAGTATGAATGCATCTGCCTGATGTGCCTCGATAAGGACTTCTGCCTGACCGAATGCCGGATGTCCGGCACGGGCGGCCTGAGAGACGTCCGGTTCTATCCGAGAAGGCTCTTTCAGGAAGCAGTGAGCCACGGCGCACGCGCGGTCATCCTCTGCCACAATCATCCGAGCGACTGGGCGTTCTTCTCCGAGGACGACATTTCCTCCACCCGGGAGCTGATCAATCTGTTCTCTCAGGCGAATCTTCCGCTGCTCGATCACCTGCTCGTCGCGGGCGGCCGCGTCAACAGCATGCGCTCGCGCGCCTTCATTCCGGACGCCGAATGGATGCGCTGCGGAAGCGGCATGCCGCCCCTCGCCCAGTGGCGAAGGGACGTGCGCACCCTGTCACAAGAACATTTCATCAACACAACATTGAACCGGTAGACCATGCAATGCGTCTATGCTATCATCAGGATAACCGGATTTTTCCATTTTTCATCCGCCCGGCTTCCCGTGCGGCGCATGAAAGGCATTCATCCGGCCATACTGACAACATATGAACCGTTTCCCGAACGACAACCGACTGCCGGGCACCGCCGGCGGAAAGAAAGAACCATGAATCAGATTAAAGAACTTCTCAGAAAACACAAGGCCCTCATCGCCTACGCCTTCTTCGGCGCGCTGACCACGCTGGTCAATATCGTCACCTACGGCGTATGCACGTGGTTCGGCATGAGCACCGGCTGGGCAAACGCCCTTGCATGGGTGCTGTCCGTGCTCTTCGCCTACCTGACCAACCGCCGCTGGGTATTCGAAAGCGAGAACAGCAGCAGAAGCGCGGTTATGAAGGAGTTTGCCTCCTTCGTCGCCTGCCGTCTGGGCACCGGCGTGCTGGATCAGGTCATCATGGTGCTGGGCGTGGACGTGCTCGGCCCGAAGATCATCCCCGAGCCGTACGCCTACCTCTGGAGCCTCGGGCTGAAAATCGCCAGCAACGTGCTGGTCATCATTCTCAATTACGTATTCAGCAAGCTGATCATCTTCAAAAAGAAGAAGTAACAACGCGGATCGGCGCCGGGCCAATCAGGCGGGCGCAGGAAGGAAAGAGCCATGAAAAACCCCGTGCTTTACATGATTATCCCCTGCTACAACGAACAGGAAGTGCTCCCGCAGACCAGCGGCATGTTCCTTAATGAGCTTCACGATCTGGTCGCCAAGGGCAAGATCAGCGACGACAGCCGCGTGATGTTCGTCAACGACGGAAGCAAGGACAGGACCTGGGAGATCATCACCGAGCTCTCTCGTAAGGATCCCCACTTCATCGGCATCAGCCAGAGCCGCAACCGCGGCCATCAGAACGCCGTTCTGGCCGGCCTGATGGAGGCGAAGGATCTGTGCGACATCACCATTTCCATCGACTGCGACGGTCAGGACGACATTCACGCGATGGAAGAGATGGTGGACGCCTATCTGGACGGCTGTGAAATCGTGTACGGTGTGCGCTCCAAGCGCGATACCGACACCTTCTTCAAGCGCTTCACCGCCGAGGGCTTCTATAAGGTGCTGAACGCTTTGGGCGCGGAGGTCGTGTTCAACCATGCGGACTACCGCCTGATGAGCAGCCGGGCGCTGCAGGAGTTTGCAAAGTTCAAGGAAGTCAACCTGTATCTGCGCGGCATGGTTCCGCTGGTCGGCTTCAAGAGCACCTGCGTCACCTATGAGCGCCATGAGCGCCTGGCCGGCGAGAGCCACTATCCGCTCAAGAAAATGCTGGCTCTGGCCTTCGACGGCATCACCAGCCTGTCCGTAAAGCCCATCCGCATGATCACGGGCGCAGGCATCTTCTTCTTCATCCTGAGCCTGCTGGGCATCCTCTGGTCGGTCATCACCGCGCTGTCCGGAAATTCCGTTCCCGGCTGGGCCAGCACGGCCTGCATCGTGTTCCTGATGGGCGGTCTGCAGGCGCTGTTCATGGGCGTCATCGGCGAGTACATCGGAAAGATCTATCTGGAGGTCAAGGGCCGTCCGAGATACATCGTCAGCGAGCGGACGTGGGAGCAGGATAAGTAAATCACCCTATTCGGCATATCAAAAGGTCATGGGACGCGCTTGGCGAACCCATGACCTTATCTTTTATATTTCCCGGCCCATGAAGCGCGCGGGCCGCTTCCCGTAATTTGCGGCCTGCACCGCACAGATGATCTCCTCCATCCGCGCTGCCGCGTCTTCCCGGTCGCAGATCACGTCGTTCAGGTCATACGGCCCGTTTCTGAAATGGCCGACCGTCACGCCGCCGAACTCGCCGTCGATCAGGAGATACTGAAGCAGCTCATGATCGTACGGAAGAGAGGCGCACATTTCCTCGTATTTCGGCTTGAGCCAGTGTTCGTTTGACTTGTACAGAAAATCATTCCGGTGAACGGCATGGACAAACGCCATCGGCACGGGCTCATGCTCCTTAAGATACGGAATATCCTCGCTCCGCACATATCCGCCCTCAAACTCTGTCAGCCCGCCCTCTTCCGTAAGGTCGGCCAGCGCCGCGCGGATTTCCTTTGCGGGCAGCTTATAAAACGATCTCGCCATCTCCCCGTCAAACCAGACCTGCCGGTACGCAAACCGCATCAGAACGATCTTCAGCGCCTCGCGCCGTGTATACCGCCCGGGATCGGCCTCCGGGAACATCTCGCTGAACCGATACCAGCCCCTGTCCCATTCGCCGTCGTACTGATCCTCATAAACCTCGAACGCCTCCTGAAGCCGCTTCAGCGCCGGGGTAATCTGCTTGACCAGCAGCCCGGTTTCCTCCTTCATGCGCTGAATGTTCGACGGGCCCTGCTGGACGATCATTTCCATAACCGCGCGCTGATCCTCCGTCATCTCCTTCAGGGGCTTTCTGTAGAGCGCCATAAAGAGCTCCATATCCTCCGGCACAATCCAGCCAAGATTGCCTCCGGCGAACCGGCCTTTGACCAGCTCCCGCCGGAACTGCCGCTGCCGGTTGTATGATATGTCGTCAAAGCCCGCGCGGAAACTCAGCGTCGGCGGTTCTCCAAAGCCGTTCCAATAGACGTTCATGCCGGGCTGCATGTCCCGATAGAGCGCGTCATACTCCGCCCGGTCCGCCGGTCCGACGAAATGCTGCCGGATCATGCGCAGGGAAATGATTTTTCTCTGATCCATCATCTTTTATCCTCTCCGTGAAACAGGATTGCATCGCGTCCGTTACGCTTTCCTTTCCATCCTCCACGCCCGGCAGACCTCAATACGCGCGCCCGGCGGATTGTCGCCGTGCTCCGGATCGCAGGAATACTGAGTGAGCAATTCACAGGGAAACGCATCGCACTGACCGCAATGAACCCATCCTTTCTCCTGACAGCACTGCGCCACCGGGCATTCCCCGTGGAAGGGATGGCCATTCGTCGCGATGCATCCGCCGCAGCCGCAGCTTTCCCGATAGGTACACTCCGCACAGCTCAATCCGCATCGGGTATCGATCACGGGCGCGGCATCGGTGAGATACGTCTCCCCGACGCATACCTCGCCTCCGTCGCAGGTGAACACCAGCGAAAGCGCGCAGCGCTTGCCTGAAAGAGAGGGATTGATCGGCAGCACATAGCTGTGCAGTTCATGATCCGCGCAGGAGAGTATCTTCTCCCCGTCCATGTACAGGTCAAAAATGCCCCGGACATTTTCAAGATGGATCTCGCTGGGCGCATCCGGCGCGGAGAAGAAGCCGGCAAAGCAGGCGTAGCCGTGCTTTCCGCTCATCATGAGGCTCTTTTCTACGCCCGCCATCGTCGGAATCCAGTTGTAGATCATATCGTGAATCTGCGAGGGAATCGGATAGGTATCGTGCACGTCCGACATGCGCCACGGGCAGATGCGCAGCCACGGCCTGCAGGCGGGAATCGTCTCCTGCCGGGATTTGATGACCGGCACCTTTACCTCGGCCTCGAACGATCCGCAGACCGCGCTCACCGTCATCCGCTCCGCCCGGCCCGCGCGGACAATCACCTGCGCGCAGCCGTGATACAGCCGGACCGTATCCGAAACCTCTTTTTCATGCGAGCAGGTGTCGCCGTTTCCGACGCCGAGCACCGTTCCGCCCTCCGAAGAGAAGCGCACGACATCATTCGCATCGACGATGCGCCCGTTCTCATCCCTGAGGTACACATTGAAGGCAGTCGCGCCGCCCTCATGCGCCGCCCGGCCCGTGCACTCCATGAAGAGTCCCGCGGCCTTCCCGGGCTTCACGACGCGCATCTCGCCGATCTTCTTTTCTCCCCGGAATGCCGAAACGATGATCTCATCATCCTGAGAAACCCCGATCAGGGGCGGATCGAACTTGTCGAACTCATAAGAAACGGGCTCTCTGTCTCCGTCTTTGACGGAAATCCGGTTGCCGTTGGTATGGACAACGAGCGTGGCCTGTTTCTCGCCCGGAACCTGATAGCGCGCGGCATACAGCACGTCCTCATCCAGCCACAGCGCCTGATTCCAGTAGAAATTGTCCTTCGGGAAGCCGCACAGGTCCATCGCGCCGAAATCGGCAATCACGCCCGGCCAGTTGGCCTCGCCGCGATAGTCAAAGCCAGTCCACTGATAGCCGCCGGCCACAAACGGGCGCTCCTCGATCTTCTTCCACGTTCCGCCCGGGGTATCCGACCAGGAATACAGGTTCACCGCGCGGTCGCCCGGCATGAAATGCTGCCGTCCGAAGGAGGAGCGGTGCAGCACGGTATCGGTGACGATGTTGGCCGCCTCGCCGCGCCCGGTCAGATGGGATGCGGTTTCCGAGCCCACAATGGGCATATCGGGGAACCATTTATGGAAATCGTCATAGCCGTACTGAAGGTAATTAAAGCCCATTACGTCCACGACCTTCACCGCGCCCTCGCACTCGAGCGGGCCGTTCATGCCGCCGGAGACCGGACGGGTTCCGTCCTCCTCGTCAACAACGCGCTTCATCGTCCGGGCGATCATCTCGCCCTGTTTGCTGCACTGCAGAGGCTCTTCGTTGAACAGGCTCCAGAAGAACACGCCTGCATGGTTCCGGTCGCGCCGGACCATGGCGCGCAGCTGACGGAGCTCCTCCTGAGTGGAGCCGAAATGCCGGACTTCGGCCATCAGCGCGACGCCCAGCTCGTCGCAGGCGCGGTACAGGCCCGGGCTCTGCGGGTTGTGAGAGGTGCGGATGGCGTTGCAGCCCATCTCCTTGAGCCGCTTTACGCGGTAATAATTCAGGTCGTCCGTCACCGCCGCGCCGACGCCGGCATGATCGTGGTGAATGCATACGCCCTTGAGCTTGACCGGCTCGCCGTTTACGATGCAGCCGCGGTTCACATCGAACGCCACCGTCCGGAAGCCGAAGGGGATGATCTCCTCATCCAGCACTTCCCCGGTCTTTGAGATGATGCGCACGGAAACGTCGTACAGCTTCGGGCAATCAAGGCTCCACAGCTCCGGCTTCAGCCCGATAACGGAAACCTCGCTCACCCTGCCCGCCGCGCAGGCCGCCGTCTTTCCCATGACAGACACGACCACACGCGCGCCCGTCTCGGGCCGGTCGACCTCCACGCGGGCCGAAAGCGTCCATGCATCGCCGTCCTTTTCGGCATGCACGAACGCGCCGTCCTCCACGATGCGGCTCTCGCCCGTCACCGTGAGCCAGACGTCCCGGTAAATGCCGCAGCCGTCGTACCACCAGCCCTCGCCCTGCTTATTGTCGGTCACAACCGCCAGCTGATTGGGCTGTCCGTAGTGGAGCAGCTCGGTGATTTCGGCGGAAACAGGCGTATAGGTGCTCTCGCTCGAGGCGATACGGACATTATTGAGCATCACGGCCGAGCGGCAGGCAATGCCGTCGAATCGGATAAACACGCGCTTTCCTTCCCATTCCGCAGGCACATGAAAACACTTTCTGTACCATGCCGCGCCCCGGGGCTTGCCGCCCTGCGCGCCGTTTTCGACGAAGGGCTCGGATACCGCCCAGTCGTGCGGCAGGCAGACCTCGTCCCAGTCGGCGTCGGAAAAGCTGTCGCTCGCCGGGCCCACCATCGCGCCGGTTTTGGTATATCCGGAGAACATGTCAAAATCGTTGTCTCCGCCCAGATCAAAATGTATCTCTCCGGCTTTTCTGAATTTCCAGCCTGGATTCATCGAATAAACCATTCTCATGTGTGATCCTCCCCGTATATCGGTCGGTTCATTGTATCATGCGGCAGATATTTCTGTCAATGAACGCATTTTTCCGGAAATACTCTGCACAAACCGGTATCATCTGTGATATAATATCTATTGTCACACGGAACCAATATCTAACAATTGCGTCTATTTATGTAGATGCAAAGAAGAGGGGGACAACCTTATGAAGAAGCTGCTCTCAGCGCTGCTCGTTCTCATGCTCGCCATGGCCGCCATGGCCGTGCCTGCGATGGCCGATGCGGACGACCTGCTCAAGATCGACGTAAGCGGCGGCGCATACCTGTACGATTCCTACGATCTGGACGAAGCGCGCCCGATCGCGCTGATTCCCAAGAACTCCATCTGCCTGCACATCGCGACCGTTGACTGGGGCTACTGCGTCGCGTTCGGCAACTATGTCGGCTACATTGACGAGGACGACGCGCACTCCGTCGATTCTCGCTACTACTACTTCAAGCTGCCCACCGGCGAGGACTACTCTATCCAGTGGAGCGACGACGTATCCTACGTTCCCGAATTCCCCTACTATCCGATCGACTGCGCCGGAAACCAGAAGATTTCCACCCGCAGCGGCCCCAGCGGAGACTACACCGAGCATGGCTCCATTCAGGTAGGCCATCCGGTTGAGATCCTCTATCAGACCTCCAACGGCGGCAATCAGTGGTGCTGCATCGAGTTCGAGCGCGACTACAAGATGTACCGCGTATACACCACCATGTACCGAGTCAACGTGGACGCCTACGTTCCGGACGATTCCGAAGACTATGTATGGGTTCACATTCAGAACGGCCATACCCCGCGCCTCGGCCCGGGCTATCAGTACGCTTCCTGCGGAAACTATGTTCCGGCCTACACCGAGGTCAAGGGCTACTATCAGCAGGACGGCTGGCTGATGTATGACTTCACCCTGCCCAACGGCGACATCCAGCGCGGCTGGGCCGAACCGGGCGACTGGTATTGATTCTGAATATTCCTCTCATCCCGCGCGGGACCTCTCTCCTTCCCCCGCGCGGGATTTCTCTGTTTTGGCCGCGCCCGCGTATTGTCCGGCGTGCGGTCCTGTGATACAATGAAGAAAAAAGTCGGAGGCGGTGAACCGAACGCATGCTGTATCTCTCCGAATTCACCTTCCCGGACGCCGAGCGGGAGGTCAGCTTCATCATGGACGAGAAGCGCACCTGCTACGACACCTTCTATCCCTTCCGCATTCTCTCCCGGAGAAGCCTTGAACGGCTCTCCTTCGAGCCCATCACCATCCTCTACGGAGGAAACGGCTCGGGAAAGACCACCGCGGTCAACGTCATCGCAGAAACGCTCTCCCTTCAGCGGGACACGCTCTACAACCGCTCCAATTTCTTCCCGGACTATATAAAAATGTGCCGGTTCGAAACGCGCGCCCCCATTCCGGAGGACAGCCGCATCATCACCAGCGACGACGTGTTTGACTATATGCTCAATCTGCGCGCGCTCAACGAGGGCATCGACCGGCAGAGAGAAGAACTTTTTCAGGAATACATCGAGTTCAAGAGCGAGAAATATGCCGGCTACCGGCTGGAGTCCATCGACGATTACGAGGAATTCAAGCGCATCAACCACGCGCGCAGCAAATCCGGCCGCAAGACGCAATCCAAATACATCCGAAAATACCTCATGGACAACCCGCGCGAGCAGTCCAACGGAGAAAGCGCCTTTTTCTACTTCACCAATAAGATCAGGGAAAACGGCCTGTATCTGCTGGACGAGCCCGAGAATTCGCTCTCGCCCACCCGGCAGCAGGAGCTGACAAAATTCCTCGAGGACTCGGCGCGCTTTTTCGGCTGCCAGTTCATCATTGCGACGCACTCGCCCTTTCTTCTCTCCATGCGCGGCGCGCGCGTCTACAATCTGGACGCCGACCCGGTTGCAACCGCCCGATGGACCGAGCTGCCCGCCGTGCGGACATACTACGACTTCTTCATGAAGCATGCTTCCGCCTTTGAGGACGAATAAATCCTCCGCCTTACCGGCGTACTCAGATTTTCATTTTCTATCAGGAGGTTTTGATATGGCCGTTATTCATCAGGGGCCCAATGAGCTGCAATCCAAAATGGACGACTACCGCAGGGCAAGGGAACCCTTTCTCTTTGCCCGCGCATTCAACAAACATCTCGCGCGCCAAAGAAGCGCCAAAAGAGCCGGAATAATCATGCTCATCGCCGGCGTCTGCGTGCTGGCATTTGCCGCCGTCAACGTCTTTTTCTTCCGGGGAGGCCTTGTGGCCGGCGCATTCCGTCTGATGCTGAGCTGGTCGGAAAACGTAGAGCTGTCCTTCTCTCTGGCCGATGCTTCAAACAGCAATTCATTCCTGCTGATCGCCCTGGACGTCATCATTCACTTCGTCACCCGGCCGCTGCGCTTTATCATCTCAAAGCTTCTGCTTCTGCTCGCGCCGTTTGCATCGCTTTCGGTCATCATCGTCCTGTTCGTTCTGCCCGTCAGTGCAATATGGATCGCTAAAAACGCGCTCTGGGGGGCCGAGCAGCCGTTCGTCCATACCTATACGGAGTCCGGCGAGGAGAGGGTTCTCAGAATCGGCAAAGAGGGCGAAGAGAATGCGCTTGCCATTCTGAACCGTCTGGACGATACCTGCCATTTGTTCACCAATCTGAGGATTCCCTACGACGGCGGCGTCAGCGAAACCGACCTGATTGCCGTGACGCCAAAGGGCATTACCATCATTGAAGTCAAGAACCACAAGGGCGTCATCCGCGGCGACGCCGACGACGAACAGCTGCTTCAGGCCAAAACCAGCCGCCGGGGCGTGGTCCGAGAAGAGCCGTTCTACAATCCGGTCAAACAGGTTGCAACGCACGCATACCGTCTGAGCGGCTGGCTGAGGGAAAACGGCGTTTCTGCGTATGTCCGCACCTGCGTTCTCTTCGTCCACCCCGAAGCAGCGCTTTCCATGACCGACAAAAATAAGGTCTCCGCCCTCAGATGCCCTGTGTTTACCGTCAGTCAGAGCGCTGCGCTTGTATCCTATGTAAAAGGAGCCGCGCCTTCTTCCTTCGATAACGCCCGCTGCGCGGAGCTTCTGACCGGATTGACCGAACGGCAGAACGCCGAATTCGAAGCCCGGAAGGCCGGATAAAACCGCCCAAATATGTAAAAGCACCGGCAGCCATCCCCACCCGGGAATGCGCTGCCGGCGTTTCTTATTCTTTGCCCTTTTCGTCCGTGAATACGGTCAGCTCGCCGACCGAAACCTTCGCGTCCCGGTACTCAGGAAGCCCGCTTTCCCGCCCGACCGTCGAAAGCATCTCCACCCGGACATACCGGGCGGTCTGCGGATCAAACCGGACGATTTCCTCGCCGCCGAACGTGCGGATGATTCCCTCCGCGCACGGGGTGAAGCGTTCCCCGTCCCGGCTCACAGAAATCCGGTACCGGCTCAGGAAACCGGCCATCTTCTCCGGCGCGGACGCATTCTCTTTCTTCAGCTTCGCGTAGGTCAGCGGCACGGGATAATGGCTAACCGCGGCAACGCGCCTCTCCCTCATGAGGTCAATCAGGACGGAAGCCTCCGCTCCCTCCGCCGTCCACACGCGCTCCGGGTCGTCGCAGATGATTTCTCCCGCCTCCCTGCCGTCCGCAAGGTCAAATGCGGTCATGTCCGCCTTTTCAAGCGGATACAGCGCATTTTCCGGCGGCTTTTCCGCTTTTCTCCCGGTCCATACCGGCGGAGACCAGGTCTTCCGGCCCATGCCGTCGGTCAGCCGGAGATAGAAATAGCTCGCTCCGTCCGCTTCGACGCTGAATTCCATCTCCGAAAGATCGTCGCCCGTAATCTCCTTCAAGGCTATGCCCCGGTCGGAGATCACCTGACAGCGCACCGGGTGGGAGGCCGGGTCGTCCCCAAAGTATCCGGTCTTCACCAGGAAGTCATACCGCGCGGCAGGCGTCAGCATACACGGCGCCGCATGGCCGTTCACCTCCACCCGCAGCTTCACATTTCCGCTCTCGCAGGCATAGACCCGGTTATTGAGAAGGGCGTCCAGAAACGCCTCCCGGCTCTTCTCCGGCGCCATGATGACGGTCTTTCCGGGGAACACATCAAATCCCCATTCAGGGCCGTGCGAATCGCTCGAGCAGGCGGGCGATACGTGAAAACCGTTGTCCAGCGCGACGGAATAGACGTATTCGTTCAAAAGATTGGATTTCCAGCCGCTGCCGTTGCCCATCTCAACCAGCCTGATAAGCCGCTTCAGCTCGGGCGTGTTGTTTTTATCGAGCGAGAAATTCCAGATGCCGGGCACCGAATAGCCGATGATCTGCGGATGCGCCAGCGAACAGACGGCGAAGGGCGAGCCGGCCATCTTCTCAAAGAACCCTTCCCACGTCTCCGAATGCGAAAAGTCCGACGCGTTGACCGTTACGATTTCACCGGAATTCTTGTGTTTATATCCGTACCGGTCGGTTTCGACGACCGTCACCTCCGATTCTGCGCCCGGAAACACGATCAGCTCCATCGGCTGCGCGGCCTGCTCGTCGGTAAAGCCGCGGAAGAAATCGCGGGGATTGGTCGTCACCGCATGGTCGGAAATCACGCTGAAATCGAGCCGCCCCTCGTCCCGTATGCAGCTGATGCAGTCAATGGGAAAGCCCCCGGTCCGGGCGGCGAACCGGGCATGGTTGTGCTCAGACGTGGTGTGGTCGTGAAAATCGCCGATGTAATAGTTCATCGGCCCGTCCGGATCGGCCTTTTTCCGCTCCCGGACGCGCAAGGCGCAGCGGGCAAGCTCTCCGTCCGCCTCGGCCTGAACCTCCGCCTCGCCTGGCTTCATCATCGTCAGCAGCACGCCGCAATCGAAGGGAAATTCCTCTTCCCGGTCAAAGGCGCGCAGCTGCACCGCATCGCCGAGCACGCGCCAGACAATCCTTCCGCCTGCCTTTCCCTCACGGACCGCAGTCAGCGGAAGCACGTTTCCGCAGAAGGAGTCAATCTCTGTACAGGATATACGAATCGACATGCTGCTTCCCTCCCGCGTCCTGTTTTGGGACGCATATCAGCCGAACGGACGAGACCGCATGCGCAGCCTCGTCCGTATCGATATGTTCTTAAATTATTCCTCGCACCACTGCAGGGCTTCCAGCAGCAGCAGCAGGGCCATGGACTGGCCGTAGGGCTGAGCGTTCAGCTTGATGTTCTTGTAATAATCGAGGCTGTCGCGCAGGCAGGTGCCGGCGGAAACCTGAGTCAGGATGCCCTTGTCGTCGATCAGCTTGCAGATGGCTTCGAAGCCCTTGCGGCCGCACTCGGCGTACTTGGGATCGATATAGCCCTTGCGAACGGCCTTCAGAATGCCGTAGGAGAAGCCGGCAGTCGCGGAGGCTTCGAGGTAAGCGGTCTCGTCGTCGATCAGGGTGTGCCACATGCCGCCCTCGTCCTGATACTTCATCAGCGCGTCTACCTGGCGCTCCAGAGAGGAAATCAGGAACCACTTGACGCCCTCGGGCAGTTCGATCATGTCGAGGTAGTCAACGATGCCGGCGGTGTACCACGCATTGCCGCGGCCCCACTTCGCGCCGCAGTAGTGATGCATGCCGTCGAAGTTGAAGCCATGGAAGAACAGGCCGGACTTGGGGTCGGTCAGGTACTTCAGGTGTACCAGGAACTGACGGATGGACTCCTGAATGTACTTATCGTTGTTGGTCAGCTTACCCATGCGGGCAAGGAACAGAACGGTCATGTACAGGGTGTCGTCCCACAGCTGCATGTAGTTGTCGGAGTCGATGGTGATGTGCTGGAAGCCGCCCTCGATGGTGCGGGGCAGTTCGTTCATGGCGTACTCGGCCCACTCCAGGCACAGCTCCTTGTAGCTCTCCTTGCCGGTCATCTCGTAGAGATAGCTCAGGGTGAGCAGCGGGCACATGCTGTTGATGTTCTTGCCCGGCAGGCCGGCCTCGATGTGCTCGTCGAACCACTTGAACAGATAGTCCAGCGCGGACTGATTGCCGGTGTCGCGGTAGTACTCATACAGGCCGAACAGCGCTACGCCCTGGAACCAGTCCCAGTTCTCCATGTAGTGCTTGCCGTCGTAGGAGGTGAAGGTGTTGGCGTCGGTGGAAGCGATGCCGTTGATGATCATCTGCGCCTTTTCACGAATCTGGGCGGGAGTCAGACTCAGCTGCATGGTGAAAACCCCTCTTTCTCAATGTGTCCTTCGGGCACGCCGCCCCATGCGGCAGCCCTGTTTATAATCATACATACGATTATTATATCCCATTATGACAAATATATCAAGCACCGAAGCGGCCTCCCATATAAATTCATCTTCCCGCCGCAGAGATAAACTTCCGCCTTTGACCGGTTGACAGACCGCACCGGACAGACTACAATGAAACCAATCCCCGGCCATGCCGGAATACTTCATCATTCGGGAGGCGTTTTTGTGGAGGAGATCATCATTCGCGGCGGCACGGTCATCGACGGTACCGGCCAAAGAGCATACCGGGCGGACGTCGCGGTGAACCGGGGCGTCATCACGGCTGTCGGAGATTTAGGCGGCCTGGCCGCGCAGAAGGAGCTGGACGCTTCCGGCCTCGCCGTATCTCCCGGCTTTATTGACGCACACGCCCATTCCGACACCTCCTTCCTCCGGGACAGCAGCAGCGCGTCCAAGCTGTATCAGGGCATTACGACCGAGATATCCGGCCAGTGCGGCTCCAGCCCGTTTCCCCGTCCCGTCGGATACGAGGGCGAGAGTTCCATCCGGCGCAGCGCGTCGTTTGAGGAGTTTCTCCGCCGGTTTGAAGAAGAAGGGCATGAGATGGCCGTCAATCAGGCGCTCATGGTGGGCCACGGGAGCCTGCGCGCCGCAGTGCTTGGCTATGAGGACCGCGCGCCGGATGCGGATGAACTTGAATCCATGAAAGCCCTGCTCCGCCGGGACCTGGAGGCGGGCGCGTGGGGCATGTCGCTCGGGCTGGAGTATTCGCCCGGCTGCTTTTCCGGCGCGGACGAGCTGAGCGAGCTGGGTAAGGTTGTGCGCGAATACGACGGGCTCATTCCCTGCCACATGCGCAGCGAGGGCCTGAACATCGACGCCGCGCTGGACGAGCTCCTGAACGTGGGCCGCGCGTCGGGCGCACGGGTGCATGTGTCCCATCTGAAGCTGGACAATTTCCGGGTGCACGGCCGCGCCAAAGAGGTCTGGGCCAAGCTGGAACAGGCGAAAAAAGACGGCGTCCGGGTGAGCGCAGACCTGTATCCCTTCCTCGCCTCCTGCACGACGCTGAACATCCGCTGTCCCAAATGGAGCCTCGAGGGCGGCGACGCGGCGGTGGTTCAGCACCTGAACGGGCCGGGACGCGCGGAGATCATCGAAAGCATCCGCTACCACTACTTTAACGCCGAGCGCGCGGAGACCTGCCTCATCAACGACGACGACGGCTGCTGGCCCGAAATCGTCGGAAAGACGCTGCGCTTCATCGCCGAGGAATACCTGCATACCAACGATTACGCCGAGGCCGCCGCCGAAATCCTGATCCGCACCAACGGCGCGGCGGGCGGCATCTTCTTTGTCATGAGCGAGGAGGATATGCTGTATTTCCTCTCGCAGGACACCGGCATCGGCTCGGACGGCTGGGCGCTGCCCGGCGACCCGGCGCTGCTGGACAGCAAGCCCCATCCGCGCTCCTATGCGGCGGTTTCGGAATTCTTCCGGCTGGCAAGAGAGAAGAATATCTGCCTCATCGAGGAAGCAGTGCGCCGCGTGACCTCCAAGGCCGCGGATATGATCGGCATGAAAGACCGGGGCCGACTCCTGCCGGGCATGGCTGCGGATATCGCCGTGTTCGATCCAGATACCATCGGCCCGGCGGCCACCTATCTGGACCCGGTGAAGCTCTCCCGCGGCGTCCGGCATGTTCTGGTCAACGGCCGCATCGCCCTTCACGACGGCGTTCAGACCGAAGTGCGCGCCGGAAAGTTCCTCAGAAAGCCCCGCGCGCAGTCCATTTACTGATTGCCCGAATTCTTCTCACCCCCGTTCCGGCAATGAATATCATCTATTAAAATACAGCGTCTCTGCAGAGCTATTCCCTCTGCAAAGGCGCTGTTCTTCTTTTGCGTGCGATTTCTCCGCGGTATCTGTTAAGCCGGAAAAAAACAGCTGCGTGTCATATCTGCATTCGATCATCTAGCACCTTCCTTAACGGCATTGGATGCTTCACGCACTGCTTTCGCCAGCTGATCGGCACAGGAAGTGGGACGTCTGCCGCAGGTGTTGCCCGTCAGCATTTCTTCAATCCTGTCCGCCGTCCAGCCGTTGACCAGCTTGGAGATGGCTTTCAGATTGCCGTTGCAGCCGCCGTGGAATTCGATATTCGTGATCACATCGCCGTCAATGTCGAAGGTGATCATCTGGGCGCAGGTGTTTTCGGTCTTGTAAACGTACTGCATATCAAAGAAGCTCCCTGACCTTCTTCGCGACAGCTTTCATATCTTCAGTAGGCTCAAAGCGGGCGACGATCGCACCGTCTCTGCCGATCAGGAACTTGGTGAAGTTCCATTTGACCTCGCCGTTCTTCTTGTAATCCTTGTCCATCTTCTTGGCGACGCCCGCCATCATCAGTCCCATCGGATTCATGCCGAAGCCTTCAAACTTCGTATTATCCGCCAGATAGCGGAACAGCGGGATCGCCGTCTCGCCGCGCACATCCGCCTTGGCAAACTGCGGGAAAGTGATGCAGTAGCGTCCGGTGCAGAAGGAATGAATCTCCTCATCGCTGCCGGGAGCCTGCTCGCCAAACTGGTTGCAAGGAACATCGATGATCTTAAAGCCCTGATCCTTGACTTCATCGTAGAGATTCTGCAGCGCATCGTACTGGGGCGTAAAGCCGCAGCCGGTAGCCGTGTTGACGATCAGCAGTAGAGTCGATTGATTTCTCTCTCAACATCTGCAACATACGCCAAATACCGACTTTGCCGATATTCCTCATCGGCAACTCTCTGTTTTTCGTTGTAATTTCTCAAGTTCGAGATTGTTATTGCAATCCAGGAATCACTATTCACATATTCCTTATATACACCAATCGATTTACACTTTCTACACTCTGGACGATTCCCTTGTACTTCGGACGTTTTATGGCAATCGTCCAGAGTGGGTGCATTTCTTTCTGCTGAAAAGAACTATTCCCGAGAATCTTCTCCTCAGGAAATAGAAAAAGACCGGCAGGGAATGATCCCAAACCGGCCATATCATCATATTTAGCTGAAAAACTGCGACTTTTTACCCGAAATTGTCGCTATTACCCGCTATTTTCGGCTATTCATGTCCATAAGTATAAAAAATAATCACTCATGCTTTGTATCAAAACATGAGTGATTAGGTGGCTCCCCAGGTAGGGCTCGAACCTACAACAACTCGGTTAACAGCCGAGTGCTCTGCCATTGAGCTACTGAGGAATAACGATTCGGAGAACTTTTT
>JAFQQU010000011.1 GCA_017410445.1 Clostridia bacterium | reverse complement strand
CTTCGCCCTCGTTCGCGCCCGCCTTGCTGTCGATCGCTACCCAGCCGCGAAGTTTCTCGAAGATTTCCCCGCGCCATCCTTCAATCAGCTGATCAATTTTCTCGTTATACAGGCTCATTATTCATTAACCTCCTGTGTCGTCTGCTCGTTTGTGTCATTATGAAGCGCATTGTAGATGGTCTGCGCTGTCTGGTGGGATACGCTCTGAACCTCGCAGATTTCCTCAACGGACGCCTCCATCAGCGCTTCCATGGTCTCAAAATGTTTGAAGATTGCCCTCTTTCTCACCGGACCGACGCCCGGAATCTCATCCAGCCGGGATTTCAGCGCGTGTGCTCCCCGGAGAGACCGGTGATGCGAGATTGCAAAGCGGTGCGCTTCGTCCCGCAGCCTCTGAATCAGATGCAGCGCGTCGCTGTGCCGGTCGAGCAGAATCGATTCCTCCTGATCGGGCAGAACGATCTCCTCGATGCGCTCCGCCAGCGAAAATATCGGAATCGATACGCCCACTTCCTCCATTGCAGAAATCGCCGCATTCAGCTGTCCCCGGCCGCCGTCGATCAGAATCAGATCCGGAAGCTCGGAAAACTTGCCGCCCGCAGGATCCAGTCCGCCCGCAATGCGCTCTTCCCGCTCTGTCAGTCCATGCTTGAGCCGCCGCGTCAGAACTTCCTTCATGGATGCAAAGTCGTTCGGCCCTTCGACTGTCTTGATCCTGAAATACCGGTAATCCCGGTTGGCGGGCCGTCCGTTTTTCATAACGACCATCGAACCCACCGACTGCGCACCCTGAGTGTTTGAGATGTCGTATCCTTCGATGCGCGCCGGGAATATGTTGAGATTCAGCACCTGCATCAGCTCTTCCAGCGCGCCGATTGTTCTGGAGCGACTCGACTGAAGCTGCTTCTCGCGCTTCATTGCAGCGTCTCCGATGTTCTTAACCGCAAGCTCTACCAGCTGCCGTTTCTCGCCCCTCTTCGGCATGGATATGGTCACCTTGCCGCCCCTGCGTTCGCTCAGTATGGCAGCGAGGGTTTCCGCCTCTTCCGGCATGACGCCTACGAGAATATCCCTCGGCGGCATGCTGTCTTCCGCATAGTATTGCAGCATGAACGAGCAAATCACCTGCTCGGGCGTCTCGTCTCCCGCACGCTCCAGAACATGCGTCTCCGAACCGATCATCTTGCCGCCGCGGATCAGCATCAGCTGAACCAATGCGTCGTCTCCCTGTCTGAGCGTAACCAGAACGTCCTGATCGCCACCGCTGTTCGAGATGGCTTTCTGCTTCTGCATCACCTGCTCAACCGCTTTGATCCGGTCCCGATAGACGGCTGCGCGCTCATAATTGAGCTGAAGAGAAGCTTCCTTCATTCTGTTGTTGAGTTCTTCCTTCACCGGGCCGTCGTTTCCGCCCAGGAATTCCAGCACCTTCTTCATCAGTTCATGGTATTTCTTCTCGCTGACCAGTCCGGCGCATGGCCCCATGCACTGCCCGATCTCATAATGCACACAGGGCCTCACCGGCTTGTCCGGATTGATCGTCTTGGTGCATGTTCTGATCGGAAAAACCATCCGGACGACGTCCAGCATCTCGCGAACCACCGTCGCGCCCAGATACGGCCCGAAATACTTTGCGCCGTCCTTCTCGGGTCTTCGGACCAGATCGACCGTCGGAAAGGCCGCCTTCATGTCCACCCGAATGTAGGGATAGTGTTTGTCATCCTTCAGAAGGATGTTGTACCACGGCTTGTGCAGCTTGATCAGGTTGCACTCAAGAATCAGCGCCTCCAGCTCGCCGTCCACCAGAACGATGTCGAAATCATCGACCTTGTCGACCATCGCCTGAACCTTCGGCGTATGGTAGCTGTCGTGGAAATACTGTCTGACGCGATTCTTCAGGTTCTTCGCCTTGCCCACATAGATAACCGTTCCGCCCGATTTCATCAGGTAGCAGCCGGGCGAATCCGGCAGGTTATCTATTTTGAGGCGAAGGTTTTCCGTCATACTTTCGCTTCCTTTCTAAGCCGCTCGGTCTGAGCGGAATCCGGCTCATACTGACTGTAGCGCGCCCGGTCATACAGATCAGCCAGTTCTCCAGCGTCCGCCTGACCGGTTTTGATGGTATTCAGCGCTTCGTGGACGGTCAGACTGCGGACATCGCCCGCGTTCGCTGATTTCCGGTACAGGGCTTTAACGATATAGCGCACCTTTTCACGTGCGTCCATCTGTTCCCATTTTTTCTCCCGGCGGGTCAGCCGTGCCAAGCGCTTCTTGAGTCCCTCGCCCAGTTCCTTCTTCGTCTCGCCCCAGTCGAACAGGCTTTCCTGCTCATCCTTATACTCTTCGCCCACCGAGGCGGTGAATTTCTTCATTCGCTCGATCAGGCGGCGGACAAACCTTCTGAACCGTCTGAACAGCATCCGGAAGAAGAAGAACAGACCGACCACAACCACGATCATCGAAAGCACAATGACAACTTTCTCCATGGCTTTCCAGAAAGGACTCTCCTCAGCTGCGCCGAACATGCCGCCGAGATCCATATCTCCGCCGCCACCGCCGGCCCCCTGCTGAGAATCTCCGCCTGCGCCTAGATTGGCCAGCCAGACCATGATTTCCCAGATCTTGATCACAAGCCACTGGCCGGCGTCGATCGCTTTCTGACGAATCTGATCAAAATACAGAACGATGCATCCGACAACAGCGATCATCAGAATCAGGAAGCGGTTTTTGCGCCGCATGGATGCAGGCGGACGCACGCCGTCGCGGATGCTTGCACCGCGCACCATAGACGTATTGTTCATCGAAAAAGCGGTCATGAGAACGAACGCCAGTCCACAGACGAGCAGTCGGTTTTCAAGCGCCTTATTCTTCGTCACAAATGCAACAACACCGGCAACCAGATACAGCAAAAGACCTGCCGTCACGCTTCCGGACTGGTCTTCATTGGTTGCTACAACCTTCAATGCGACCGGCAGCATCACCGCCATCAGCACCGCGACAACCGACCGGTTCAGAAGATCCAGTCCGTCAATCGACGTAATCGGCAGGAAGAATACCGCTGCCATCACGCCGAACATGCACAGGAAACAGACGACCGCGCGCAGCGGAAACGCCTTCTTCTCCGGCAGCGGCAGCGCTTCGTTTCGGAGCGCCTTATCCGGGTCAGGATCTCCGCCCCGGCTCGTGTGCACGACCATTGTGTCGTTGTTCTTGCTCTTGCCGCCGATTTTGCCGGGCAGGAGCGAGAGCAGGAAGGTAACCGGCAGCAGCGCCGCCTGCATGAT
>JAFQQU010000119.1 GCA_017410445.1 Clostridia bacterium | reverse complement strand
TTGGAGTCGTTTTCCTTGGAGAGGAAGATCATCTCGCCGCGCTCGTCCGCAATCAGCTTGTGCGCGCCGATGGTGTGGCGGTAGGCAGCGGAGACGATCAGCTTGTAATCCTCGCCGCCCAGCGCGCCGGCGTCGGTCAGCAGCTGCTTGTCCAGCGCCTCGCAGGCCGCCTTCAGCTCGCTCTCGCGGTCGTGGAAAGTCTTGAGCGCGTCGCGGATGGTCTTGCCGCCGCGGGCATAGTAAGCCGGGCAGATCTTTCCGAAATAGTTGATGGAGGCCACGTCGTCATAGGCCGCCAGCGCATGAATGGACAGCTTCGCGCCGCTCTTCACCTTGCCGGCCGCAGCGACGCTCACGCCCTTGGTGTTCACGGTGACGCCGGTGCGCGAGGCCAGATACAGATAGCCCCAGTCGATGGTGGTGTGGTCGCCGGAATGGTTCAGAAGGCCCTGTCTCAGCTGGCCGATGAAGGCAATCTGCATGCCGTCCGCCTCATACTGCTGCTGAAGGGTAGGCTTGGCCTTCTCGCCCGAGTGGCACAGGAGGCTGCTCATGGAGAACTTCACATTGACCTTGTGCTCCTCGCCGTCCTCGCTCTCGCAGGTGATGTCTACATAAGTCACCGGCATGGAGAGAATCTCCGGCTGGTCCAGAAGGAGCGGAGTGGTGAAGCGGATGGTCAGCTTCACGCCGCCCGCGGAGAAGACCGATTCGGTCGCCGTCGGGGTGACAGAGAGGGCGACGGTCTCCATCGCCTCTTCCTTGCCGAGGCCGAGGAAGCGGTAGCTCGCGCCGTCAATTTTCGCCGTGCCCTTCAGCGGCTTGACTGCGCCCGCCCAGTGCGCGGTATCGCAGTCGGTCAGCTTATCGCCGGGGCACCAGATGGAGAAATACGGGTCGTTTACAATCAGCGGCAGCGCGGGCAGCCGGGTAATCTTGTTTTCCATATCAATATATACCTCCCACATTATGCAAATCCGGGTATAATAACATTATCGCGATGAAGTCCCCGTCTGTCAACCTCAACTTTACCAAATCCGCCCGTTTTTCTTCCCTCATGGCGAAAAAACCCTCTGCCGACGCTCCGACCGGATCATTGTAGATTTTTTGTTGCTTTACACAATAATTTTAATACTTTTCATGGTGACGCGAGCGCCGAAATCGTATATAATGATAACATAGGTCAAATTTTGGGGAGTGAGATTCATGCATCTTGAACGGGTAGACGTATGGCGGGAGGAGCAGCACGGAGCGGGTCCTGCGGGTGAAATGCGCATGGGCGACGTGCTGGAGCTTTTGCCGTCCCTCGTGGAGGAATATGCCGGAAAGGTGCAGCTGATCTATCTGGATCCCCCTTTCGGCACCGGGCACAGCTTCTCCATGCGCGTGCGCGTGGGCGAAAAGGAATGGAAAACCGGCTCCGGCTCTCTGGTCATGCAGTCCTATGAGGACGACCTGAACGTCGAGGCCTATCTGGCGCTCATGCGCGAGACCATCACCGCCTGCAAAAAGCTCTTGAGCGATACCGGCGTCATCTATCTGCACGTCGATTACCGCATGCACGCGCGCCTGCGCATCCTGATGGACGAGATCTTCGGCGAGAACAACTTCCTCAACGAGATCATCTGGTCCTATCAGACCGGCGGCCGCGCCCGCAAGTTCTTCAGCCGCAAGCACGACGTCATCCTCTTCTACCGGAAGACGAAAAAATACTATTTCAACCTGGAAGCCGTTCCGGTCAGCCGCGTGGACGTGCGCCGCAATCACATGAAGCGCCACGTGGACGCGGACGGCCGCGTATACCGCTCCATCCGCTCGGGCGGCAAGGTATACACCTATTACGACGACGAACCCACCTTCCCCGGCGACGTATGGGACGATGTGAGCCACCTTCAGCAGAAGGACCCGCAGAGAACCGGCTACGAAACGCAGAAGCCGGTGAAGCTGCTGGAGAGAATCATCCTCTCCTCCTCCGCCCCGGGCGATCTGGTGTTCGACCTGTTCGTCGGCTCGGGCACGACGCTCGAGGCCGCAAGCTATTCAAACCGCCGCTTCGTGGGCGTGGACCTCAATCCCTTCGCGCTGCAGGTCACCCGCCGCCGCCTCACCGGGCGCACGGCCGCATACATCGCGCCGCCCTGCGAGGGCAATCCCGAAATCGAAGCGTCCGTCGAGCCGGGCATCGCGTATTACGATGTGCGGCTGGAGGCGTATCAGCCGGAGCCGGGCGTATCCGCGCGCAGCTTCACCGGGCTGGACGCGGTGGACAGCTGGTCGGTCGGCTATCTGAGAAACGGCGTGTTCGTCGCCATGGCGCATGACGTGCGCCTGAGGCATTCCCCGGCGCTCAAGCGCGTCCTGCAGCTGCCCGTTCTCGAGGGTCAGCCCTGCATCCGCGTGGGCGACGTGCTGGGCCGTTATTTCTATTATGTATTCACGCCTGAAGGAGTATAATAAAGAATGGCAATCCCCAACGACGGCTTTTCTGCCTATCAGCTGCGCATGTTCAAGGAAACGGGCGTGCTGACCTCCCTGTTCATCGATCCCCGCAATCCGGACGACTTCATCGCGGGCTTCGTCGAGGCGGTCACTCCCCGTCAGGTCATGCTGCGCTCCGTTTCCCCCTTCGGCCGGTACGACGGCTTCATCGTCACCCGGCTGACCGAGGTCGATATGATTCTGGGCGAGGACGATTATTCCGTCCGCCTGTCCCGGCTGATCCGCGCGCGCGGCGAGCAGCCGACCGACGAAATGTCAGTGGACGAAGGCGAGGACCTCGTTCACGCGCTCTGCCGTCAGGCTCAGGCCGACGACGCGGTGGTCACTCTCTGGCTGCACGACGATATCGAGCACGTGGGCCGCGTCCTTGAGCTCAACGACATGCGCGTCACCATCGGCGAGCTGGACTATTTCGGCCGCGATCCGAGACCGGAGACCTTCGCCTTGCGCGATATCGAAATGGCCTCCCTCGGCTCGGAGGACGACAAGCTGTATCAGCTGCTCAACGACATGCCGGTGCTCGAACCCTGATCCCTATTCCCGGCGCGCCCGGGAACCGGAATAAATGCAAATCACAAAGCAGACATTTGATGGAGGTGTTTTCCCATGATCCGCGTAACCGTATGGAATGAATACCTGCACGAAAAGAACAATTCGAAGGTTGCCGCGATTTATCCCGAAGGCATCCACGGCTGCATCGCCAAATTCCTCAAAACCAACGAGGACATGGTCGTCCGCACCGCGACGCTGGAAGAGCCCGAGCACGGCCTGACTCAGGAAGTGCTGGACAACACCGACGTCCTGCTCTGGTGGGGCCATATGGCGCACAACCGCGTCGAGGACGAAATCGTAGAGCGCGTACACAAGCGCGTGCTGGCCGGCATGGGCCTGATCTGCCTGCACTCCGGCCACGCCTCCAAGATCTTCAGAAAGCTCATGGGCACCAACACCCACCTGCTGCGCTGGCGCGAGGACGGCGACATGGTGCGCTTCTGGACCGTCGATATGGCGCATCCGATCGCGCAGGGCCTGGGCGAGTATTTCGAGCTGCCCATCGAGGAGACCTACGGCGAATACTGGGACATCCCCCAGCCCGACGATCTGGTGTTCATCAGCTGGATCCCCGGCGGCGAGGTTTTCCGCAGCGGATGCTGCTGGCACCGCGGTCAGGGCCGCATCTTCTACTTCCAGCCCGGCCATGAGACCTGCCCCAGCTATCACGACGCAAACGTTCAGAAGGTCATCACGCAGGCCATCCGCTGGGCCTATCGTCCCATCGCATGGACGCCCCTTGCGGATCAGCACACCAAGCCCCTGCCGGATATCAGCCTGGGCAAGAACTAAACCTTTCCCCACAGCATTTCCCGGAAGGACTGTCCGCATAAACCGGGCAGTCCTTCTGTGGCATCCATGACCGCCGGACGAAAGGAGGGCAATCATGCCGTCGAGCCTCAAAAGCAAGCTGAACCGGCTGAAAACATCCTCCGAGCCCCGTCCCGCGCCGCCTCCGCCCGCGCTGATGGAGCATGAGGCGCGCTTCCCGGCCGATGAAAAGCTGTTTTCCCTGAGCCCGTGCGCGCTGAAGCGCCTCGGGTTCGAATTCCCCTTCGAGCCTTCCCGCGCACTGTTTCTCGATACCGAGACCACCGGCCTCTCCGGCGGCGCGGGTACGGTCGCCTTTCTGGTGGGGCTGGGCAGAATCATCGGAAAGGAGCTGGTCGTCCGCCAGTATCTCATGCCCTCCTACGCCGCCGAGCCGCTGCTGCTGACCAGAGTCAATGAATTCGCCGCCGGCTGCGATACCGTCGTCACCTTCAACGGGAAGAGCTTCGACGTTCCGCTGCTTCAGTCCCGCCACATCATGTGCCGCATGGACTGCCCGATCGCGGAAATGAACCATCTCGATCTCATTCACCCGGCCAGGCGCGCATGGAAGCTGCGCCTCAGGGACTGCTCGCTCAGCAATCTGGAGGAAAAAATCCTCTCCATGCACCGCGAGCACGACCTGCCGGGCAGCGAAGTGCCGGAAAGGTACTTCTCCTTCCTCAAAACCGGGGATATTTCGCTCCTGACCGATATCGTCGATCACAACCGGCAGGACATCGTCTCCCTTTCCTCCCTGCTCATCCGCCTGTGCGACGCATACGCCGCTCCGGCCGAGCAGCTGAGCATGCTGGACGTATTCAGCATGGGCAAAACCCTCGAAAAACAGGGCGAACGGGCCGAGGCGCGCAAGTGCTACCGGCTGGCCGCCCAGCCGCTCGCGCTGACCAGCATGGCCCGCCTGAGCGAGGCAAAATGCGCCCCCATGGCCAACCGGAACCTCTCCCTCATGCTGCGCCGCGAGGGAGAAAAGAGCGAGGCGGAAAAAATCTGGCTGGACATGATCCGCCGCGGGCAGATGGGCGCCTTCCCCTGCATCGAGCTGGCCAAAGCCCGCGAGCACCGCGACCGGAACTATGAAGAAGCGCTCTCTTATACCGAGCAGGCACTCAAGCTGACCGAGGATGAAAAGGAGCGTGCGGCTCTGACCGCGCGCCGCGCCCGGCTTCTCCGCCGGATAGAAAGCAAATCATCAAAACCGACATCAACTTCATTGGAGGACTGAACACTATGGGACTGTTTGACGGATTCACCTCTGAACTCACCGCGCGCAAGGCGTATAAGGCCCACGTCACCGGCAACCAGCTGAGTGAAAAGGGCAAGGCGGCCGAAGCCAAGGCCGAGCACGAGAAGGCCATGGAGCTGTACGCGCAGGCCATCGCCGCCGGCGTCAAGAAGCCTGTGTACCTGATGGCCTACGGCATGCTGCTCCTGCGCATGGGCCGCTATGCCGAAGCCAAGGAGCTGTTCCTGCAGGCCGAGCACAGCCGCGAAATCACCAAGGAAGAGCGCGCTCAGCTGCGCATCAACTTCGCCGTGACCCAGTGGAAGCTGGGCAATCTGGATTCCTCCATCGAGCAGTTCAAGATCGCCCACAATACCAAGAAGAACGGCACCGTTTACGGCTCCCTCGGCTACGTCCTCATCGAGAAGGCCCGCCAGACCGGCGACTTTGCCGAGGCGCTGGCCTACAACATGGAAGCCCTCGAATACGACGACGAGGACGCCGTCGTTCTGGACAACCTCGGCCAGCTGCATCTGGCCATGGGCGAGAAGGAAAAGGCGCTTGAATACTTCACCAAGGCCCATGAAATCAAGCCCCAGCAGGTCGATACCCTGTATTATCTGGCCAAGCTGGCCGCCGAGCGCGGGGACAAGGCCGCCGCGAAGGAATATCTCGAAAGCGCCCTCTCCGGCAACTATTCCGCCCTGTGCACCACCTCCCGCGAGCAGGCGCAGGAACTGCTGGCTTCCATCAAATAATATTTGACCGGCAGGCCGGAACGATTTATAATATTTCATGTAGAAACAATCAGAACTGGAGGGATGTTCGGATGAAAAAGCGGGTGATCCGCTCCGCAATTCCCGTATACCTGTGCGCGCTGACATGGATTCTGTTCGGCATGCTGCTGCCGATGTATAAGCTGAGCAGCATCCTGCTGGCAGCGGGCGCGTCCGTCGCGGTGTGGCTGATCGCCGGCCGCTTCTTCCCCGGCCGCGTGGTCGAAGAGGAAGAGAAGCCCGATTCGGGCGACGAAGAGGTCAACCGTCAGATTCTCGAAGGCCGCGCCAACCTCAAGACCCTCAAGGATTCCGCCGCCGCCATCAAGGACGAGGGCGTTACCGCGCCGCTTTCCCGCATGATCGAGGCGGGCGACCGCATCTTCAAGGCGCTCGAAAAGAATCCGCGCGATTCCCAGCAGATCAGAAAGTTCATGAACTACTATCTGCCCACCTCCGTCAAGCTCCTCGAGCATTACCGCACGCTCTCCGCCGCCGGCGCGGGCGTGAACGTCCAGAAATCAATGGACAGCATCAAGAGCAGCCTCACCATGATCTCCGAGGCCTTCGAAAAGCAGCTCGACCGGCTCTATGCCGACGATCAGCTGGACATCAACGCCGAAATCAGCGCGCTCGAATCCATGATGGCCGCCGACGGCCTGACCGAGGATCTGGTCATGAAGCGCGTCGCCGCCGGCAAATAACCCCCTCTTCCGAACCGAAAAACATAAATATAGAAGGAGAGATTCATCATGTCTGAAATCAAGCTCACTCTGGGCAATATCCCCGCCGCTCCCGACGCAGCCGCCGTCGCCGCCGCCATGGAAGAAAAGCCCGTCGAAAAGCCCCAGCCCGCTCAGCCGGTGTTCACCCCCGAAGAGCAGAAGATGATCGACGACTTCTCCAAGCAGATCGACATCACCAACAGCGCTCTGGTCTTCCAGTACGGCGCAGGCACCCAGCAGAACATCGCCAACTTCTCCGACAGCGCGCTGGCCAGCGTCCGCAGCAAGGATCTGGGCGAAGTGGGCGACATGATCTCCTCTCTGGTCGTCGAGCTGCGCGATTTCACCTCCGATCAGGAAGAGGACCGCGGCTTCTTCGGCTTCCTGAAGAAGAAGGTCGACAAGCTGCAGCTGCTGAAGGCCCGCTACGACGAGGCCGAGGTCAACGTCAACAAGATCGTTTCCGAGCTTGAAAATCATCAGGTTCAGCTGCTCAAGGACATCGCCACCCTCGATCAGCTGTATGAGCTGAACCTCACCTACTTCAAGGAGCTGTCCATGTACATCGCCGCCGGCAAGCAGAGCCTGGAGGCCTTCCGGAACGGCGAGCTGGCCGAGGCCCGCGCCAAAGCCGCTGCGTCCGGCCTGCCCGAGGATGCTCAGGCTGCCAGCGATATGGCCGCTCTGGCCGAGCGCTTCGAGAAGAAGCTGTATGACCTGGAGCTGACCCGCAACGTCGCCATCCAGATGTCCCCCCAGATCCGCCTGATCCAGAACAACGACCAGATGATGGCTGAGAAGATCCAGTCCACCATCGTAAACACCATCCCGCTGTGGAAGAGCCAGATGGTCATCGCCATGGGCCTTGAGCATTCCCACGAGGCCATGCAGGCGCAGCGCGCGGTCACCGATCTGACCAACGACCTGCTCCGCGCCAACGCCCAGAAGCTGAAGATGGGCTCCATCGAGGTCGCCAAGGAATCCGAGCGCGGCGTCATCGACATCGAGACCCTCGTCGAGACCAACCAGACCCTCATCTCCACCATGGACGAAGTGCTGGCCATCCAGCAGCAGGGCCGCGAGAAGCGCATTGCCGCCGAGAAGGAGCTGCACAACATCGAGGATCAGCTCAAGGCCAAGCTGCTCGAAATGCACAACGCTAAGTAACGCGAGGGAGGTACGCCCATGCGTTTTTCCGAAAATCTCACAATCGCCCGCATCGTTCTGGCGGCCGCCATCGTCGTATCGCTGGTATTCGGCGGCGGCGGCGCGCTGATGGACAAGCGGACTGCGGCTGAAGCGCAGTTCTATGCCAGCAGCGAGAGCATCTCGGCCGAGCTCAATGAAATGCGCTCGAACGCCGTCGTGCTCGCGTCCATCGCCAATAAATACGATACGGCCGACAAGGCATTCATCACCGAGCTCAACGACGCCGTTGCCTCGCTCGATTCGGCGGAGCACATTTCCGGCAAGCACCACGCCAGCCTGAAGCTCGATTCCGCGGTTGAAAACGTCTATTCCAACCTGACCGGCCTCAAGCTCGGCGATATGGACGCACAGGACGCGCGCTATGCCTACAAGAATTTCTCCTCCGCACAGATGCGCATTGAACACGACGGCTACAACGAGCTGGCCCATCAGTTCAATCAGGATCTGGGCAAATTCCCGGCCCATCTGCTGGGCATGCTGAGGGGAATCAAGCCTCTGGATCTGTTCCGGTAATCAAGGAGGCTCTGAACCACTATGAAACGCGCATTCACGCTCATCATCGCCCTTCTTCTGTCGCTCCTGCCGGCCTGCGCCTTCGCAGCGACAGAAGTTGTGGACTACACGGCTGATTTCTACGTCGCCGACTATGCCAACGTACTCTCCGACGAGGTCGAAGGCCTGATCGTGCTCAACAACGATCAGCTGGACAAGGCCTGCGGCGCGCAGATTGTCGTCGTCACCATCGACACCACCGGCGGCGCGAACCTCGAATCCTACGCCTACACCCTGTTCAACAAATGGGCCATCGGCGACAAGACCAAAAACAACGGCCTGCTTATCCTCATCGCCATTGAGGACGGCGAATACTGGCTGATGCCCGGCAAGGGCCTCCAGGATTACCTCACCGCCGGCGATCTGGACGAAATGGCCTACGAGCACCTCATCCCTCAGGCCTCTCAGGGCAACTATGAGGAGGGTATCCGCCAGCTCTTCGCCGCCTGCTTCTCGCACATCTCCATTTCCTACGATGCAGGCGTCTCGCTGGACGACACGCTCTACTATAAGTGGCTCCAGACCGGCTCCACCTCCTCCGGCGGCTCCCGGTTCCTTACTGAACCGCTGCGCGAGATGCCCGTCTATGCGGACCCCGAGCCGGTGGTCGAGGCCACCCGCGAGCCCGAGCGCGAACCCGCCCGCAACAGCGGCGGCGGATTCAGCTTCGGAACGCTCATCATCATCCTGATCGTGCTGATCGTCATCGTCGGCGTGTTCGGCAGAATGGGCAAGGTCCGCAATAACCGGCCCGGCAGAGCCCCCGCGCCCCGCAGACCGGTCGCTCCGCCGCCTCCTCCCCGTCCTCCGATGGGCGGCATGGGCGGCTTCGGCGGTCCCGCGCCGCGTCCGGCTCCCCGGCCCGCGCCCAGACCCTCACCCAGACCCGTTCCGCGCACGCCCGTTCAGCCTCCGGTCAGCCGGCCCTCTTCGGGCGCTTCTTCCCGTCCCTCGTCCGGCGGATACAGCCGTCCCTCTTCCGGGTTCGGCGGTTCGCGCACGGGCGGCGGCGGCCTGACCCGCGGCGGCGGCTCGGGCGGCAGCTTCGGCCGTTCCTCGGGCAGCAGCTTCGGCCGCTCCTCCGGCAGCTCCCGCAGCAGCTTCGGTTCCTCCCGTTCGGGCGGCGGCTTCGGCGGCGGACGCAGCGGCGGCGGCGGTTCTTCCCGCGGCGGCGGCTCGGGCGGCAGCTTCCGGGGCGGCAGATAAAGCCGGGCGGATCACGAGAAAGGAGCTGATAAAATGACCTTTCTTCTGGTTCCCGCTGCGCTGATTCTCATCATCCTGCTTACTGCGCTTGTTCTTTCGCTGAAAGACCCGGAGCGGAAAGATTATCCCTTTCACCGGGTGTATCTCGGGCAGCTGTCGTTCATTCTGTTCACGGTCGTGATCAACGGCAGCCTTGCCGTGATCGAAGGAATCGTTCATTTCTTCCTCTGGTGCGGAGAGTTATCCGCCCGGCTCCGGGAAAAGCTCGCTTCCTTTCGGAAACATCCTTAATCGACATACGGAACATGCGGAACCGCCGGGCCGACCGGTGTTCCGCATTTCCTATGAATCTGATTCAGATTTGAGGAATTGCCAATGCAAGTAGAAGTTACTTTTCAGATGCTGCTCATCGTCTGTCCGCTGGTTCTGCTGGCGGCCACGGTGGACGCCATCGGCGGCGGCGGCGGCCTGATCTCGCTTCCGGCCTATCTGCTGACCGGTCTTCCCCCGGCGCTGGCGGGCGGCAGCAACAAGCTCTCGGCCAGCATCGGCTCGCTGGTTGCCACGTTCAAGTTCCTGCGCGGCGGAAAGATTCTCTTCAAGCCGGGCCTGTGCGCCGTGCTGGGCGCGCTGCCGGGTTCCTATCTGGGCGCGCAGATTCTGCAGATGATGGACGAGCAGATCATCCGCATCTTCCTGCTGGTCGCCATTCCGCTGGTGGGCGTTCTGATGCTCATCAAGCGCAATACCCCCACCGAAATCAAGCCCATCACCCCGGCCCGCCTCTTCGGCTGCTTTGCGCTGGGCCTCGGCTGCGGCCTGTACGACGGATTCTTCGGCCCCGGCACCGGCACGCTCATCATCATGGGCCTGACCTACCTGATCGGCATGGACATGGTCACCGCCTCGGGCACGGCCAAGCTGATCAACCTGTCGAGCAACATCGGCGCGCTGTGGTCGCTGGTGACCGGCGGAAACGTGCTGTTCGGTCTGGCAATTCCGGCCATGTTCTTCTCGATGGCGGGCGGCTATCTGGGCTCCTGGCTGGCGATGAAGCGCGGCGCGACCTTCATCCGAAAGATCATGCTCTTCGTTCTGGCGCTTCTGATCATCAAGCTGGCGTTCGACTGGTTCGGATAATCCACACGCACACCGCCGGGCAGGCAAATCCGTCTGCTCCGGCGGTTTTTATATGATTTCTCCCGAAAAAACCGCTTTCCGGGCAGGAATTTACGCTTCCCCGGAGAATTATTCATCTCCCCCATGAGACAAACTGCGTTTTCTATGAAGGGAGGCGTTTTTCAATGATCTATGTCATGAGCGACCTGCACGGAGAATATGAAAAGTACCTTCGGATGCTTAAGATGATCGGCTTTTCCGACGAGGATGTGCTCTACGTTCTGGGCGACGCCCTGGACCGCGGGCCGGAGCCCGTGCGCCTGCTGAAGGACATGGCCGCGCGGGACAACGTATTCTTCCTCCGCGGCAACCATGAGGCGATGGCTTCCTTCGTGCTGCGTAGGCTGAATGTGGAAATCACTGTTGAAAATGCTGAAAACCACATCGACGAAACGCTGATGCGCGCCATCATGGAATGGCAGGCGGACGGCGGCGACGTCACGATGCGTCAGTTCCGTTCCCTGAACGCGGAGGAAAAGGCCGACCTGCTCGACTATATCTCCGAAGCGCCGCTGTATGAGGCGGTCGATACCGACAAGGGCGCCTTCATCCTGACCCATGCCGGGCTGGGCAACTTCAGACAGGGCAGGCGTCTGCGCGAATACACCGAAGAGGAGCTGACCATGATGCGGCCCGATTACAACCGCGACTATTTCGGCGACCCCTC
>JAFQQU010000118.1 GCA_017410445.1 Clostridia bacterium | reverse complement strand
GGGAACGCGCTTGCGGTTCATCCAGTAGGCGAAGGCATGGCCTGCCTCGTGGGTGACCACTTCAACGTCACCCTGAGTGCCGTTGAAGTTGGCGAAGATGAAGGGGACCTGATACAGCGTGACGTCGGACTGGTAGCCGCCGCTTTCCTTGCCCTCGGTGGAAAGCACGTCCATCAGCTCATTTTCCCGCATCATGCGGTAGAATTCGCCGGTTTCGGGGGAAAGCGCATCGTAGAACTTCTGGCCCTGCGCCAGTATGTCCTCGGGCGTGCCGACGGGGCGCGGGTTGCCGCTGCGGAACATCAGCGCAGCGTCCGCGAAGGACAGAGGATAGCTCTTGCCGAGCCGCTTCGCCTGCTCGCGCAGAATCGAATCCGCTACCGGCACGAGATATTTCTGAACCGACGTGCGGAACTTATCGACGTCCTCCTTGGTGTAGCAGTTGCGCGCCATGCGGCAATAGCCAAGCTCCGTGAAGCCGTCAAAGCCCAGCTTCCGGCCCATCGTGTCGCGCAGATGGGTGAGCTCGTCGTAGAGCGCGTCGAGCCGGGGCTGATTGTCCTTGTACCATTTTCCCTCTGCTTTCCATGCAGCCAGCCGCTTTTCATCGTCCGCACAGGTCTTGAAGGGCGTGAGCTGGGAGAGGGTGTATACGCCGCCCTCGAAGGGAATCTGTGCCGAGGCCAGCAGCTTTCCGTATTCGGTGGTGAGCTCGTTTTCCTTCTGCAGCTCGGGGATGATCTCCGGAGAGAAGGTCTTCCGGTTGAGCTCGGCATTGATGAACAGGAGATTTCCGTATTCCGCTTCGAAGTCTTTCCGGAAAGGCGAATCGAGCAGCGCTTCGGTCCATTCCTGAGAGTATTCCTCGAGCTCGGGGCCGATTTCATCCCAGAATTCGATCTCGCCGTCGTAGAATTCGTCGCGGGTGTCAATGGAATGGCGGATATAGGCCAGCGAGGCCATCGTGTCTACGTATTTGATCCATTCATCCCGTTCAAGGAAAACGGTGCGGGCTTCTTCGTAGCTCTGCGCGTTCCTGAGCCGTTCAGTCAGCGCTTTCTGCTCGGATTTTACCGCTTCGGGATCCGGGCGTTTGTAGGTCATTTCAGAGAATTTCATGGGGCTGCTCCTTTCGATGTGAATCGGTGTTTTTATTGATTGTATTATATCAGCATATGACGATCCCGGCAAGTTCATTTCCGGATCATACGCGGACGCCGCCTGCGGAGGATAAATTCGCTTTTGAAATGTACATTTTGTGAGTTTCCCGGAGTCTGGCAGCGGTTGACGCAGGAGGTGATCTGTGCTATATTAACATTAATCTGAAGTGTATTTTGGTCGCTTAAACCATGTACTGACAGGACGAAAAATATCTGAACCCTTGCGCTTCATGCGTGCAGAATGATGAATATAAAAGGAGGAAGGCCCTATGAAACTCTCTTTCACCACCCTCGGATGTCCGGACTGGTCATTCGACAAGATTCTCGAGCAGGCGCCTGCTCTGGGCTATCAGGGCATCGAAATCCGCGGCGTAGACGGCGAGATGCTGGCAGAGAGGATCGCTCAGTTCCAGCCCGGCGTGCAGCGCGACACCCTGCGCGCCCTGAAGAAGGCCGGCATCGAGATGTGCGGCTTCGGCACCAGCGTCAACTTCCACGACGCCTCAAAGACCGACGAAATGCTGGCGCAGGGCAAGGCGGCCATCGACGTCTGCCACGCCATGGGCATTCCGGCGATCCGTGTATTCGGCGACAGGATCGGCGACGGCGATGAAGCGAAGATCATTCAGCAGGTCATCGAGGGCGTTCAGGCCCTGTGCGACTATGCCGAAGGAACTGGCGTTCAGATTCTTCTGGAGGTACACGGAGAGTTCAACACGCTGGAGCGCGTGAAGGCGGTTGCCGAAGGCGTCAGGAGCGAGCAGTTCGGCATTCTGTGGGACGTCGCCCATTCCGATAAGGTTTACGGCGACGACTTCATGGCCTTCTATGAGCCGCTGAAGCCCTACATCAGGCACACTCATTTCAAGGACCACGTCCGCAGTAACGGCGAGTTCAAGCTCTGCCGCCTGGGCGAGGGCGATATCCCGATCGAAGACATCGTCCGTCAGCTGCTCAAGGACGGCTATGACGGATGGTTCTCTCTTGAATGGGAGAAGAAATGGCATCCCGAGCTGCCGGCCGCAGAAGTGGCTTATCCCGATTTCATCCGCATCATGACCGCAATCTGACAGGAGGAATACGAAAATGAAAAAGCTGAATGTCGCTATCGTCGGTTACGGCCGCAGCGGCCGCAATATCCATACCCACCTGCTCGACCTGCCCGAACTGGCCGACAAGTATAACATCGTAGCCTATGCCGACGCCGATGCGCAGCGCCGCGAGATGATCAAAGCCGAGCGCGGCGTGCCTGTCTATGAGGACTACAAGGGATTTGCCGAGATGAAGGATCAGATCGATTTCGTCATCAACGCTTCCTTCAGCCATCATCATGCGTCCATCAGCAAGGAGCTGATGAAGATGGGCTTCGACGTCCTGTCCGAGAAGCCCGCCGCCCGCGACGAGGAAGAGTTCGACACCGTTCTGGCCGTTATGAAGGAAACCGGCCGCCGCTACTTTGTATTCCAGCAGTACCGCTTTTCCCCGTCCTATGTGAAGATCAACGAGATCATCGGCAGCGGCATTCTCGGCCGCATCGTTCAGGTTACACTGAACTACGACGGCTTTGCCCGCCGCTGGGACTGGCAGACCGTTCACGGCTTCACTGCCGGCAGCCTGCTGAACACCGGCCCGCATCCCGTTGACCATGCGCTCGCGATCATGGGCTTCCCGCAGGACGTCAGGGTATTTGCCGTCATGGACACCGCTCATACCTACGGCGACGGCGAGGACTATGTCAAGATGATCCTGACCGCGCCCGGCAAGCCTACCGTCGATATTGAAATCTCCAGCTGCAACGCGTTTGCGCCCAAGACCTTCTGCGTTCAGGGCACCCGCGGCACGCTGTACGGAGACACCGGCCGTCTCGAGTGGAAATACTACCTTGATGAGGAGAATCCGCCGCAGAAGCTGATCACCGAGCCCCTGCGCAACGAAAAGGGCGAGCCGGTCTACTGCAGCGAAAAGCTGAAGTTCCACACCGGCGAGTTCATCTCCGAAGGCTCTGAGTTCGACAACAAGGGCGTCGGCTTCTACAAGGCGTTTTATGAGACCTTTGTAAACGGCGCTCCCTTTGAGATCCGGCTTGATCAGATCAAGCTGCAGATGCGCGTCATGGGCGAGGCGCATGCTCAGAATGCCAGACTGTTCGAAAAATAAGCTGATAGACAGATGAATAACGGGCGCATTTCCTCCGGTTCAGCCGGAAGAAATGCGCCCGTTGTTTTGGTAAAATCAGGCCTTTGTGTAGGTGTCGGCAATGTCCATGAAGGAGATGATGCGGTCGATTTTCCCGATGCTCGCGGTATATGCGCCGAACTGCGTACGAATGTTGGTCGGCTTGAAGGATACGGCCTTGGCGATCCAGTCGGCAAGCTGCTGATCGTTCATTTCGGTGACCTGATAGGCGTACAGCAGCCAGTCAAACGGCAGATCGGTATTCGCCTTGACGCTTTCGAGCGTCAGCTGCGGGGATACAGAGGGCTGATAGTGCGTGACTCCGGCCTTGGCCAGATAGGGGAGATGCGCCGGAACCAGCGCTTCGCAGTGCAGGGAGTGATTGCTTCCCAGCGTCGCACCCTTGTAATACTGCTTCCAGAACGGAACGACCAGCTCATCCCACATCGACGGCGGAACCATGCTGGCCAGATCGTCCGCCAGGCCGCCTCCGCCCTGACCGACCGGGGGCAGGCCGACGAAGGTGTTCAGCTGCTTTTTGAACTCAAGCACGCTGTCGGTCATCAGCTCCAGATACTTTGCCGCCAGCTCGGGCTCGTCCATGATGTCATAGTAGAATCCGTCGCCGCGGAACAGCGCCGCGGAGGTAAGCGGACCTTCAACGCCCAGACCGGACAGCTCCGGCGCTTCGGGGAAGACTTCCTTTACTCTTCTGGACAGCTCGACATACTGCTTGAAGATGGGGCAGGCGGTGAAGTCCATGCCCTTGGCGTCTTCCAGCATCTTGATGGCGTCTTCCAGAGAATCGGCCGCTGCTGTGATGTTGGGCTCTGCGGTGTCGGAATAGTGCAGCGGCGCGCCCAGACAGACCAGGTGGCCGTAGGAATTGGGCGCAGCGGTCGGAGTGCGCGGCTTCAGCCGTCCGTGAAAGGTATCAAGCGTCCACTCGGTCGTGATTTTCCATGCCTCGATCAGCTTGTCTGCATCCAGAAAGAACTCTTTTGAGCTGATGCCGGCCAGATGCGGGGCCAGATCATGATAGATCTCGACGGTAAACCTGGGCTTGTAATCCATGCGCTGTTTCCCCCTTTAGTTGTCTTGTTCCTGAAGCATATTGCGGTAGACGGACGGCGAGGAGCCGTATACCCGTCTGAATGCCTTGTAGAAGGTGTTGGGCGAATTGAACCCGACCATCTGGGAGATTTCATTGACGGTGAACTTGCTGTTTTTCAGCAGATTGACTGCCTGATTGAGCCGGAGCGTTTCCAGATACGAGGCGAAGCTCTCTCCGGTCTGCTCCTTGAAGAAGGTGTAGAGGTATTTTTCGTTGATGTCGAAATGCGCCGCGACAGACCGTCCGTAGATGTCCGGGTCGGCATAGTTCTCCTGAAGATAGGCGATCAGCCGGTTCTTCAGCTGGTCATTCCGGCTGCGCTTGCGGCTGTTGAAGCTGCTGCAGAGCGAGCGGGCCGCCTGCAGCAGGTCTCCGGTCTGCTCGTCGCGCGATTTATCCGGCAGGTAGTAGGGCAGATGACTGCTGATCTCCCCGTCCGGCAGAGATGCGTCCATCTGCATGAGAATGCCGCGGATGGTGAAAAAGAGCTGGCTGTAGTCCCTCTCGCGAAGATAGTGGCTCTTCAGATACGAGCAGATGAATTCCTCCGTCTTTTCGTATTCGCCGGCCTGCACATATTCGCGCAGACGGGCTGCTGCGGCGGAGGTGATCACCGGCGGGGTGTTCTTCGAATCGACGTCTTCCGGGAAATAGATGCTTCCCTCGAGCGAATGCCTGCAGGCCATGATGCTCTTGGTTTCTTCATAGGCGGCAGGCAGCTGCTCAGCCGTGTCGCATACGTCGGACAGCGAGAATTTCACGTCCAGCCCGGTCTCGCGCTTCATTGCGTGCAGAACCACGTTCAGCCGCTCGCCGACCGTGTCCGGCCCGTCGGTATCTTCGACCGGGATGATGAACAGCACCCGGTTTTCGCGCAGCGGATGCATCAGAACGTCTGCCTTCCAGCTCTTGCACACTGCGCTCGTCAGCTCGACGCTGAACAGGCTGAACGCCGCCGGCTCGTCGGCCTCTCCGGTCATCTCGATGATGGCAAGGCAGGCGCGCCACTTCTCGGGCAGCGAGACATATCCGGTAATCTGGTGCAGCTCCTGCCCGTTTGCATACCGGCCGCGGAGCAGGTCCTCAAATGCGCGGGTGGTGAGCGCGGCGTCGTATCCGGCGAGGGTCTGCCGGATTTGCTGATTGTTGCGGATCAGCCCGGTGAAGCTCTCCAGAAAATACTGATATTCATCCTTCTGGCCGGGCGAATGCGGCGTTCCGGTCAGCTGCCGGAAGCGCTGATAGAGGTCCTTGATCGGCGAATACTGCCGGTAGGCAAAGTATACGGACAGAGAGGATGAGATCAGCAGGATGGCGATGGAATAAAACAGAAGACCCCAGAAGCTTCCGTCGTGTCCGGTGTTGATCGCCTGATCGGGAATGCCGATCCGGTAGGATAGGCCTGTGCTCGGATCCCGGATGAAGAAAACCCGGTAGGAAATGCCGTCTGCCCGCAGACTGTCGATGGATTCTTCTGTAAAGGCGGCCTTTTCCGGCAGATTTCGACCGTACAGCAGTGTTCCGGCGGAATCATACAGCCCGAGAAAGGAGGAATCCGGCGAGTAGCTCTTCAGGAGAATGGACTGAAGTGCTTCGGCGTCGATCATGCAGCTGACCATGCCGGAATTGAACGGATCGGCGAAGGGAATCGTGTAGAGGATGGCGTCCTTCAGGCCGATATCGTACATATAGATCTTACGTGCGGGATAAAAGGACTTGCGGGCCTGACGGATGGCCTGCCGCGTCTGTCCGCCCCACTGTTCAAAGCTCTTGCCCTCTTCGTGAAACCAGTACCCGTAGAAACTCTCCCAATCGAAGAAGATGCGCTCCGGGGTGAAGATAACCTCGTTTTTCTGGAAATACACATAGTTCCAACGGAGCAGATTCCAGCTCTGCGTGGACACATACCACAGGTTTCTCGCTTCCGCGGCGTGATAGTATTCGCTGCCCGTGGAAAGATGATCGGCTGTGATGAGAGAGCTGACTTCGGAATACTTGTGCATCATGCTGACCAGCTTGTCCGCCGCCTGAATCTCTGCGGAGAAAGATGCGACGCCGTCGCTCAGCATGCTGTGCGCGAGGTTGACGTTTTTTTCCTGTGTCGAACGGAGGGCAAAGAAGACAAGCGGGATGATGGTCGACAGCACGATAAGCTGTATCACAATATGGGAAAATATGAACTTCCTGAGCGTATTCCCTTTCAAACGCATCCCTCCGCTTTCTGTACTTAGATTATACATCGAATTTACCTGAAAAGCAATAGAAAACGTTTACTTTCCACCAAAGTCCATCTTTCGGGGGAATCGGTGGGAGGGAGAAGGAATGCGGGCGACGCCGTGCGGCCGGAAAGGTACGCACTGGATTTTTCAGAGTATCAGTTCTGTTTCGGACGAGAATGGATAAAGAAAAGCCGCGGCGTGCGGATAAATCCGTACGCCGCGGCTGATTTCAGCTAAACTGAATCAGTGCGTTCAGCAAATCTGCTTATTCGCCCCAGGTGCGGGTGTAAGCGGTCTGAGCGATCTCGAGGTACTCGTTCATGCCCAGAGCTTCCAGCTCCTCGATGTACTCGTCCCAGTCAGCCTCGACGTCCATGTCGCCGATGACGAACAGGCACATGGCCTCCTTGAAGTAGGAGTTCAGGTTGGTCTGGATCTCAGCGATCTCGTTGGACTCGTCGGCGGTGTAGGTGATCTTGCCGGCAACCTTGTCAGCCTCGGGAACGTAGTCGATCAGCAGGGCGACAGTGTTGTAAGCCAGGCGCTGGTTGTTCAGAGGCTCGAAGTCCTCGGCCCAGCCGTTGCCGATGGTGTAGTCCAGATACATGGGGGACCAAACGTTCCACCACTTGTTCTGAACGCCGGACTGTACGCCGGTCAGCAGCTCGAAGGTCGCGGGATAGCCGGC
>JAFQQU010000010.1 GCA_017410445.1 Clostridia bacterium | reverse complement strand
GCCGTCGCGGGCTCCATCCCGGCGCTCAGCTGCAGGGTTTCGCCCCTGCCAAGCACCAGCGTTCCGCTCTGCTCCAGCTCTATCTTCTCCGGCTTATACGGATCGACCACCTTAATCTTGACAGTGTCCTTCTTTCCGTTATATGTCCGGACCGTGATTTCCGCCGTGCCCTCCGCATGGCCGGTCACAGCGCCGTTTGCGTCAACCAACGCATATTTGCTCCTCGAACTGCTCCAGGTCAGATCGCTCTTCGCCGTCGCGGGCTCCATCCCGGCGCTCAGCTGCAGCGTCTCCCCCTTGTTCAGCAACAGCGTTCCGCTCTGCTCCAGCTCTATCTTCTCCGGCTTGTACGGATCGACTACTTTGATCTTGACAGTGTCCTTCTTGCCGTTATATGTCTGAACCGTAATCGTCGCAGTGCCTTCCGCATGGCCGGTCACAGCGCCGTTTGCGTCAACCGCCGCATATTTGCTCCTCGAACTGCTCCATGTCAGATCGCTCTTCGCCGTCGCGGGCTCCATCCCGGCGCTCAGCTGCAGCGTCTCCCCCTTGTTCAGCACCAGCGTTCCGCTCTGCTCCAGCTCTATCTTCTCCGGCTTGTACGGATCGACTGCCTTGATCTTCAGCTTCGCACGATCTCCGTCGACCGGAGTCACAGTGATGGTGACCGTTCCCTCTGCCTTTACGATAACGAGGCCGTTCTGATCGACGGACGCAATCTTCTCATCGGAAGTTTTCCATGATTTCACCGCCGTCAGGAAGACCGGGGTCAGCCGGATGTGCTCGCCGACTGACGCATCAGCCTGCACGCGGCTTCCTTCCTCCATACTGATGAATCTCTCAGCGTTCTCTGTTTGTCCTGTGGCCACCGCTTCCGCATAGCTCGCCATAGGCAGACAGACAAGAGCCGCTGCAATCATCAGTATAGCCAACATTTTCATAGTCCTGTCCTTCATCTTTCCGCCTCCTGTCATCATGTATTTATGTTCATGTGCTGCGCCGACACAGTGCGGACAAATATCCGCTGTGAAGTAATTTGATTATACATCGAATTATGATAGAAATCAACAGCCCTGTGTCTGCTCAGCCCTTCGGAAACAGCAAGAACTCCCCGCCTCCGGATTGAACGGAGACGGGGAGCCGAGCGTTTTGGCGGAGTCTTTACTTCTTAAGAAGCGAAGGATCAATCGGCCGGCCGCGGAAATAGGTTTCGCGGTCCTTCTCGCCGATGGGGCGCATCACGCGGCAGGGATTGCCGACCGCAACCACGTTCGCCGGGATATCCCTCGTCACGACGCTGCCCGCGCCGATGACCGAGTTATCGCCGATGGTCACGCCGGGCAGGACGATGACGCCCGCGCCCAGCCAGCAGTTGCGCCCGATATGGATGGGCATATTGAACTGCATGCCCTGCTCGCGCAGCTCCGGCAGAACCGGATGGCCGCCGGTCGCCAGAACGACGTTCGGGCCCAGCATGGTGCTGTCGCCGATGTAGATGTGGGTGTCGTCCACCAGCGTGAGGTTGAAGTTGGCATACACATTATTGCCCAGATGCGTGTGATGACCGGCCCAGTTGGAATGAAGCGGCGGCTCGATATAGCAGTTCTCGCCGACCTCGGCGAACATCTCCTTCATGAGGCTCATCCGCCTGTCCATCTCGCCCGGGCGGGTCGCGTTGAAGTCGTACAGCTTCTCAAGCAGCCGGAACTGCTCGGAAAGAATGGTCTCGTCGCCGGGCGCGTAGATGTCGCCCGAATGGAGCTTGTCGTATTCATTCATAATATTCACCTCATCAATGAGTCAGCAGCGGCATCACGATAAACAGGCCCGCGATGCCCCAGAAATGGCGGCATCGATATTGTTCGCGCCGCAGGAAACGCCCCGGCGGATTGGCGCCGTCTCCAAAGGGATTGGCAAATATGCTGGCGTTTCCCTTCTCTCGTTCGTGATCTCATTATACCATGACCGCTCCGAATTGCCACCCGTTTTCCGAAAATAGTCTTCGGCAGTCATATTCAGCACTCCACCCGGAAAACGCGCCCGGCCTCATGCAAAAACCGTGCGGGAAGCCATCCATCGGCTTCCCGCACGGTATCTTTTGCTTATGCGGCTTATTCTTCGACCCACGTGATGCGGAAGCGGCTGACGCCCATGGTCAGGACGTCGTGCTGGCGCAGCTTGGTCAGCTTCTGAATCCGCTGGCCGTTGACGCTCGTGCCGTTGCGGCTCAGGTCCTCCACGAACATGGTGCCCTGGATGTAGCGCAGGACCAGATGCGTGCCGGAAATCTTCAGGTCGTCCGACGGCAGGAGGAGCTTGACGCTGGTCATATCGCGTCCGACCAGCAGCTCGCTTACCATGTCCGCGGTATAGACCGCGTCGCGGTTCGAATCGAGGAGCGTCAGCATGACGCGGATCTTGCCGGTCTTCTCCGGCTTCTCCGGCTCAACAGGGCCGTCCGGTTCATCCGGCGGACCGACCGGATCGATCGGTGCGGGCGGTACGACGACGTCTTTCTGCTTTCTGCCCTTGCGGACCGCGTTGATCATGATGATGACCGCGCACAGGGCAATGGCGCCCACGCCGATCAGCACATAAACCAGATAATCATCAGGATCGGGATCGGGAATAGGACCGTCGGTCGGCGCTACGGTCGGATCGGCGGTCGGATCGGCGGTCGGATCGGCGGTCGGATCGGCGGTCGGATCAATGGTGGGCTTCTGGGTAGGCTTTTCGCTCGGGAGCGGGCGGCTCATTCTCAGGTTCAGCTGTTCGCCGGCGGTGAGGGTGTATACGCCCTGAACGCCCGACGCATTCAGAGTCAGGGTCAGCTTGGAGCCGTCGACGTTTTCCGGAACAGGCTGGGTCTTCAGCGTGCGGAAAAGCTGTTCATTGGCGAAAATCTGCTCGGCCATGCCGGCGACGATTTCCTCCTTGGGCTTGATTTCGGCCTGGAAATTCAGGCCGCCGATGCTGGCCGCGGAAATGGAGGCATAGCAGCTCAGCGCATCCTTGCTGGCATAATTTCTGGCGAAGGAAACGGTGTGTACGGTCGCGCCGGATTTGGCAACGGCGTTCTGCAGCTTCTTCAGTTCCGCCTCATCCGCATCGATGTTCTCGCCGTTGGAGATGATGACCACGCAGGAGCGAGCGAGAACGTCCTCGTTCTTCTTCAGGAAGTCCAGCGCGGTGTTGATGGTCGCGTTCAGCTTGGCCGGATCGGACTTCAGAAGAGAATCGATCATGTTTTCAAGGGTCTTCTTGTTTTCGACCAGCTCGATGCCGTCCAGTTCAACGCCGGTGGACAGAATCGCCGCATTGTCCTTCTCGCCGATGCCTCCAATCAGGCCGTTGAGCAGCGCTTTGACCGGTTCGTCGCCGGAGCGGGTCGAAACGGTGGACGTATCCACCAGGAAGAGCCAGGAGGTGCCCATTCCGACCGTGCTATGGCCGAATACGGTGTCCACCGCCAGCTCATCATTGTCCAGCGTAAGGGTCAGATCAGACGGCTGCAGCGTCTCGGACGCAGCGCTGTAGAACTGCATCTCAATGGTGCGGTCATCGTTAATGGCAATACTCTGAATGCTCAGCAGCTCTCCGGGCTCCGCCATGCTGACGCCGGACAGCGCAAAGCACAGAATAACCGCAAGCAGTACCGAAAAAAACTTTTTCACTGGCGTATCCTCCTAAGATAATTTGAAAACGAGAATCTCCTCGCCGATCCGGATCTGATCGCCGCTGTTCAGGCGGTCGGACGTCTGTCCTTCGCCGAGCCGTTTGCCGTTGACAAACGTTCCGTTGCGCGAGCCCAGATCCTTGATATACCATCCGCCGTCCTGGAAGAAGATCATGCAGTGTCTGTGGCTGATGGACAGGTCTGCGGAGGGGAACAGAAACGTCGCCTGATCGGAATCCCGTCCGAATACATGCATCCTGATCAGCACAATGCTCTTTCCCTTCATAAGGCCCGACAGGCAGTACAGGCTCGCCTGATTTTCGATCGCCCAGACAGACCGATGACCGATCGGCGGGTGGGGGATATCCTGAGCCAGACCGTGCGTCGAGATGGCTGCAATCCGGGTCATCTGCTCGATGCGGGAGCGTCTGCTTCCCTGAATCATGGCTGCAATCTCATCGGCCAGCGCCAGCGGGACCAGCGCCCGCAGCAGGCTGTAGCAGATCAGATTGCCGATCGAATACAAGCCCACAAGGCGAATCTTCATGAGCCGCTGTCCCGGCGTTGCGCATCCGGGCAGGCTGCAGCAGATGATGCCGACGCCCGTCATCAGGATGAATCCCAAAACAATCCCCAGCACCGGCGAAACTGCCGACAGCAGCAGCGTCGGAAGCAGATAGAACAGCGCCCAGTCCACAGCAGACGCCAGCAGATGCGCAGTCTCCCGCTTTCCGTCTTTTCTCCGGGGCGGTTCATCCTCTCCGCCGATCACCTTGGAATCGTCCATGACCGCAGGCCCTTTCTCGGCGTTCAGCGCAGCGCCCACTTCATAGATGAACTGCTTCATGTTCTGAACGCGGTCCTGCGGCCGGAGCGCCATCGAATGCAGCACGGCGCGGTCCAGCTCCGGCGAAATGCCGGGATTGAAGCTGCTGGGCGCCTTGAGAATATCGTTGTCCTGCCTCCGGTCGGTCGAAGGCGGCGGAATCTGGCCGGTGATCAGGTAATAGAAGGTCGCTCCGAAGGCATATACGTCGGTATAGCTGCCCTGAAGGGAGCGGTCCCAGTTCTGCTCCAGCGGCGAAAATCCGCTCTTCTTGACGCCGGGCGCGCTCTGCGTGAAGTCGTTCATGGCGGTGTAGGCCGCGCCGAAGTCGATCAGACAGGGCGATATTCCGCCGGGATACTGATCGCCCGTCCGGATGAAGATATTGTCCGGGCTGATGTCTCTGTGCAGCGTGTTCTTTTCCTTATGGAGATAATTCAGAGCGTCCATGACCGGATACAGCAGATCGAACGCCTCTTGGGGCTGAAGAGGGAGCCGGCCGTCGGTCCATTGCCTCAGATCCTTGCCTTGCAGCAGTTCCATGCCGTAATACGCAGTGTTATTCTCGTCCATATCAAAATAGACGCGCACAATATTGGGATGGTTCAATTTTCCAAGCAGTTTTGATTCGCGCCGAAAGCTGGCCAGCGACTTTTCGTACACCTGCTGCTTGTCCGGCATGATCCGGATATCCAGACCCTGCCGTTCAAGCATCATATGGCGCGGAGCGAACTCCTTCAACGCGATGAGCGTCTTGTTCTTCAGATCGCGCGCGATGTAGGTCGATCCGAAGCCGCCGCGGCCCAGACAGTCTCCGACGATGATGCTGCCGTCGTCCAGCAAAGTGCCCAGCGGCAGCAGTTCGCTATCGTTTTCCGATCGGCTGACCTCGGGAGCGCCGCATGCGGTGCAGCGGCCTTTCTTGATCGTCTCCTGCAGGCAGCGATAGCACATTTTCTCCATCGTCGTCCCTCATTTCTTTATTCCTGAAAGATTAAGCGTTCTCGCCCCAGTCGAACTTCTCGCCGCAGAAGGGGACGAACATCAGCTCGGTCTCGCCCAGCTTGATGATGTCGCCGACCTGCATCTCGCGCTCGCTCATCAGCAGACGGCCGTTGAAGTAGCTGTTCTGCTTCGCGCCGGTGCAGGCGGCTACATAGAAGCCGCGGCCGACCGGATCATACGCGATCTGGATGGCGGGGTTGTCGCGGCTGATCTTAGTGTCGGGAATGGAAATGTCCACGCTCGCGTTATCGCGGCCGATGTAGTTGCGCTCGGTGTGCAGGCGGAAGTCCTTGCCTCTGCACGGGCCCTGAATGCATACCAGCCAGCCGACGACCGGGCGGATCTGCTCGCCGTCAACACTGATCTGATCGTAAACCTCGGTATCTCTCGATCCGGACTCACCGGACACCTGAGTGGGTCTGTACACACCGGGGGTCACGTCATCGGACACGCTGTTGATCGGGGTGGACGGGGAAACGGTGTAGTTGAAGGGGGTGTCGGGCTGGGTTCCGAAATTGTTGTATTCGTTGTTGCGCGGCATGGTGATAGTCTCCTTTCAATTCATCGTATCGTATTGGAAACAGGGGGATCAGTTGTCAAGCTTCATGGCCTGCTTTTTGGAGCCGAAGTACAGGGTCTGGCCGCGGTGCATGACCGTCGCAGTGCCGGGCGTCAGGCGGGTCTGATCGATCCAGGTGCCGTAGCGGGAGCCTTCATCGGTGACCATAACGGTCTTGCCGTCGAAGCTGATGCTGCAGTGCTTGCCGCTGATGCCGGGCGTGCCGTTCGGGAAGACGATCTGGCTGCGGGAAGCATCGTAGCCGATGGAGAATCTGGCGCCGGGGGTGATCTTGAAGCTCTTGCCCGCGAGCGCGCCTTCGGTGCAGACCAGCGTGCGGGAGCCGCCGGAAACCGGCTTGCTGCCGCCGCCGCGCTTCTTGATAACCAGTACCGCGACAACGGCCAGAACGATCACGCAGGCCGCGATGCAGGCGATCATGATGATGTTGCGGCGCTGCCAGTCCTGAACGGTCATGTAGGGAACGCGCTCGTCATCCAGGAAGCGAACCAGCTCGTTTGCGGATACGGCCAGAGCATAGTCGCCGTCTTCTTTCCAAGTCGAACGGTTGACGCCGATGACATAGCCCTTGGCGTCCACCAGAGGACCGCCGGAGTTGCCGCCGCTGATCTTGGCCATGTGCTGGATGGTCTCGCCTGCCTTGGTGACGGCGTCTTCCTTGACAGCGGAGATCAGGCCGTCGGTAATGGTCAGGTCGCTTTCATAGGAGTTCAGGGTGCTGATGGCGCTGTTGATGTCGTTATAGGTATCGGAGATGCCGGGGAAGCCGACGGAGTAGACCGTCTTGTGGCCCAGCTTCTTGATATCCTGCGGATAGATCAGCGCCGGCTCGCGCTTGTCGGTCGCCTCGTTCATGGAGATGACAGCCAGATCGCAGCGGTCGCTCACCGCGTAGATATTGACCGGAACCTTCTCGGAGCTGTTGCTGAAAATGATGTAGCTCTGGGTGCTGTAGTAAGCCTCTACAGGAATCTCCTGATCATCAACGGTAATGGTGCCAATGACGTAATCATCATCGGGCGTAACAACGTGACGGTTGGTTACAAAATACTGAACGGGCTGACCGGGCGTGCCGACGGCAAAACCGGTGCCGATATAGCCATAAACGTTCTGATCGATACACTCATTAGTGCCGGCCAGATAGATGTCCTCATACTCCTGGGTATAGATGCGGACGACATAGGAATACGCGTCCTCGTAGCTCGCCGCGAAGGCCGGAACCGCCATTGCCAGCAGCATGAGCGCCGTCAGAAGAACCGCAATCAGTCTTTTCATCCTCAAATCTCCCTCTCCATTGTTGTTATAGTTTGCCATGCGGCCCCCGCACCCCGACGGGAGCCGCAGAAAACCCGTTGTGTCTTATCGGCCGAACAGCGCCAGCTGCGTGGCGAGATCGGCAACGCCGCTTACCTGCAGGCCGGCGTCCAGCTGGAAGAACTTGACCGCAGTGGCCGTGATCTTGCCGAAGGAGCCGTCTACACTGCCGGCCAGATAGCCGCCGTCCGCCAGCTTCTGCTGAATCGCGCGGACTTCGTTGCCGTAAGAGCCCTCGGAATAGCTCTTGGCAGCCATTGCGGCGCCGCCGGGCATGATGATGGTCTTCAGGTTGGTGCATTCGTCGAACATCGAGTCATACGCCGTCACGCTGCCGGTGCGGAAGCCGGACAGATCCAGCTCTTCCATGCTGAAGCAGTTGTAGAACATGTAGGTCATATCCGTGGCGGAAGAAGTGTCGAAGCCGTCGAGGTTCAGGTCCTTCAGCATGTAGCAGTTGCAGAACATCGCCTTGACCGCCGTGAGGCCGGAGGTCTCGAAGCCGCTCAGGTCGAGCGATTCGAGCTTGTAGCAGTTGTAGAACATCCAGCCCATGTCAACCGCCGAATCCGTGCGGATCGAGGAGAGATCCAGCTGCTCCAGCTTCGTGCAGTCTGCGAACATGCAGTACATGACCTCGGTCGCGGAGGTATCGAAGCTGTTGTTGAAGCCGATTCCCGTCAGATTCTGATAGCCGCGGAACAGGCTGGAGCAATCCCTGCCGGCGATTACGCCGCCCTCGGCCGCGATGCACAGGTCGTTCAGCCGTCCGTTGCCCTGAATCCACGCGATGACGGAGCCGTCGCCCGATTCGGAAACATCCCATGCGCCGGAGATCCCGTTCGGAATGTAATCGAAGAACAGGATGCGGCCGATCGAGGTGCGCAGGACGTCGCTGCCCAGAACCGTCGCGGTGCCGTTGGTGATCTCTTCATTGGCTACGTTGTCGCCGCGCAGGATCCTGCTGCCGGACTTGTTGACCTCAGCGCCGCCCTGAGAAGAGCCGTCGGTGTAGGTCAGTTCCTGAGCAGCGCAGCCTTCAAACATCTTCTCGGTGTTCGTGCTCTCGCCGATGACGAAGCCGTCGCTGACCAGGATGCTTTCCATCTTTTCGCCGTAGTAGAACATGTAGTTCATCTCGGTGACATTGGCCGTGCTGAAGGAGGTCAGATCCAGCCCGGTCAGCTTCTCGCAGGAGCCGAACATCCAGCCCATATCGGTGACATTGGAGGTGTCAAAGCCGGATACGTCCAGCCCGGTCAGCTCGGAGCAGTCATAGAACATGGAGTTCATATTGGTCACGTTCGACGTTCTGAAGCCGGATACATCCAGCGTCTTCACATTGACGCAGGAGCCGAACATCCAGTTCATGTCAGTGACATTGGAGGTATCAAAGCCGGATACGTCCAGCCCGGTCAGAGAGCTGCATTCGCCGAACATGGCGTGCATATTGGTCACGTTCGACGTGCTGAAGCCGGATACATCCAGCGTCTTCACATTGACGCAGTTGCCGAACATCCAATTCATATCGGTGACATTGGAGGTGTCAAAGCCGGATACGTCCAGCCCGGTCAGAGAGCTGCATTCATAGAACATGGAAACCATATTCTGCACTTTGCTCGTATTGAAGCCGGATACGTCCAGCTCGTCCAGCGCGGAGCATCCATGGAACATCGCCTTCATGTTCACGACATTGCTCGTGTCAAAGGAAGAGGTATCCACCGCTTCCAGTAAATAACAATTGTAGAACATAAACGACATCAGCTGTACGTTCTGCGTATTGACGCCGCTCAGGTCCAGCTCCTTCAGATTGTTGCAGTCGGCGAACATCATCTGCATGTCGTTCGTGCCGCTGGTGTCGACTACGCCGCCAAAGCGGATGGAGGTCACGCCGGTGTAGTTGGCGAACAGCTCGCAGCAGCTCTCGGGGGCGATGATGACGCCGTTTGCGCCGATGTACAGGTCGTACATATCGCCGTTGGGCGTGACCCACGCCATGACCGAGCGGTCGCCTTCTTCGGAAACGTCCCATGCGCTGGAGTTCATGCCGGACAGACTGCCGACAAAGCTGACCGTCGCAATCTGCGCGCGCGGGATATCGCTGCCCAGAACAAAGCCGGTATTGTCGGCGCGCTCCTGCTCGGTAAGCATGTCGCCGCGCATGATGTTACTGCCGGTGGAGACATAGGTCAGCTCCTGCGCGGCGCAGCCTTCGAACATCTTCTCGGTGCTGACGCCCTCGCCGATGACGAAGCTGCCGCCCACTTCAATGGAGGCCAGCTGTTCGCAGAAGTAGAACATGCGGCTCATATTGCCGACATTGACTGTATTGAAGGAGATCAGGTTCAGAGAGGTCAGGCTTTCGCTGGAGGCAAACATCCAGCTCATATCGAGAACTTTGCCGGTATCGAAGCTTGCCAGATCCAGACCCTTCAGTGCGGCGCAGTCATAGAACATGGAGTTCATGTCCGTTACATTGGCCGTATTGAAGCCGGATACGTCCAGTTCTTCGATCGCGCTGCAGCGATAGAACATAGCCTTCATGTCGGTTACGTCCGCCGTGTCGAAGCCGGATACGTCCAGCTGCTCCACAGCCGAGCACATATAGAACATGTAGGACATATCGGTTACGTTCGACGTGTCAAAGCCCGAAACGTCGATCCCCTTAACGGAGGAGCACTTATCGAACATGGATTCCATCGACGTGACGCTGGAGGTATTGAAGCCGGCAACATCCAGCTCCGTCAGGCCGATGCATTCATAGAACATGAACGACATATCCTTGACCTTCGAGGTGTCAAAGCCGGCAACGTCCAGTTCCGTCAGGAGGGAGCACTCATAGAACATGCCCTTCATATCCAGAACGGCGGAAGTATTGAATCCGGTAACGTCCAGCTCCGTCAGGAGGGAGCAGCCGTAGAACATGAACGACATATCCTCAACCTTCGAGGTATCAAAGCCGGTAACGTCCAGCTCCGTTACGGAGGAGCACTTGTCGAACATGGATTCCATCGTCGTGACATTCGAGGTATTGAAGCCGCTCACATCCAGCTCCGTCAGGCCGATGCAGCTATAGAACATGAACGACATGTCCTGAACATTTGCGGTATCCAGACTTCTGAGGTTCAGCTCCGTCAGCTGAACGCAGTTGTAGAACATCAGCTGCATGTTCTCCGCGCGGCTGGTGTCAAACGCGCCGTCGAACCGAATGGAAGTTACCGAGGTATAGCCGCCGAATAGCTCGCAGCAGGTATCCGCGCCGGCCGCAACGCCGCCGTTGCCCGCGATGTACAGGTCATACAGCTCGCCGTTGGGCGTGACCCATGCCATGACCGAGCCGTTTCCGGCCTCGGAGACGTCCCATGCGTCAGACGGCATGTTCTTCAGAGTGCTCAGGAAGCTGACCGTCGCAATCTGCGCGCGAGGGATATCGCTGCCCAGAACAAGGCCGGTGTTGTCCGCGCGCTGTTCCTTGGTCATGATGTCGCTGCGCAGGATGTTCTCGTTGACCAGCGCGAGCTCGGAGCCGCCCATATGGTAGGTCAGCTTCTGAACCGGGCTGTCCTTGAACATATCGGTCGTATCGTCGTCTTCATCAATTACGAACGCTTCGCTGACCAGAACTTCCTGCAGCTCTTCGCACTCGCTGAACATATTGCTCATATCGACCACGAATTCGGTGGTGAAGGAGGTCAGGTCCAGAGCGGTCAGCAGGTCGCAGTCGTTGAACATATATCTCATGTCCAGCGCAAGGCTTGTATCAAAGCTGGAGACGTCCAGCTCCGTCAGAGCGCAGCACCTGAGGAACATATAGCTCATATCCAGCACATACTGGGTATTGAAGCCGGTGACGTCCAGCTCAGGCAGAGAAATGCAGTTGCCGAACATGGCCTGCATATCAAAGACATTGGCCGTATTGAAGCCGGAAACGTCTACCTCGGTCAGGAAGCAGCAGTTGTAGAACATGCAGGACATGTCGTTTGCCCCGGAGGTATCAAACGCACCGTTGAAGTGAATCTTCTCAACGAATACATAATTGCGGAACAGGTCCTCGGAGTTCTCGTTCGCGATGACGCCGCCTTCCGCCGCGATGTACAGGGCGAGCAGGCCTTCCTCGGCGTCGCCGCGCCACTCGTCATCCAGAGTAACCCATGCCATGACCGAGCCGTCGCCCGCTTCGGAAACGTCCCACGCGTCGGCGGGCATGCCCTCGAGCGTATTCAGGAAATACACCTCGGTAACGCTGGTGCGGTCGTAGCTGCTGCCCAGCACCTTGCCGCACTGGGTCTCGTCGGTCAGGTCGTAGCCGCGCTCCTCGTCGCTCAGAACTTCGCTGCGCAGGACTCTGTTCTCGCCTGCGCCGTCCTTATGCTCGGATTCATCGGCATAAACCAGGCTGGCGCGGCAGCCGTAGAACATTCTGTCCAGATTCGTGCCTTCCGGCGGGCAGAAGTCCTCCCGGACGCAGATGATCTCGAGCGCGGAGCATTCATAGAACATATCGTCCATGAAGTCGACGCGGCTGATGTCGAATCCGGTCAGGTCCAGCTCGGTCAGAGCGCCGCACTGCGCGAACATATTGTCCATGCTGCGCACGCCGCTCGTATCGAAGCAGCCGTTGAAATTGATCTTCTCAAGGGCGGTATAGCCCTGAAACAGACCGGCCGAATACTGGCTGGCCCGCACGGCGCCCTCCGCCGCGATAAACAGATCATACTTGTCTCCGTTGGGAACGGTCCACGCAAGCACGCTTCCGTCCTTCGATTCCGATACGTCCCACGCATTCGCGGGCGCACCGGACAGCGTGCCGGCAAAGGTGACCGAGACAATCTCGCTGCGCGGAATGTCCGAATCAAGTACCGTGTAGTCCGCCGCGACCATCGGGGCGTCTACCTGCAGAGTTCCGCTGCCGGTAGCGGCCAGCGCGGTCATGCCGCCGGCCGCGGGGAATACCGTGACGACGAGCAGCAGAGCCGCCATCATCATTCCCAGCCATTTCCTCATGATATCCTCTCCTCTCTTTTGTTCCTATATTATATCACATTGTTTAAACCCGTTGGAAATTATTTCCGGTCAGCTGAACAGCGCAACCATCGTTCCGCCGTCGACCACGCCGGACTCCTTCAGCCCGATCGATTTCTGGAACGCCTTGACCGCCGCTTCAGTGCCCTGGCCGAACACGCCGTCCGCATTGCCGTTCAGGAATCCCTTGGCAATCAGTCTCTGCTGAGCCTTGCGGACAGCCTCGCCGCTCATTCCCAGAGAAACCAGTCCGCTCATCTCCGTGCCGTCGGGCATGATAACGCGCGCAAGTTTGTTGTTGTCCGCCAGCACAGAGGTAAAGTCCGTTACATTCCGGACATTGAATCCGGACAGATCCAGCGCCTCAAGAGACTGGCATCCGCAGAACATAAACGCCATATTCGTCACCCTGTCGGTGTCAAATCCGGATACATCCAGCTTCGTGACCTTTTCGCACTTGTAGAACATCGCATACATGTTCGTGACGTCGTCCGTATCAAATTCCGATACGTCAAGCGCCTTCAGCCCGGTGCAGCCGTAGAACATAAACGACATATCCGTGACCTTGCCCGTGTCAAAGCGGGATACGTCCAGCTTCTTCAGATCGGAGCATTCATAGAACATGGCTTTCATCGTCGTGACGTCCGCCGTATCAAAGCCCGATACGTCCAGCTCATCCAGCTCGGTGCAGCCGTAGAACAGAAACGACATATCCGTGACCTTGCCCGTGTCAAACCCGGACACGTCCAGTTCATCCAGCGCGCCGCAGTTATAGAACATCGAATTCATGTTTTCGGCCGACGACGTGTTAAACCCGGACACGTCCAGCTTCTTCAGATCGGAGCATTCACAGAACATGGCTTTCATCGTCGTGACGTCCGCCGTATCAAAGCCCGATACGTCCAGCTCATCCAACTCGCCGCACCGATAGAACATATGCGCCATATTCGTGACCTTGCCCGTGTCAAACCCGGACACATCCAGTTCGTCCAGCGCGCTGCATTCATAGAACATTTCTTGCATGGTTTCGGCCGACGACGTGTCAAACCCGGATACGTCCAGTTCCTTCATCAAAGCGCAGCCACGGAACATATATGCCATGTCTGTGACCCTGCCTGTTTCAAAGCGGGATACGTCCAGCTGCTTCAGCGCAGCGCAGTTATAGAACATAGTCCGCATGGTTTCGACCGACGAGGTGTCGAACCCGGTCACATGAAGCTCCTTTACCTGCTGACAATCATAGAACATGGACTCCATATTCCTGACCTTGGAGGTATTCAGGCCCGACAGATCCACCTCAGTCAGCAAGGAGCAATAGGCGAACATCATCTGCATATTCTCTGCGCCGCTCGTATCAAACGCGCCGTCGAAACGGATAGACTTGACAGAGGTATAATCCTTGAACAGCTGCCTGCAAGTATCCGGTCCGGCCAGAACAGTGCCGTCCGCGCCGATGTACAGGTCATACAGCCCGCCGTTCGGCTTAACCCATGCCATGACCGAGCCGTCGCCCGCCGCCGATACGTCCCATGCGCCGGACGCCATGCCGGAGAGGCTGTCAACAAAGGTGACCGTCGCAATCTGGCTGCGCGGAATGTCGCTGCCCAGCACCCGTCCGGTCTTGTTCTCCCGCTCTTCCTTCGTCATTGCGTCGCTGCGCAGGATTCTGCTGTCGCCGTTCTTCACTTCCGCATCCATGCGGACCAGCTGCGCCGGACAGCCCTGGAACATGCGCTCCAGGTCGGTGCCGTCGGGAACGACGAAGCCCTTGCCGACCTGAATGCTCTCCAGCGCGGCGCAGCCATAGAACATATCGTCCATGAAGGCGGCCTGCGCGGTTTCAAAGCCGGTCAGGTCCAGCCCGGTCAGCGAGGCGCATTCCTTGAACATGGCCTCCATGCTGATTGCGCCGCCGGTATCGAAGCAGCCGTTGAAATTGATCCTTTCAAGCGCGGTATAGCCCTGAAAGAGGCCCGCCGAATACTGACCGGCCCGGACGCCGCCCTCTGCGGCAATGTACAGCTTATACATGCCCGATTCGCGGTCCGTCCACGCTTTCACGCTGCCGTCCTTCGCGCCGGAAACATCCCACGCATCCGCCGGCGCGTCCGTCAGCGCATCCAGAAAGGTCACCGAGACCACCGAGCTGCGCGGAATATCCGAGCCCAGCACGGTGAATTCCTCCTGAGTCATCGGGGCGTCCACCATCAGAACGCCGCTTTCCGGCGCCGCCCATGCCGTCAGGCCGCCCATTACGGCGGCAAACAGCATGATCGTCAGGATCGCTCCCAGCCATCTTTTCATGTGTTTCTCTCCTCCCGTCCGCACGGCGCGAATTGGGTTTCCGATTCCTTCCTTATATTAGTCCCAATGCCGGAGCAGCAGCGCGGCCATCGTCGAGCCGTCCACGACGCCGGTCTCGTCCAACCGGGCGTCCTTCTGGAACTTCTTCACCGCGCTTTCCGTGCCGCTTCCGAAAATTCCGTCAACGCTTCCGCTCAGATAGCCTCCGTGCGACAGCGCCTCCTGAACAATGCTTACACGATCGCCGCTCATTCCTTTGGCTATCGTGGCGTTCGCATCAAAAACGACGCCGTTGGGCGCGCTTACAGCCAGCAGGCTGCCGCAGCCGGAGAGCATATCCTTGAAGATTTCCGCGCTGCGTGCGTTGAATCCGAACAGGTTCAGTTCCGTCAGCGAGGAGCATCCGCTGAACATATAGGAAAAATCCTCTGCATCGCCTGTATTGAACAGGCCGCCGAAGCGGATGACCTCCGCGCCGGAATAATCGCAGAACAGATCCCGGCAGGTTTTCCTGCCTGCCCGGATGGAGCCGTTTGCGCCGATATACAGATGATACATCTCTCCGTCGGGCACCGCCCATGCCATGACCGAGCCGTCGCCCGCCTCGGAAACGTCCCATGCGCCGTCCGTCATGCCGGACAGGCTTGCGACAAAGCTGACCGACGCAATCTCCGCGCGGTAAATGTCGCTGCCCAGCACCTTGCCGGTGTGATACTGCCGCTCTGCAGCGGTCAGCATATCGCTGCGGAGAACGCCGCCTTCATCGGGAAGCCTGGTCAGGCTATGCGTGCCGCAGCCGAGGAACATGCCCTCGTCATTCGCATCCGGATGGATGACAAAACCTTCCCGGACCTGAATGCTTTTCAGCATTTGGCACCCGCCGAACATGCCGCTCATATCGGCGACCTGCTCGGTGACAAACCCGGGCAGCGTCAGCTGCCTCAGAGAAGAGCAGCCGTTGAACATGCGGTTCATGCTTTGGGCGCTTACCGTATGGAAGCCCGTCAGATTCAGCCCTTTCAGGCTAGAGCACTTGCCGAACATATACGAAAAATCAACTACGTTAGAAGTGTCAAATCCGGCCGTGTCCAGCGTGTTCAGGTCCACGCAGCTGTAGAACATATAAGACATATCTGTGACGCGGCTGGTATTGAAGCCGCTCACATCCAGCAGCTTCAGCATGCCGCAGCTGCAGAACATGCGTCTCATATTCGTTACATTGGACGTATCGAAGCCGCTCACATCCAGATCTCTCAGCTCAAAGCAGTGATAGAACATCTCTCTCATATCCGCCGCATTGGACGTATCGAAGCCTCTTACGTCCAGCTGTGTGAGCGACGAGCAGCCGGAGAACATGCACGCCATATCCTTTGCGGCGCTCGTATCGAAGATTCCGCCGAAATCAATAACCTGCGCGGAGGAATAGCCGCTGAACAGGTCGCGGCAGGTCAGCGTATCGGCCCTGATCGTGCCATATGAGCCGATGAACAGGTTATACAGCCCGCCGTTCGGTTCGGTCCATGCCATGACGGAGCCGTTTCTCTCCACAGATACGTCCCACGCATCCTCCGGCATACCTTCCAGACTGTTCACGAAGCGGACCTCCGCAATCTGCGTACGCGGAATGCCGCTGTCCATGACGGCGCCGGCATTATTCATCCGCTCCCGTACAGTGAGCATATCGTGGCGGAGCGTACCGCCGTCGGAGACACGGGTCAGCCCGCTGACCCCACAGTTTGCAAACATGCTTCCGGTGTCCGTTTTGGTTCCGATGACGAAGCCTTTTCCGACCAGAATGCGGGTCAGCGTGCCGCTGTATTCGAACATATGCGCCATGTCCCCGACATTGGCCGTGTCGAAGCCGGTGATATCCAGTTCGGTCAGCGCGCCGCATCTTGCAAACATCCAGCTCATATCCGTAACGCTGGCGGTATCAAACCCGCTTACATCCAGCTGCTCCAGCGCGCTACAGTTGAAGAACAAATCCTCCATATTCAGGACGTTCCGCGTATCAAAGCCGCTCACATCCAGATTTCTCAGCCCGCTGCAGTAGCTGAACATGCCGGACAGGTCCGTAACGCCGCCGGTTCTAAATCCGCTTACGTCCAGCTCCGTCAGACTGCGGCACTCGGAGAACATGAAGCTCATATCCGCCGCGCCGCTCGTATCAAAGCAGCCGCCGAAGCGGATGATCTTCGCATTGGAATAGCCCTTAAACAGCCCGCGGCAGGTATTCGCGCCGGCCCTAATAACACCGTTTGCGCCGATATACAGGTCATACAGTTCGCCGTTCGGTTCGGTCCATGCCATGACCGAGCGGTCGCCTTCCGCCGATGCGTCCCATGCATCCTCTGTCATGCCGGACAGGCTGTCCGCAAAGGTAACGGACGCAATCTGCGTGCGCGGAATCTCGCTGCCCAGCACCGTCCCGCCCTCGTCGCCGCGCAGAATATTGCTGTCGCCGCGCAGATAGGTCAGCCCTCCGGCCTTGCAGTAGGTGAACATATCTGCCGTCTCTGTATTCTGTCCGATGACAAAGCGCTCGCCAACCAGAATATTCGCCAAGGCAGTGCAGTTTTCGAACATATTCGACATGTTCGATACGCCCGCGGTATCAAATCCGGTCAGGTCCAGATACGTCAGAGCGGAGCAGCCGGAGAACATGCCCGACATATCCGCAGCGCTTCCGGTGTCAAAGCCGGAGACATTCAGTTCGGTCAGGGCGGAGCAGCCGGAGAACAGGTCGTGCATCGTCGCAACAGACGAAGTGTCAAAGCCGGTTACATCCAGCGCAGTCAGGCTGCCACAGCCGTAGAAGATGTGCGCCATATCAATGACTCTGCCGGTATCAAACCCGGAGACATCAAGCTGCTCCAGTCTGGAGCACTCATAGAACATCGCGCTCATGGTCTCAACCGCCGACGTATCAAAGCCGGACACATCCAACGTTCTCAAGACATTGCACTTATAGAACATGAACGACATATCCGTAACCCCGGCGGTACTGAATCCAGACACATCCAGCTGCTTCAACGCAAAGCATTCGCAGAACATACCCTGCATCGTTGTTGCAGCTTCCGTATTGAACCCGGATACATCCAGTTCGGTCAGGCTGCCACAGCCGTTAAACACATCGGCCATATCCGTGACTCTGCCGGTGTCAAAACCGGACACGTCCAGCTGCTCCAGTCTAGAGCACTCATAGAACATTGCACCCATGGATTCAACCGCCGACGTATCAAAGCCGGATACATCCAGTTCGGTCAGGCTGCCACAGCCATAGAACATGGACCTCATGCTGGTGACGTTTGATGTATTGAAGCCCGAAACATTCAGCTTCTTCAGCGAAGAGCATTCGTAGAACATGGTCCGCATGGTCTCAACCGCAGACGTATCAAAGCCGGACACATCCAATTCGGTCAGGGCGGAGCAGCCGTAGAACATAGACAGCATGTTTCTGACATTGGAGGTATCAAAGCCGGACACATCCAGTTCGGTCAGAGCGGAGCAGCCGGAGAACATCAGCTGCATGTTCTCTGCGGCGCTCGTATCAAACGCGCCGTCAAAGCGGATGGTCTTTACATTGGAATAGCCCTTGAACAGCTCGCGGCAGGTATCCGCGCCGGCCTTAATAACGCCGTTTGCGCCGATGTACAGATGATGCATCTCTCCGGCGGGCTCGGTCCATGCCATGACGGAGCCGTCGCCCTCCTCAGATACGTCCCACGCGCCGGACGGCATGCCGGACAGGCTGCTTACAAAGGCGACCGATTCAATCTGTCCGCGCGGGATGGAGCTGCCGAATACCTTGCCGGTATTGGCCGTCTTCTCGGCCGCCGTCAGCCGGTCGCCGCGCAGAATATTGCTGGCCGGCTGCTGCGGCGCAACAGCGTAGACCAGCCGGGCGCTGCAGTCGAAAAACATGCGGCGCATGTTCGTGCCCTCGGGCGGGACGAAGTCCTCCCGGACCCGGATGAGCTGAAGCGCAGAGCATCCATAGAAAAAATCATCCATGAATTCAACGCGGCCGACGTCAAATCCGGTCAGGTCCAGCTCGGTCAGCGAGCTGCAGCCCTTGAACATGGCGTCCATACTAATGACGCCGCTCGTATCGAAGCATCCGTTGAAATAAATCCTCTGAAGCGCGGTATACCCTTCAAAGAGCCCCGCCGAATACTGCGCGGCCCGGACGCCGCCCTCTCCGGCAATATGCAGATCATACAGACTTCCGTTCGGAACCGCCCATGCCAGCAGGCTTCCGTCCTGAGACTTGGAGACGTCCCATGCATCCGCCGGAGCGGCCGTCAGCGTATCTTCAAAGGTAACCGACGCAACCCGGCTGCGCGGAAGAGAGGTTCCCAGCACGGTGTATTCCGCTTCGGTTCTCGGAGCGTCGATCAGAAGAACGCCGCTCCCCGAAACGGCCCATACAACCGCCGGAAACACCAGGACGGCCAGCAGTATGGCTGCCAGCAGCATCACAGGCCTTCTCTTCATAGCGCATCACCTCATCGCGTTTCTCTTATCTTACTTCCACAATAACAATCGTCGCGTTGTCCTGGCCGGACAGCTTCTTCTCTTCAATCGCCCGGATTACGGCCTCCGCCGCCTGCTTCGGCGGTCTGTTCATGAAGGCAATCAGCTCGTCGTCGCTCATCGCGTTGAATACGCCGTCGCTCATCAGCAGGACGCGGTCGCCCGGAATCAGCTGAAGCGGCGTGGTGGTCCGGTCGATCAGGCGGAGATCATCCTTGCCCAGATAGGAGGTGATCGCCTGCCGCTTGCGGCCGTCCGCTACGGCTTCCGCATGCAGCGCCGCATTTTCGTCGATTTCCTTGCCGACCACATGCTCGCGGTTGAGCTGCAGCAGCGCGCCTGCGCGGTACAGCGCAATGCGGCTGTCGCCGACGGACAGCATTACCATCTGCCTGTCCTGAATCAGCACGGTGACCAGCGTAGTGGCGCAGCGGCCGACCTGACGGATCACACCCAGCACATCCTTCTGCGCCTGCGCCGCCAGAGAAAGCAGCCGCCCGCTCATGGAGCCGCCGCCGCCCTGAGACTCGAAATAGGCCTTCATGCTCTGTACGGCCGCATTGCTGGCAACCTGTCCGTTGCTGATGCCGCCGACGCCGTCGGCCACGACCGCCAGAACGCCCCTGAGATTCACGGTATCCGGATTGCTCCAGTCGGATACGAAGCAGGAATCCTCCTGATTGCCGCGGCTGCCCACGGTCTGCGCATAGCCGGCCGCATAGCAGGTCGCGCTGACGGACTCGGGATTCTCGACGACTTCCGTCTTCTGGAAGCCAGTCTCATCCTTCGGGCCGTTATCAGGGGTCGGAGCGGGCTTCTGCCGCTTCACCGCCATATACGCGGCGGCCGCAGCTGCCAGCGCGATGACCGCCGCCAGACAGATGCCGAAAATCAGGCCGCCGGGGAAATCCGCCTTGGTTTCTCCGCCGGTTTTTCCGCCGGTGGGGGCGGGCATTTCCGTGATCAGGGTTATTGCGGCTGCTTCCGTCGAGCCGGGCCCGGCCGTTCCTTGCGGTTCGGCCGTGGGCGTCTGCGTAGGGGTCTGCGTGGGGATTTTCGATACATCCGGCTGAATCACTTCAACGCCGCCATTCGGAGCCGGTCCGGGCATGACGTCCTGAGACGAAAGCGTGCTTTCAGGGACCTGAGTAGAGTTATTCATATTATTATCCTCCGATTTCCGTCTTTATGTAAGACTCAAAGGCCAGTATCAATGCGGTGCTATTGTCCTGATTCGGCAGACCGCGCCGACGGATTTCCTCGATCATGGCGTCTGCGCCGGAAACGCGCGGCATGCTCAGAAACCGGACGATCTCCTCATCGCTCAGCGTGCCGGACACGCCGTCGCTCATCATCAGCAGCTTGTCGCCCGGACATACCTTAAACGGCTTCAGGCACCGGTCGGCCGGCAGCTCGCTTTCCGCGCAGAGGTGATTGGTCAGCGTATCCCGGTAGATGTTGTAGCGCGCCTCTTCCTCCGGAATATAGCCCAGCGCCGCCCGCTCGTCCAGCTGACGGCCCAGCGTATGCTCCCGGTTCAGCGGAATCAGTCCGCCGCCCCGGAACAGGCAGATCCGGCTGTCGCCCACCGAAAGAATCGCGCAGCGCCTGCTGCGCACCGCCGCCGCGACCACCGTCGCGCCTCCGCTGTGCGCGCCCGTCTGCTGAAGCGCAGTCCGGCGGGCTGCGCGGTATGCATTCAGCAGAATATCGCAGATGTTTTGCCGGGGATCGGCGGTTTCAAAATAGCGGATCATTTCCTGCGTGGCGATTCTGCTGTACAGCTCGCCGTCGCGCATGCCGCCCATGCCGTCCGAGAGCACCGCCATCATGCCGCGCTCTCGGCTCAGCTTCCGGTCCGAGATGAGAAATGCATCCTGCTGAGCGCTGCGGGCGCCCGGGTCGCTGCTGCCGCGCGCCAGAATGCGAAAAGCGCGGCCGGTACGCTCGGCTCCCGTTTGTTTGGTCTGAATGCCGGAACGCATCCCATCCCTCCTTTCTCAAGAAAGCTTTCCCGATCAGTCAATATAAGTCAGCTCCTGGGTTCCGCAGTCCAGGAACATATCCGTGGTGGAAACGCCGGTGCGGATTCTGAAGCCGTAGCGGTCGGCCAGAATGGTTCTGAGGCTCGTGCAGTTCTGGAACATAAAGTCCATGAACAAAACATTCGAGGTGTTGAACCGGAACAGATCCAGCTTGCGGAGCGCCGTGCAACCCTTGAACATACTGTTCATGAACGCCACTCCGGACGTATCAAAGGACGATACGTTCAGCGCGGTCAGGCTCTCGCAGCCTTCAAACATGTAGCTCATATCCGTGACGGAGGATGTATTGAAGGCGGTCAGGTCCAGTTCGGTCAGGCCGGTGCAATGATTGAACATGAAAGCCATGCTGCTGACCTTCGAGGTATCAAAGCCGGATACGTCCAGCTTCGTCAGGCCCTCACAGTAGCCGAACATGCTGAACATATTCACGGCGCTCGAGGTATCGAAGCCGGAAATATCCAGCTCCGTCAGGCTGGTGCAGAAATCGAACATATCCCCGAAGTTTATGACCTTCGAGGTATCAAGGCCGGATACATCCAGCTTTGTCAGGCTGAAGCAGTCGGCGAACATGCCCTGCATATCCTCGACATTCGCCGTATTCATGCCGGAAAGGTCCAGCTCAGCCAGGCTGGCGCATCCTCCGAACATCTCGCTCATGTTCGAGGTTTCAGACGTATCGAGCGCGCCGCCCATGCGGATTTTTTCAAGACGGCTGAAGCCGTTCTCTCCGCCGGAGAACGCACGGCTCATATCGGGGCCCGCCTTGACGCCGCCGTTCGCGCCGATATACAGCCTGACCATGCCGTCGTCGCCCGCATCGGTCCACGCCAGAACGGAACCGTCCTCCTCCGCGGAGAAATCCCATGCGCTCCGCGGCGCGTCGGCAGTCGAATTCAGGAAGGTGATCTCCTGAACGTCCGCGCAGGCAATATCGCTGCGCGTCAGCCGGTTGCTTCCGTCGCCGCCCGTCTCCCACAGCATGCCCATCACGCGGCTGCCTTCGACCGGCGCCCATGCCGCGTCCGGCCCCCAGCCGAATACAGTGTAGTCCTTGCCCTCGCCCAGCTTCAGGAAGCCGCCGTCCAGCAGCGTCATCGGCGTTTTGTCCTTTCCGAACCAGGCTTCGCCGTCCCCGCCGGACCAGCTTCCGGTTTCAACCTCGCCGTCCGCGTTCAGGAAGCTGCCGCTGCCGTCCATGGACAGTACCAGCATGCTCTCCCGGCCCTCGCTGCGCAGGTCTCCGCCGTACGACCAGTAGCAGGCGCTCCAGATGCCCGCATATCCGCTCTCGTCAATCGATCCCATGGCGCGGAAGAAGCTCTTTTCGCTGCCGATGTGCAGCACGCCTTTTTCGTCGACCGCGATCTGCTCGCCGGCGTAATTGCCCAGCGTCATCCTGAGCATTCCGCTGCCGGCGTCCTCCCACATCCATCTGAACGTCGTCATCGGCGTCGTAACCGTGCATCTGCCGTTTGCGCTGAAGGACAGATACTGATCAGCGCCGTCCGTCCAGAGTCCGGTGATCTGCTCCGGCTGCGTCGCCGGCCATACGACAGGCGTCGCTGTCGGCTTCATAGTCGGCGTCGCTGTCGGCTTCATAGTCGGCGTCGCTGTCGGCTTTGCAGTCGGCGTCGCTGTCGGCTTTTCGGTCGGCGTCGCTGTCGGCTTCATCGTCGGCGTCGCTGTCGGCTTCATCGTCGGCGTCGCTGTCGGCTTTGCAGTCGGCTTCTCGGTCGGCTTCTCGGTCGGCTTTTCGGTCGGCTTCTCGGTCGGCTTTTCGGTCGGCGTCGGAGTGGCAGTCGTAATCTGCACGGTCGGCTGCGGATCCGGCTGCGAGCCGGACCGGTCCTGAATTTTATTGAAGATCAGAATCGCCGCCACCAGCGCCGCAACGGTTACGCCCGCGCACGCGGCGATCAGTGCGATGTTCATTCCCTCTTTATTGGAGGTATTGTCCTTAGTTCTCTTTTTGTGTTTGGAGGAATGCGCCTTTTCGGCTTCATCGAAGGCCTGCATCAGCTCTCTGATCGAGCCGTACCGCTCCTCCATTCTGACGGACATGCCGCGCAGCAGCACGGCCTGCACGCTTTCGGAGATATCCGCGCCCAGGCTGATCGGATCGGGCAGCGGCACGCCGCCGTATGCAATCTGCGTGGATTCCGGCGGTCTTTTGCCGGTTACGAGGAAATACAAGGTCGCGCACAGCGCATATTCATCGGTCCGCGCGTCCTGCGAAGCGATGCTGCTGTACTGCTCGACCGGAGCGAAGCCGGGCCTCAGCGTGCTGCTCAGCCCTTTCACGCCCTGATATGCGCGCGCCGCGCCGAAATCCAGCAGCACGGTCTGATCGATTTCATGGCTCAGCATGACGTTATCCGGGCTGATGTCGCGGTGAATAACGCCGCGCTTATGAATCTGATCCAGCGCGAACATGACCGGCTTCATCTGGCCGTAGGCATACTTCCACTGAAGACGGCCGGCGCCCTCGACCATATGCGTCAGCGTCGTTCCTGCGATATATTCCATGATGGTATAGACGGTGCCGTTGGCCGGGAACGCGTTGTACACCTGAACGACGTTGGGGATGTTCTGCATGTTTGCAATCATCCGTCCTTCGTCCAGCGCCCGCTCGCAGCCCTTTGCAAACTGGTCGCCCATGCCGGTAAACGGCTGCAGCGTAATGGAATTCCCCGCGCGGGTCACCATTTCCCGCGGGAAATACTCCTTGATCGCCACCCGGCGGGCCAGATTCATGTCAAAACCGATATAGGTAACGCCGAATCCGCCGTGGCCCAGCACCTTGCCGACCAGATACTGCCTTTCCAGAATCATTCCGGAAAGATATCCCGGCCCGTTCGACCGGTTCCGGTTGTCATGGCCGCATCGCGGACAGACCGCTCCCGCCTCCGGCAGCTTGGCCATACAGCTGAAGCAGAGTAAATCCTGATTGGGCATATCAATTTCCCCTCGCCTGCGTACTTAGTAAAGAATCCCCCCGAAATCCGGGGCGTTTCACTCCAAAACAATCGACCTCAGGCGTCGCCCGTGCCTGCGGGGACGCCTGCCATTTTCGCTGCAACCTGTTATCAGATAAAACTAACAATTCTCTTCCCTAAATTATAATATCTCTGCCTTTATTTATCAAGAGGAACCATCATGAAATTTCATACATGCTTAAAATCAGAAAGCAAAGCCATCCAGCCTGCGAAAAACAGAAAGGTCTGCCTGAAAAAAAGCATATAAAGTAAATAGGAAAGAATCCGGACAAATCGCCGTCGGCACAGGCTGATTTCAAACGGTTTCGCGCCTCAACCCCGAAATCGCCGACCCCTCTGCATTCATGAATCAGAGCGTTTCATCCCATACAGAAATCTCCCGGAAATCCTTCCAAAAACAGGGGGATATCCGGGAGATTTTGCTGATCTTCAGGGGTGTATTGGAATATTCCGGCTTGACGTCCGGGGCGCAGCGCCCCTTTTCCGTCAGGAAATCACATCCGTATCGTCAAACCGGTCGCCGCACTCGGGGCAGAACTTCGGCGGATGCGCCGGGTCCTCGGGCTTCCAGCCGCACTTGTCGCACTGATAGACCGGCGCGCCCGCAGGACGCTTCGCGCCGCACTCCGCGCAGAACTTGCCCTTGTTTACCGCGCCGCAGCGGCAGGTCCAGCCGTCGGCCTCGGGCTTCTTCGCGCCGCACTCGGGACAGAATTTGCCGCTCGCCTGCGCGCCGCAGGAGGGGCACTTCCAGCCGGCCGCCTTGGGCTCGGGCTTCTTCGCGCCGCACTCGGGGCAGAATTTTCCGGTCGCCGTCGCGCCGCAGGAGCACTTCCAGCCGTCGGCAGCGGACTGCGTCGGCGCGGAAGGCTGCGCCTGCTGCTGCGCGCCCATCTGGAACAGCTGAGATACGTTCATACCGCCGCCTTGCGCCATGTTCATGCCCATGAAGCCGCTGACAGCGCCGCCCGCGTTCTTCGCGGCGTCCTGCATGGCCTGCGCCTGCGCGCCGACCAGATGCGCCGCCGCCATATTGGCATTGCGGAAGACGGCGTTCTTCTGAAGCTCCTTGATCATGGCCTCGTCTTCCTCGGACGCCTTGACCGAATTCATGCCGAAGGACACGATCTCCACGCCGCGCAGATTCGCCCACTTCTCGGACAGAACCTCGTTGAGCGCCTCGGTGATCTCAAGGGTATGGCCCGGCAGCGCGCTGTAGCGGATGCCCATGGCGGAAATCCGGGCAAAAGCCGGCTGCAGCGCGGTCAGCAGCTCGCTCTTGAGCTGGCTGTCGATGCGGTCGCGGGTATACTCGCCCTCGATGTTGCCGCAGACGTTCGTATAGAACAGGATCGGATTGGTCATGCGGTAGCTGTATTCGCCGAAGCAGCGGATGGAGACGTCGATATCCAGCCCGATATTCTGATCCACCACGCGGAAGGGCACAGCGCTGGGCGTGCCATACTTGTTGCCGGTCAGTTCTCTGGTGTTGAAGTAGTACACGCGCTGATCCTTGCCCGCCTGGCCGCCGAAGGAGAAGCGCTCAAAGGTGGTCTTCAGAATGGTCTTGACCTTCTCGCCGCTGAACTCACCTAAGAACAGGCTGGGCTCGCCGCCCGCCTCATAGATATATTCGCCGGGCTCGGCGCAGAAATCAACGATTTTGCCCTGATCGACGATCATCATGCACTGGCCGTCGGCCACCGCGATGACGGAGCCTTCGGTGATTACGTTGTCGTCCTCAGTTCTGCTGCCGCCGAAGCGGCCCCTGGTTTTCTTCATCGCCTTGGCGGCAAGCACATTGTCCGGCATCGCGTCGGCATAGAAGAATTCCTTCCACTGGCTGGCCAGCGTGCCGTTCAAAGCGTTCAATCCTGCAGATATCAGGCCCATTTTCGTCTTCCTCCTTTGTTATTTGTTCTGATTCCCGGTTTCGATCTTCCTCTTTTTCGTGGTTTCATAGAGGAACCGGTCGTAGCTTACGTCGAGCTTGAAGGAGCCCTTGCGCACATAGTCCGCAGCCGCGTTCTGATGCACCGCCTGCTTAAGCTGCGCCGTCAGGCTGCCGACCACGATCAGCGCGATGATCGCTGCGATCACGGCCGCGATCAAAAGCGTTCCGCTGCCCAGCTGCCCAAGCAGCCACAGCGCCAGCGCGCCGATTCCGAACGCGCCTGCAAACACGCTTCCGCCCCAGATGAGGGACTTCTTTTTATCCGCCGGTACGTCGCAGGTCAGCTTCCCGGTCTGTCCGTTGATGGCGAAAGTGTAGGTCGTTCCTTCCTTTTCGGTGGTGATCAGCCAGACCGGCATCAGCACCGGCGTTACCTTGCCGCCCTCGGTGCGAATGTTCGTGCTGCGCTCGTTCACGCGGGTGTAGCCGACGACCGTTTCGCGCATCGCCTGAGACACGCTGTTTTCAACGCGCTCCATCGCGCGGCCCTCGCATTCGGCTGCGTCCACGTCCGCATGGTCGGCCAGCGCGCCGGCAAGGACGGACGGGCTGAAGGGAACCGCCGCGCTCAGGTCGTAGGGCTCGAGCGATTCGGTGATCTTATTGTCCAGCTTCACGCTTCCGTCCACCGGGATGTGCTCAAAGGCCATGCCGCCCTTTCTGCGGACGACATAATGCTCGGTCCGGGTGATTTCCCAGTCGCCCTCGCGGCGGGTATGCTCCTTCTCGGCGTCGTAGACGATGTTGGCGTCGGCCTCGCAGTCGAACAGCCAGTAGGGAACATACAGCCTGCGCATCTCGGTGATGCGGTTGCGGCTCTCGAGGAACACGTTGGGCAGCAGGCGCTTGCCCTTGAAATACTCTTCGAACTGCTGCTGCGCCTGTTCTTTGGTCACGGTGAAGGGAATAACCTTCTCCGGCTTCACACCGCCCTCAATCCGGTCGGGCAGAATGGCGGGGCTTCCGCAGTAGGGGCATTCGGTGGCGGTGGTGGCGCCCTCGGTCATCAGCTCCGCGCCGCACCCCTCGCACAGATACGCATGCATGCCGGCGGCTTCTTCCTGATTGAATTCCTCCTTCGGCAGATCAAACGCGGGGCCCTCGTCGGTCACGGCCGGATTCATCGCCTCGATGGCTTCGGTGTCGTAGCTGTTCCCGCAGGCGGCGCATTCGAGCTTGCCGCTCGCTCCGCTGAAGGACAGCGGTGCGCCGCAGCAGGGACAGGTATAAGCAATCGTACTCATATCATTCACCTCGGAAGATCAGTTCGCGGGAACGAAGTGCATCAGCATGGAATCCATGTAGTTCATATCGAAGCCCTTGTCCGTCCAGACGATTTCCATGGGCGTGCCATAGAAATCAATCTGGAAATTGCCGCTGTCAAGCTGCTTCCAGGTGACGCCCGGCATCTCGTTGCCGACGACGACAAACACGGCGTTTCCGTCCTCGCGGAAGATCATCGAATACTCGCCGCCCAGCATGGACGCAGCCATATTGAAGCCGCTGACGTCGGCGCTTTCGCAGACGAACTTGATTTCCGTGCGTCCGGACGCATCGGCGGACGTCTCAGGCGCGGCAGGCGCTTCAGGAACAGCGGGAGCCTCGGGCTGTACGGGCGTTTCGGGCTGTGCGGGCGCGGACGGAACGTCAATCTGCACGTCGCTGCGCTCAAAGTAAATCTGCATGCCGTCCTCATCCATGAGGAGACGTCCGTCCTCGAGAATGGTCATCGTGCAGGTATCGCCGATGGCGACGCCGTTCTCCACGCGCCAGCCGGGCGCTTCGAATCCGTCAAGCGCGCTCCAGTCGGTGACCTCTTCATCCATGGCGATCATTCTGCCGTCCTCAAGCAGCAGGACGTTCATGATGATTTCCCAGTCGGACAGCTTCATGACCTCGCCGCCCATATCCATCTCGGTGCCGATCCACAGGCCGAAGAAATCCTTGCCTTCCTCGCCGACCGGGACCGCGGGCTCGGGCGTGGCTTCCGGCTCGGGCTCGGCCATGGGCTCGCGCTTCACGGCCTCCAGCATCGAGTCGATGTCGGGCAGGAGCGCCGGGTCGGTGATGCACTGCTCCATGGACCATACCGTATCGCCGAACTGATCCATAAACGCAAATTCGCCGACATTCTCAACATACTGGCCCAGATAGACCGTCTCAAGGTTCGGGCAGCCGTCGAATACATATTCGCCGATGCTGTGAACGCCGTTTACGAACACGACCTCGCGCAGGCTGGTGCAGCCGGAGAATGCGCTGTCGGGCAGCAGCTCGAGAGGCGCGTAGCAGATTACGGTTTCCAGCGTATCGCAGTTCTGGAAGGCGAAGGGCGGAATTTCGGTGTAGCCCTGCGGGATGACGACGGAGACAACGGGCAGCTCCTGCTCGTAGTTGTCGCCGAACATGGCGCGGCCCATCATGCTGCCGCCGACCATGGTCAGCATCGTATCTTCCGCAGTGCTGGGCAGCACCAGATTGAGCTCGTAGCCCTGATAGTTGTCCAGACGGGCAAACTCGGTGTCATACCAGAAATCCTCCGCGGGCAGCGCCTCATAGGGAGAAGCAGTCAGCTCGGGCAGCGGCTCGCCGATGCGGGTGACGGGCTGATAGAAGGGACGGCCCGCAATGGAGGTAAGGTACATCAGCTGTTCATCGGTGGCGTTTTCACCGGCATAGATTTCCAGACCTTCCGGCCATACGTCAAACAGATCCTCAGGCAGCACGGTGGGATCGCACAGAACGGTCAGCTTCTGAAGCCCGGTGCAGCCGTACAGCGCTTCCACGCCCACGAATTCAACCGATTCGGGCAGAGTCAGCTCGGTCAGATTCGCGCAATTACGGAACGCACCGCCGTTGATGGTGGTGACGGAGTCGAACAGGTCAATCTGCATCAGGGAACTATTCGCAAAGGCCTCCGCGCCGATGGTGGTGAATTCATCATTGTAGGGTACGGCAAAGTATTCGATATACGTATTATTCGCAAACACGCCGTCGCCCAGCGCCGTTACGGTGACGTCATCATAGGTATCCCACGGGCGCAGGTGAGTCTGCTCGCCGGTATAGGCGGTCAGCACGCCGTTTTCGTAGGTGTCCAGACCGTCGTTTACATAATCGACGTCCGGATTCTGCATGCGCCATACGCGGCAGGTAAGCCCCAGCGCATCAACCTTGGCCTGCATGTCCAGCATTTCCTGCTTGGTCGTCTTGGTGTGAAGGTCGATATCCGACAGATACCAGCAGTTTTCAAAGGCGGTATCCGCAATCTCCGGCAGCTTCAGGCCGTTGAAGACCAGATAGTTCATGCCGCTGTCGGCAAAGGCTCTCTCGCCGATGGTTTCAACGGAAGCCGGCAGATAGACCTCGCCCAGCCAGCCGCAGCCGTCAAACGCGCTGTTTCCGATGCGCTTCAATCCTTCGGGCAGATAAACGGGATCGGTCAGGCGCACGCACCTGCCAAACGCCTCGTCGCCGATGGTTTCAACGGCGGGCAGATTCAGCGCTCTGCCGTGATAACCCGCATAGAACGCGCGGCTGCCGATATGCTTCAGCGTGGAGGGAAAGTCAACATGCAGCAGCGTATCGCAGGACTCGAACGCGGACGCGCCGATGCTCTCGAGGCCCTCGGGCAGAGTCACCATGCAGACATAGTTATTGTCGCCGAACGCCTCGTCGCCGATGGCCTTAACGGCAGCGCCGCCGATTTCCGCGGGAACCTCGACGCAGGCGTCGAAGCCGGCGAACCGGGTGATGGTTCCGGTTTCGGCGTCAAACTCAAACAGGGAAGGATCGGTCGTCAGCTCGTACACGACCGCGTTCGCGCCGGAGGGCAGAATCGTCGAATAGCATTCAGCCTCGGTCAGCGCCGCAGCATACGCGTCGTACTGATCGTCGGGCACGTAAATCTCAGCGTCGTCCGCAATCCAGTCGAGCGCCGCGCCCGCAAAGACCGGGCATTCGCCGAGGAAGGTCACCTTATTGAGGTTTTCGTTGCTGCCGAAGCTGCTTGCGCCGATGTAGCGGACGCTCGCCGGGATGACCAGCTCGGTCAGGCCCGGATTTCCGACGAAGCAGTTGTCCCCGATGACCTGAATGCCCTCGGGAATGATCAGCTCAGTCAGGCTGTCGCAGAACGCGACGGCGCTGTCCTCGACCTGCTTCAGGGTGGCCGGGAGCGTCAGCGAGGTGACGGCGTCGGCGTCGTTGAACAGATACATGCCGAAAATGTCCACCGTGCAGCCGTCGATGGTATCCGGAACGACGACTGCGCCGCCCTCGCCCTGATAGCCGTTCAGCCTGAAATCGGTGGTGTCAAAATCCCATACCGCCGCTTCCGCCCGTACGCTCAGGCAGGACAGCAGCATGAGCAGCATCAGCGTCATGCACAGAATCTTCTTCATCAAAATAACTCCTCTCCATTAAAGCGGATTGTCAATTCCGCTTTTCTCCATCAGTTCTCCGAAAAACTTCAGAATCGCCTCATGCGCCGCAGCATATCCCTCCGGGAATGCGTTGCTGCCTGACGCGCGGACTTCCTGACCGTCCTCATAGCCGATTCTCAGGTCAAAACCGGTGCCGTCCAGCGCATGACGGTTAACCCTGTCAAATCCGTTCCAGCGGCTCAATTCATGATTCTGAACAAGCGAGGCCAGCGCTTCAACCTCCTCCGAGGTCATGTCCAGCGAATATTCCCGTTCGCCGGCCAGCAGGGAAAGCTCCGCCTGCCAGCCAACTTCTGTCCGGGCCGCGCTCAGAGTATAAATCAGCCCGGTATGCATGCCCGAATGCGAAAAGGAGAAGCTGCTGATGGGTGCGTCTGTCCTGATCGGCTTTGAACAGGCGGAAGCCGTCAGCAGGACAGCCAGCAATACAAGTCCAGCCAATATTTTTTCTCTCATCATTCGGCCTTCAGCGTGCTCATCATCTGGCAAAGCCACGCGCAGTGCGCTCTCATCCAGCTCTCCGCGCCGTAGTAGACGTCGGTGGGGTCGATGTCCGAGCCGACTGCGTCATAGGAATCGAACATGGCGGTTCTCTGCGCGTCCAACAGCTGAAGCACGATCGCCTTGCTGGCCTCCAGCTGCGCCTGAACCGGTTCGCTGACCAGCGCTATCCATTCGTTATACAGGCTGATGACCTCCGCCTGCCATTCGAGATACGAATACTCCGCGGATTCGGCGTCGCCGCCCATGAGGATGCCGCAGGTCGCCTCCCACAGAAGCGCGTGCCGTTCGCAGTATTCAAAGACCGTCTGGCCGTCCTCGGTTTCCCACGAATAGCAGAACGGAGCGTAATGCTTCTCGGTCCCCGCCAGTTCGGCGTCCAGCCGCAGCTGCTCCTGAACCCAGTCCCAATACTCGATCCAGTCCTGATAGATCTTTTCCGACAGCTCGTCCGTCACCGTGCCGGTTTCTTCCAGTCCGGCCGATTTCTGATACTCCTTCACGGCCGCTTCGGTCTTTGCGCCGAACTTTCCGTCCGCCTCCTCGGAGAGATACCCCATGTCATAGAGCATCGTCTGAAGAGACAGGACCTCCTCTCCGCTGCTGCCGCACGCCAGATCGGCATGAGCGGCGGCAGGAACCAGCATTGCCAGAATCAATGCAAGAACCAAAATCACGCCAATTCTCTTTTTCATCTTCATTCCCCGCTTTCCTCATTTTTCAGTTTGATTCCGCAGTGCGGGCAGAACTTCATGCCCGCGGCCAGCACCGTGTCGCACACCGGACACTGCCTGTGCATCCGCTGATACTGCTGAAACAGCGTCTGCGCCGGAAGTCTTGCTCCGCACTCCCCGCAGATATACCGTTCGGACGGCTCGGATGCGCCGCAGTGCGGGCAGACCTTGATCTGCTTCATGATCCCGATTCCGAAGCCGTAATACTCGGGGCTGTTGATGCTGAATTCCGTCCGGGCCTTCATCCGCATTCCTCCTTGTCCCGGTATTTGAGCCGCGCATGACAGCGGTGGCAGAACGCTCTGTCCTCCAGTACCGATTCGCCGCACTGCGGGCAGAACGCCGGCTGTTCCTCCCACGGGGAGCACCGAACGCATTCCAGCGTCTCGGCATTGTACATCGGATCGGAAACCCATCTGCCGCACTTCTGACATCGGCTGAACAGCTTTCTGCCCTTGGTAGCCCATGCCTGCAGAGGGTCGTCTTCCTTCTGAAAATCAGTCGTACACATCAGCGCGCCGGACAGGTCGCAGAAGAACTGATATCTGAATCCATGATATCCGGAGATTTTTCTGTACCTTGCTGTTTTATGCCCGTCCATGATGCAGCGCGCCTCCTTGCGTCTAAAGATTCTTAAATTGAAGTTCGTTGAAGGTTCCCTTCGCCTGTGGTATACTGTTTCAGTCTATATAAATTTCGATTATGCTTCATTATACGGCATATTCCCGCGCATGTCCCCACCCCACCGCATCCGGAAAGGGTGGGAAACAAAATTTTTCCCGCTCAAAAGGGTGGGAAAAGTGTGGGGCGCCGTAAAATGCGTTCAAAAGAGGTCTTGTTGTGAAGAAAAATGCAGGAGTCATCCTCCTTTTCATCGTCCTTTGCGCCGCGCTCATCCGCTTCGGCGGCGTCGGCAGCAAAGCGGCGAGCATATCAGCCGTATACGCATCAACAGCCGCCCTCTCATTGGCAGCTGCCGCCGGATACTGGTTTCTCATCCGGAAGAAGAACCCATGGTTTGTCCTTCTGTTTTCCTCGGTGTTTGTCGTCAATACGGGATACCTTGCGCTTTCCCTGTCAAAAACGCTGGACGCCGCGCTGTGGGCAAACAGGCTGTCCTACCTGGGCTCGGTGTTCCTGCCGCTGTCCATGCTGATGCTCATCCTGAACACATGCAGGCTGAAATACGGGAAATACCTGCCCGGAGCGCTGATCAGCGTGAGCACGGCGGTTTTCCTGATAGCCGCCAGCCCGGGCATACTGGATATTTACTACAAGGAAGTGTCCTTGTCCGTCATCAACGGATCGACAGTGCTCGAAAAGGTCTACGGCCCGCTGCACTGCCTGTATCTGTTCTATCTGCTTTCCTATCTGATGGCCACCTTGGCGGTGATCTTCCATGCCTGCGCAAACAGGAATGTGGATTCCGCCATTCACGCCGTCTTCATGAGCGCGGCGGTGTTTGTCAACATCGGCGTATGGCTCATCGAGCAGCTGGTCCGCATCGACTTTGAGCTGCTGTCCATTTCGTATATCATCAGCGAGCTGTTCCTGCTGCTCCTCTGCCTGATGATTCAGCGGAGCGAAGAAGCCGGAAATATACAGCCGCCGGAGCAGAATCTGACCGAACCCGCCGCGACGGCAGCCGCTGCGCCGCCCGACGCAGCGCCGGATTCACCGCAGGAGCCGGATCAGCCGGACGCCAGAACGCCCGAAGAGCAATTGGCTTACTTCGCCGCTCAGCGCGCCAGCCTGACGCCGACCGAGCGCATCATCTATGAATTCTATCTCGAGGGAAAATCCACCAAGGAAATCATGGCGGAGTTGAATATCAAGGAAAACACGCTCAAATATCACAATAAGAACATCTACAGCAAGCTGGGCGTCTCCTCCCGAAAGCAGCTTGTTATGATTGCCTCCGCACTGAAGGATGCTCCGAATACATAGATGTAAAAAAGCCGAAAGCAATGTTTTGCGCAGATGCTTTCGGCTTTTCGCATTTCAATGTGCCGCCTGCTGTTCACAGGCAGCAAGCCCTATCGGCCGCTTAATCTGTTCTTCTGTCTAACTTTCAGAGGGCGCTTCAGATCCGCCTTTTCGGGATTTCTCCATGTCATGGTGCAAAAGCCGTTATCCCTTTCGGTACAATCTTCCTGATCACTTGCCCGGTTTCATACAGCCTTGTTTCTAGGTTCAGGTTGCCTCAAAAAACGCAATTTCAGGGGCTGAAAGCCTGTATTTTCAGGGTCTTGCTCTATTCTGACAGAAAAAGACCCCGGAGAATCGCTTCTCCAAGGTCTTGATTCTATGTGAGGGATGATCACCGTTTTTACCTCAAAGAGGATCATTGCGGCTGCATCGGGACAGCGGGAATTATTCCCACTCGAGGTATGGGGGCGTAATCCATGTGCGGTTCATGGATTTTCACGATGTCTGGGGCGGCTTTTTCGCTACTTTCGCAGGAGTGGTTCACGCTCGCCGGAAAAGTGTACTCAGAATGTACTCATAAACCAATCTGCATTTCAAAGAATAATCCACTTGCCTCGCCTATCTCCGCCGTCGCGCCGGATGACTTTCTCGTCTCCTCCCTGATTGTCATCTGCAATCATACAATACGCTGCCGGCGCCTGTATCCGGATTACTCGTTATCCAACACAGAATACTCGTTGCACAGGGGATACAGAATCGGCTCATCCTCTTCGATATCCGCAAACCGGGAGACAGGCTCAGCGAAATAATTATCTGTGTTGTCGTCATTGACAGCTGAAACCTCGCCCACGATCAGAGGACCGAAGCCATTCTTGGCGCCAAAGATATGATACATATAAGGCGTCAGACGGATGCTGTTTCCGGGAGTAATCTGCACTTCTTCTCCCGCCCTGACTGTATAGAAGATTCCGTCGCTGGAATAGGTCACGTCGCTTTCGTAATCCACAGAGCCATCAGGCTTGCTGTTATACAGGTAAATGCTCATGATGCCGCCGCCGCGATTGATGATATCCTCGGTTTTGGAAACATGATAGTGGAGGGGAAGCCGCTGTCCTTCCCGGAACAGCAGATATTTTTCAGCATAGGGAGAACCGACACCGGGCTGTCCCTCCTTGCCGTTGCGGACAGTATACAGCACTGCGCCGATCTCATTAAATCTGCCGCTGCCAAAGTCGGTGATATCCCAGCCCTGCATGACGGTACGCAGCGTATCAATCTTGTCCCTGTTTTCCATCCATTCCTCCATGGACCAGTATGCAAAGCGCGGCAGCTTGAACTGATATCGCTCCAGAAGCTCCACGGACCAGCGCAGGAGTTCATTGATTTCCGAACGCTTCATAATCTCATCCTCCTCTGTTTACAGAATATGAAAAATATCATTCATAGGCGCCCACCATTCGCCGTCCTCCGCAGAATCCACAGGCTGCTGACAGACAGCGGTATACTCAAGCCATTTCTGATGCTCTTCATTGGCATTGAGCTTCGCCATGTCCGCTTCGTAGTCGTCGCCGGTATACTCATAATATTTGAACAGATACCCATCCCGGTGAAAGATGGTGAAATTCTGAATATGGGCATCCCTCATCATTTCAACGATGCTGGGCCAAATATTATTGTGCTTCTCCACGTATTCTGCATATTTATCGGCAGGAACACGTATCACATCTCCAAAGCGTTTCACCCATCATTCCTCCTTATTCTCATCGCATAGCGCTTCTGAATTTTCTGCTGCATCAATAAACGTCTCCGGCATCCGTTATGGCGCATCAAGCGCCTTCAGAGAGCCTCTCTGATTGCCTGCCAGATTTCCGGCACATATGTCTTATGAAGCGGCGGATTATGCTGATGTGCATAAACAAAGAAAATGTGCTCTTCAGGATCAATAGCCATCCATGTTCCAAGCGCGCCTGACCATCCCCACTCATCAGGGGAAAGAACCGTATCGGGCTGCGGATCTGATAAGACTCTTACTCCGAATCCATAGGTATACTCCAAGCCAAACGTGCTTGCATCCTCTTTCGGATCATTATAAGCCATCCTCTGAGAATTCGTCAGCTGCGGTCTGCGCATCATATCCACAGTGCTTTTGTTCAGAATCCTCACACCATTCAGTGCTCCTCCTTCCGCCAGCATCCACGTAAATGTGAAATAATCCTCCAGCGTAGATACCAAGCCCGCGCCGCCGGAATAAAATACCGGGTTTGTAAACCGCATTACGTCTATAACAGGACAATCGATGCCATCATATTCTGCCAATCCATCCGGCGTCTTCCTGCAGGCAGCCGCCATTTTGCCCCTGTTGTTCTCATCAATTTCAAAACCTGAATCCATCATCCCCAGCGGGGCAAAGATGAACTTCCTGCAGTAGTCTTTCAGATTCATGCCGGATATCACTTCCACCAATGCGCCCAGCACATCATAAGAAAATCCATAACAGTACCTCTCGCCCGGTTCAAACAGCAGCGGCACCTTCGTCAGCTCCTTGGCTGCGCGGACGGTATCCCATGCTTTCCCCTCAACAATCTGTTCATTCCATCTCTTTGCGAAATCCGCATAATAGCCATGATCGTCGGAATAACCGATGCCCGATGTCATTGTCAAAAGATGGCGTACCGTCATTTTATTTTTTGCGGCATGAACCGAGCCGTCTGCCCGAACTACTCTCATGCTGCCATATTCCGGAATGTAATCGCTGACCGGGTCATCCATTTGAAATCCGCCCTTCTCCCACAGCTGCAGCACAGCAACTGCCGTTACCACCTTCGTCATGGAATACATGCGATATACCGTTCCGGGATCGATGCTTACAGAGCCGTTCAAATCAGCGTATCCATTATATTTTTCATAGATTTTCCTGCCGTCTTTTCCGATCATAATGGCATTGCCGGGTACAAGGCCGCTATCTGTAATCTTCCTGAGCACCGCGCTCATTTTCTGATCAAGAGACATGTCACACCCTGCCTTTGTCAATCTGACCACCTTCATCCATTCAATGAAATACAACCTGCTTATCAGCAGTTCTCCCTCACACAAGCCAGGCCAGCGCAATCAACGCCCCCATCGCAGCTGCTGTCGCTGTCTTTACAAGGACAATATTCCTTGCCATAAAACGGGCTACGCTTTCCGCCGAACTCCCCCTTGCAAGAATCATGATAATCACACCTGACGGCAGCGCAAAACCAATGCAGTACCAGATCAGCGAAATCCTGCTTGTCCAGTCATCCTGCTGCTGAAGACTCTGCAGCAGACTGGCCAGATAGATCTGCCCGGCACAAAGGAATTCACCCGCAGCCACTGCAAATCCCAGCAGAATACAGGCTGGAAAAAGCACTTTCCTTTCTGTAATCGCGCGGATCATACGGTGAAGAAACGATCGCATCCTTCCGGGCAGCTGATTCTTCATCCGGCCCAGATCGCCGCGTACTGCCGCTGCAGCGTCAAACAGATTCATAAACACCAGTCCTGCTCCGATCATCGTCAGAATCCATCTGGATACAGGAATCAGCCAGGTCGGATTGAGCCTCTGCATAACCCCAAGCAGGACAAAGCCGATCAGAAGATAACATGCGATCTTCGCAGCAAGAAACGCGCCGCCATACAGCAGCATATTCTTCCCTTTCTTGAGCAGAATCGAGCTGAACAGCAGCAGCATAGACAGCGCGCATCCGTTAAAACCGGCAATCACACCGGCCGCCAGCGGCGTCCATCCGCCGCCTGACCAAGCCTCTGTCTGTCCGTTCAGCGATATTTCGCCCACCGCCTGTCCGCCCGACACCAGATTCACCAGATACTTGCCGATGCGTTCCGAGCCGCTCAGTACATAGTCCGGCAGAAAAACCGACGGCGTAATCCGGCGCGCATCCTCCACGCCGTACCTTTCAAAAAGAGCGTTCGCTGCCGAAGCATTCTCAGTTGCATCCAGCCGGATAATATTAACCTCTGAAATGAAAGAAACATCCCCGCGCCGTGCTTCAACAGTTTCCGGAAGATCCTTCAGTATTTTTTCAACGGCGGCACAGCTTTCGCATCCCGGCGTATACAGATATACCACTGTGGATTCAAGACCGCTTCCCCAGTGAAATGCGTCTCTGACCAGTTCGCTGCGCATTGCATTCTGCCCCTGATATACAACGCCGTCCACCACCGCTATTGGCACAGAGGCATTTTTCAGCGAAAACCTTTCGGCCATAGCGGCAAAAGCCGCCTGCCCATCTTCCGTCACTGTATTGTAGGCCGCAAAGTCACATGCATCCAGATCAGCTCCCGTCAGGCTCTTGAATTCCTCTTCAAATGCCGCTTCGGGATCGCAGGATTCGCAATAGTTTTCATAATAGTACTCCACCGTATGAAGAGGCTCCGCATAGGCACAGGGCACAGTGCTAAGAAGAATAACGATCAGCGCGACGATTCGTTTCATTACCCTTCCTCCCAAATGCGCAGTTTTGTTCCCTGCCGAAAGCATAATCTGACTTCTTCGCTGAGTTCGGTAAGCGGAAAGGATCCGGTGTGTTCCATCAGTTCCATCACTGCGCGCTGCCGAACGGCTTCCCGGTGAATAAAACAGGGATCCGGATCGTTGAAATAACGTATACTCATCTGAAGTACGGCCTCCTCCGGCAGTGTAAGCTCCTTGACCGGCAGCCTCAGTATCTCATTTTCAGCCTCATCCAGCATTGCCAGCATGATGCGCTTTTTCTTTCTGCCGAACATCTTTCTGTGTCTCCTCCCTCCGCGCAGCACTCCATGCCGTCCTTCTTTTTCACGAAGTGAAAAGCTGAAGCTGTCTAAAGTCAGAATCCCCGATTGCTCTTAATGCTCAAAAATCCGGCCAGGTCGCCGCTCATCCTCTCCGGATTCAGACGCCGTAGTATGTCCTGAAAGTCTCAATTTCTGCATGACCAATGGGCTTGCTCAATATGCATACATCATCCAGTACGGCCGGCAGATATTTGCCAGATTCCAGCCCCGGCTCTCCGCCAATATGCAGAGTTCCGCCCTCCAGCGGGAACTCTCTTTCTTTTTCGATATTCCAGCGGAATACTTCCCTGAAATCCATCCAGAAAATAAGCGTCCTGCGCGCCGGATCGAAGGACACGCAAATATGCGTCCACCGTCCGATAATCTCCTTCGGTCTGGGAATCAGGATGCTGACAGGCTCCAGATTCGATCGGTCCAGAATCTTCAATATGATATATTGCGGGAAATTGCCATAGGAAGCCAGATGCAGCAGCAGGCTCTGTTCGCCCTTTTCCGAGCATACCTTCATCACTTCCGCCCGGGCCTCGCCATGATTCAGCTTCATCCATGCCATCATCGTAAAACCTTTATGCAGATCGGGGCACCCCAGCGAAATACAGCCGTCATCCATCCTGAGCCCTTTTCCTTTCCGGCCTTCAATCCGATAGAGCTTCCCGTAGGACTCAAGCGCCTCCATCCTGCCTTCTGCTTCATCGTCAAAAGGAAGATAGATCATAGGCTCCATGGCCGCAAAGCGTTTCAGAAACTCTCCGCGCTCAGCGCAGTCCGCTTCAGACGCCGTAATCGCTTTTTCTGCAGTTTCCTGTCTTCTGACAGTCATCGGAGCATCATTAAACAGACCGTTCGGCACACAGGCAGACCAGCTTGCCGGCTGCGGAATGCCCAGCGCATGAAGAATTACGGCCGCCGTATCGCGAACCATCATCCCGGTGATTTCACCCGGGCAAACGCCTCCTCCGACAGCCGCAAAAAGGACATACTTCTCCTCATCCGAATCACCGCCGTGATTTCCAAGGAGCGCGCTGTATCTGGCCCGCGTGCCTCCGTGATCCGCCTCAACGATCAGCAGCGTGTCCTCCAGCCTGTTCTGCTTTTCCAGCGTGCGGACCATCCGGCCGATATAAGTATCCGTCAGAGTAATCAAATCCAGATGCGTCTGCGAACCATATCCGTGCCGGTGCCCCATACGGTCTACGCTGTCGAACTGTATGAACAGAAAGGTAAAGTCGTTCTCTTCAATGTAATCAACAGCCTGATCAATCAGATAAAAATCCAGCGCGCTCTGCTTGTAAACGCCGATATCCTGTTCAATGATGCCATCGTTGATGGCTGGCCAATCCGAAAAGGACGCCAGCACAGCATCCGGACACGCTTCACGAATCGCCTTAAATACCGACGGATACGGAGAATCTGACGGATACGGAAGGTTGGATGCCGTCCAGTTTGTCAGGCCGTGCTGCTCACAGCTTACGCCATGCAGCATGGAACCCCAACACTCTGCGCTGATGGACGGAATCTCGGTCAGCGTTCTCCTGCAGACTGAACCGCCGCAAAAGATCCGGTCGATGTTCGGTGTTTTCGCCTGCTCAAAATATGTTCCGGCGCCGTCGACGCCAAAGAGAACAACCCGTTTACATGTTTTCATATCTGCTCCTCCCATACGGAAAAAACAAGGCTTCCCGAACAATAAAACAGCATAATTGTCGGATTTGGAAAAACGGGGAACCGAAGTTCCCCGTTTCCCGGCAGTTATAGCTTACTTGACGCGATCATAGGAGGTCTGATACAGATCAATGATCGTCTCCAGACCCATGTTGTTCAGGCTGGATACATACGAATCCCAATCCTTGTCCAGATCCATCGTACCGGTGATGAAGCCGATGCGGGACTGAGCAATGTAGTTCAGCAGAGATACGTTGATCATGCTCAGTTCTTCTTCCTCTTCAGAGGTGAACTTCAGAGTGGGAATGGTCTGATACTCGTCCTGATAGTAGGGCGCATAGAATTCATTGGTCATAATGGAACGGAAAGCGCTGCCCCATTCGGCCAGAGTCTCGTCATAGGCCTCGGCGTCAAAAGGACGGCCCTGATACTCTTCGATGTCAACGCCAACTCCGCGCGGCTCCCACTTGACATTCTGGATATCGGTGATATATTCGCCGATGCGGTAAGCATTTGCCGGATTGCCGAGCATCGTCTTCTGACCCTCTGCAGCCCAATCCCAGTTCTCGCCGCGAACGCCTTCGTTGATGGTCCAGATGGCCTCGGCAGTATAGTGCAGGTCGATGAACTTGATCGCCAGGTCAATGTTCTCACAGGAAGCGGAAACAGCGATGCCGGGGGTGGGGGTCGGCGGATAGTAGCTGGCATACTGAGCGCCTTCCGGTCCCTTCAGGGGAGCCAGGGGCTTCTGATTGGCGTACAGCTCGGGGGTATCCGCAGCGTTGACATACTTGACATTATGAGTCGCGCTCCAGAAGAGAACAGGGGTATCGGAAGCAAGCAGCGCCTTGAGCTGGCTGGTATCCATCGTGAAAGAGCCTTCGTACAGCAGATCTTCCCCATACAGCTTCTTGATATAGCGCAGAGCTTCGCGATATTCTTCGTCATCGATCATGGACTCTACAACGCCGTCATGCAGGCGCAGGCCGATGTTGCCGGATGCGCCGGTGGACAGCGTCGAATAAGTCCACGCATTGGTCAGGAATGCCCACGGAGCACTCTGAGCATCGATACAGGCCGCATAAGGAATGCCGTCCGGATAAGCCGCCTTGAACGCCACCATGACGTCGTACATTTCATCGGTGGTCGTGGGGACTTCCTTGCCGATCGCTTCAAGCAGTCCCTTGTTATAGAACATCTTGTTGGAATACTGGCAGTGTACGCACTCAGAGTAATGGGGCGCGGTATACAGAGCGCCGTTAACCGCTCTCAGCTGGGGAATCAGAGCCGGGCGAATCTCCATCAGGTAATTGAGGTTCGGCATGACCTCGGTGTCTGCAACATACTCAGACAGGTCAAGCAGCAAGCCGGATTCAACGCCATACAGATTCTCGTTGGGAATCGCACGATAGAAGATGTCCGGATACTCGCCGCTGTTGAGCAGAACATTCAGCTTCTCCTCCGCAGAGCCGGTCGGAGCAACGATGAAATCGAGCTCGCAGCCCAGCTGCTCCTGAATCCAGAGCGTCGCAGCATTGGTCTCGAAGTCCTCAACCGTAACAACTTCCTCAATGAAGATTTCCAGCGTCGGAACGTCTTCCGCTGCGAACACCGGAACAGTGATCATGCTCATGCACAGGATGAGCATCGCCAGAAGCAGGGTCTTCCAGAACTTACGGGTCATGGGATTACCTCCTTAAATAATATAATCAACGGGATCCGCCCCGTCAATTTCCATTCTCAGCCCTTGATCGATCCGATCATGACGCCTTTTACGAAGAACTTCTGAACAAAAACGTAGATAACCATCATCGGGGCGCTGGCAACAACAATGACTGCATATTTGAGAAGCGTGGACAATGCCTGCATGTTCTGCAGTGCTTCCGCATCATCAATCGATGTCATTTCAACCCGCCCCAGCATCAGAATCGACCGCAGCGTGATTTGCAGCGGATATTTTTCCTGGCTGGTCAGATAAATCATGGCGCTGAAATATCCATTCCAGCTGCCTACCGCCGTATACATGCCAAGAACAGCCAGAATCGGCATCGACAGCGGAAGAATGATCCGGATCAGATACCAGAAATCCGAGCAGCCGTCTATCTCAGCCGCCTCATAGAGCTCATCCGAAATCGTCGTCTGAAAATACGTCCTGCACATGATTACATGCCATACGCTGACCATGCCCGGAATGACCATGACCCAATAGGTATCCAGCATTATCAGACTGCTGATCAGCAGGTATGTCGGAATCAGACCGCCGCCGACATACATCGTAAAGGCGAAAACAAACGTAAAAACGCCGCGGCCAACAAACTCCTTCCGGCTCAGCGGATACGCCGCCATGATTGTGCCGATCAGGCTCAGCGCCGTACTGCCGAACATATAGGCAAACGAATTTACAAATCCCGTCTGGATATTCCGGTATCCCAGCACCGTCTGGTAGGCAATCAGCGTCGGTCTAACCGGCCAGACCCATACTTTGCCGGTAGCAACTGCCGACGGATCGGAAAATGACGCAGCAACAACATACAGAAGCGGATACAGCACTGCCAGCAGGCAGAACGTCAGAAACACATACACAAAGAAGGTGAACGCTTTATCCACACGGGTCATTTTGATTCCATGTTTTGCACTCATCTGCCGCACCTCCTTACCACATCGACGAGCCGGTCAGCTTGCGCGCCGTAAAGTTCGCCGTGCTTACCAGAACCAGGGATACGACCGTATTCATCAGACCGATAGCCGTTGAAAAGCTGAAATTGCTCCTCTGCAGACCCACTTTATAAACATACGTCGAAATAACCTCCGAAACCGCAATGTTCATATCGTTCTGCATCAGATAGACCTTTTCATATCCGAGATTCATAATATTGCCCATACCCATGATGAGCTGCAGGACAATCGTGGGAAGAATGGACGGAAGATCGATGTGCCAGACACGTTTGAGCTTGTTCGCGCCGTCAACAATAGCCGCCTCATGCAGTTCCGGGCTCACGCCGGACAGCGCCGCCAGATACAGAATGGACGAATATCCTGCGCCTTTCCATATGTCCGAGATAATGTAAATCCCTGTGAACATTTCAGGCTTTCCCATAAAGTTTATTGGCTGACCGCCGAATGCCTGAATAGCCATATTGATAACGCCCATGCGCAGATCAGTGACCTGCAGTATAATGCCGACCAGAACGACCGTGGAAATGAAATAAGGCGCATAGGTGATCATCTGAACAGTTTTTTTATAGAACCTGTTGCCGCATTCGTTCAGCGCGACCGCCAGAATAATCGGAAACGGAAAATAGAAAATCAAACCCAGTCCGCTGATTCGCAGCGTATTGATGATGACCGTCCAGCTCAGCGGAGAGGAAAAAAACTGTCGGAAATACTTCAGGCCCGCCCACGGGCTCCCCAGAATTCCGCGAACAGGATTGTAACGCTTGAACGCAATGACGATACCGTACATAGGCGCATACTTAAAAAGAAGGACATGAACCAGCGGCAGCAAAAAAATCAGATACAGCTGCCAGTGCCGGCGCATTTGTTTAAGCCTTTTTTGCATTCTTTTTTCCATGGCCAATCCCTCGCTTTCCAACATATCACGTTCTCATTTTAACGCGTTCTCATCATATCGTAAACTTCATATTCTCCTTTTCATCATCAAATTGTTACATTGTCAACCAAATTGAGAGCGTAAAATTCTTACATGAAGCGGCATAATTTTGAATTTTATTCCGATCTGACAGAAGATGTGCTATAATTACAGATAAAATGTATGAATTTGCTGTTGTTTTGTCGAAAGGAGCCGGTTGAAGTGATAAAAGTATCGAAGACTTTTATGAAATTGTTTTTGTCATTTACAGCTGTGCTGATGCTTCCCCTGCTCTGCATATGCGCTCTTCAGGTGTTCATGAATCAAGGCGCCATCGAACAGAATACGATCACCTATCAAAACAGCCTGACCCACAACGCCGAAATGATCAGCAATACGGCGACAGATATTCAGGCTCTCTCAGAAAGCGTTCTCAGGAATAACGAAGTACAGGCATTCATCAAGACGACTTCCGTTCAGAAGCAGACCATCAGCGATCTTTATGTGTGGAAAGAATCGCTGAATAACTATATTCTGTCCAATTCAAATATCGAAGGAATCTATCTCTATTCTTTCGCTACAAACTGGCTGCTCAGCGGGAGCAGCGCTGTCCAGATGGACGAAACCATGTACAACGCCACCCTCAGCTTCACCTCCATGCCTTATTCTGAATGGCAGAGCTTTATCCGCCGCAATCTGCTCAATGGATTCTATCTGATGCCCGGAGGAGAACTGCTGCATATAACCCATTATCGCATCACTTCGCACAGCAGCGCCCTGCTTATTCTGCGTATCGACAAATCGCTGATGACCGAGATGCTCCGTCCGCTGACTGCTATTTCCGGATATACCGCGCTGCTTGCCTCTGACGGACAAATAATCCTGTCTTTGGGCAATGCCGGATTCCTCTCGCCGGGCGCCGAAGCCGCCTGGTGCAGCAGCTACCTGTCCGGCGCAGCAACCCCGCCGAGCAGTTACGCCTCCTTCTCGGCTTCTGTCCTGCCTTCATGGAATCTGGTTGCCCTTCTGCCCAAGAGTCATCTGTACGCCAGTGTCAATCAGACTTCTGCTCAGATTCTGCGGCTTACTGTGATTATGCTGCTGATTGATATCGTTCTGTGCCTGTTTCTGAGCAAAAACAGTGCTGAACCGCTTCGGCGCATCGTATCCTCTCTTTCCGATCAGATTCCCAGAGAATATCTGGACAATCCTGACGAATACATCCTTATCGAAAATACAATTGCCCAGCTGATGGAGAAAAATTCAACCTACCGGCTGCTCAGCGACAGTCAGCGCGAGCTGATCAGTTTCGAACTGGTTCGCTGCCTGCTGCTGGGTGAATACGAAAATCTCGACCGGCTTGAGCAGCTGAGCAGTCATGCCCATATTTCCCTGAAGAATCACAAATTCGGCGTCATTGCTATTCAAAGCCGTGCTCAGAAAAATTCGTATCAGGAAACCACTGCCGCTCTCCAGAAAGCGCTGGAACCTTATGAGGCACGCGCTCTGTTCTTCTCAGACCGGTATGTCATTCTGTTCTTTCTGCCGCAGGACGCTGACCAGACTTACTGGACGGAATGCAGCCATTCACTGTGCATACGGCTCAACTCCATTGCACGGGACCAATCCTATCAGCTTTGCGTCAGCAATCTGTGTGAGACCACTCAGCAGATTCATATCGCCTACGATGAAACCGTCGCAATGATCGAAATCATGCGCGCCGATCCTGAAAACAGCACTGTCGAGATGCACTTTTCAGGCGTCGCGTCCCTGCTTTCGGAAACCTATTATGATTATCCCATTGATATGGAGCTTCAGATCATCCATGCTCTGAAGATGGGAAATACTGTCATGCTCTCGGATCTCCTTAAAGAAGTTCGTCTTCACAACTATACCGACCGCAAGCTCTCCGCGTTCATGACCAGGCAGCTTTTGTTTGAGGTGCGCGGAACCGTCATCCGCGGCATGCAATCCTATCTGACAGACGCCAGGATCGATCATCACTTACGCGCAATGTGTCTGGAAAACACACTTGACGGCCTGTTTCAGCACATCGAAAACCTCTGCGCCGAAATGGCAGATATCCTGCTCAACGAAAGCAGCCGCCGCGACGACCATCTGGAGGAACGAATTTATTCTTTTCTTTCTGAGAACTATACAAACGCTAACCTGTCGCTCGAAAATCTGGTTGAGCCTTTAGGATTGAGCGAACGGTTCCTGTATGACTTTATCCGCGAACGCTTTAACAGCACCTTCGCCAAACTTTTGGAAGGCCTGAGAATCACCAAAGCCTGCGCATTGCTGCGAGACGGGGAAGCGACAATTAAGAATGTAGCCTCACAGGTTGGCTATAACAGCGACCATACATTCCGGCTGGCATTCAAACGCGTTATGGATGTTACTCCCAGCGAATATGCCGCCGCCCATGTACGACATAAAAGCTATTCTTCGGATTGATATATGTCAGCAAAGCATACAAAAATAATGCCAGAAAAAGATGTCATCTTGATTTTTCGACATCTCTTTCTGGCATTATTTTGCTATGTTTGAATGGCTATGGACGGCTTGACAATTGATTACCCTCTAAAACAACACAACTCTCAAACACCGACGCTCTGGAAGACATGACCGACAAGATTGATTACCCTCTAAAACAGCACAACTCTCAAACTGACCGCAGGAAGCCCGGGAAGCGGGGTATGATTGATTACCCTCTAAAACAACACAACTCTCAAACCGTCGTCATACCACACCTGCACGGCCTTCGGATTGATTACCCTCTAAAACAACACAACTCTCAAACCACGCTTTTCAGGTCGCCCGCAGTGCAGCCGATTGATTACCCTCTAAAACAACACAACTCTCAAACGTCCTCGCAGTACGGGACTTCCATGGTCGTGATTGCTTACCCTCTAAAACAACACAACCCTCAAACCTCAAATGAGAGCACGCCACAACAAAGCGCTGTGCTGTTTCAGAATCCGTACTTCTATTTTAGCTCATTTCATCGGACGAATCAAGTGTCAGCTCACACAAATCTACATCAAACAGGATTACTTCCTCAATTGATTGCAGTAGGCTGTGATGGAGATGGCTGTGCTTTCCAGTATTAATACGCCGATCTCGCTGATGTGTACCCGCCGTGTGTCATCCAATGTGCGCACAACCAGATAATCCATCTTGAAATCCACTTTGGCACTGCTGCTCACCACCACCACCACGCGCCAGCTCAAAACTGATCTCCCAGCAAATCAATCTCCTGCTCAAAGAAACCGGTGACTGACTGATTAATGAGTTTGAAGCTATGACCTGCAAAGCCGTTCAAGTTCTTGGATGTCAGCAAAATGCCGATTCGTGCTTTACCGCAAAGCAGCTTCAGATCAGCACTTGCGGCATTTGCCTTGAATAGATTCAATACTTGCATCAGTACACGGCACTGATCCGCTAATGGCAACGCATTGAATTTTCCACTATTCTCCTGCACTGTATCGGATACCGTTTCATACTTCACAATGTACCGCGCTGTGCGCAGTTTATCCAGCAGCAGCCGATACATGGCTTCGTTTCCTTCTATAGTAATCCCATCAAACGAACTGACTATTACATCCTCGCGCGCATCCGCACACCTCTCCAGATATTTGCCGATCTGTTTGATATAGCATACCTGCTCTGGAGAAACAATCAGTTGATTGGCATTCTTATAGATTATGCGCGTTCCGGTTCTACCGGATATATGCATCCTGAATCCATCATACTCCACCAGTGAGTCGATCTTTATCTTCGGAATGAGTATCTTCGGTTCTGAAATCCCCAACACACTCGTGCAGTAGCTGATAGGGTCACGCTCATACAATGCTTTGTTCATCAGGAACACCGTTTCGATGGAGCGCATGCGCTTATCCTTCTCGGTATGCTCGACCAGCATGAAATACGCGCCTTTTCGTTCGGTATATCCGCCAAATTTGTCAATAGTCATCCTTGGGTCGCTATTCTTGATAGCAGCCTCTCCCTTCCCAGCCTTTTGAATTGTCTGCTTATAGAAGCCTCCTGCCGCTTCGTGTGCATACCTTGTGAAGAGAATGTTGTTCTTGCCCATCATCCTGCGTACCATGGCAATGGAGCCGTCATCGCCTCTGCGCCATGCATATTCGCCGTTGCGGACAACATCAAAATCAAACATCCTGTTCAGGCTGTAGGGCTGCTGCTTCTGAATAAAGCTCAGCGGGTTTCGGGTAAATTTGAGGTGATATACATTGCCGACGACGATATTCAGATAGGCGTCCTTGGCAT